>CAYXNG010000055.1:0-1652 GCA_964466635.1 uncultured Candidatus Peribacteria bacterium | reverse complement strand
TGAGGATTGGCGCGTCCTTGAGAATTGCGCGAGCAATGGCAATACGCTGACGTTCGCCACCAGAAAGCTTGATTCCGCGCTCGCCGACGAAAGTATTGAATCCTTCGGGTGTCTTCATAACGAACTCGTAGCAGTGCGCCTGCTTTGCTGCCTCAATAACTTCATCATCAGTAGCATCCCGACGTCCATAGCGAATGTTTTCCATGAGTGAGCGATGGAACAGTACTGGCTCCTGTGGCACAAATGCGATGGCGTTGCGAAGCGATTCCTGCGACACGTGAGCAATATTCTGCCCATCGATTGCAATGATTCCCTCTGAGACATCGTGGAATCGAACTATGAGCTTTGTAATTGTTGTTTTGCCGGCTCCCGATGGTCCGATAAGGGCGACCTTTTCCTGAGAGCTGATAGTGAGGTTGAAACCTGACAGCACGTCTCGCCCTTCAGAAAAGCCAAATCGCACATCACTGAATGAAATCGCCCCTTGCGAGACAGCTAGGCTCGTTGCGTGCGCAGCATCCTTCACCTCATGAGGTGTCTGCATGATATGCACCATTTCGGCCGCGTCAGTGAATGATTCGTTGACTTTGCGCATCGCATTACCGAGATCCCAGAGCCGGTCGATTGCTGCGAGGACATACGCATGCACGAGAATAAAATCTCCCGCAGTCGCCTGCCCCTGCTGCCAGAGATCAATGAGCCAATAGAACATGATGAACTCGACCCCAATCATGAGAAACGCTTGGATGATATTGATGAACTCGCCGATGCGCCACGTCCTGAAGCGTGCAGCTGACAGTTCGTCCGATACCTTCTTGAACAAGCCGCGCTCGTAGCTCTCTCCTGAGAACATCTTTATCGTGACCTCGTTTGCGACTGCATCCGAAAGAATGCCAGTAGCCTCAGAGTCCTTCTCAGATGATGCGCGATCGAACTTTGTCTTCCAGCGGAGAATCGCCACCTGAACGACACAGAACAACACAACCCATGCCAGGAATATGCTGCCGATGAGCACACTGCGCATAAACAGGACGATGGTCGCACCGACAATCATGACAATCATCGGGATGAAGTCGTACAGCACGCGGTCCATGAATGTCTCAAACGCGCTCTGTAGACGCGTTACACGCCGCACCAACGTACCGGTGAAATTATTCGAGAAGAAGTGATACGAGTGGCCGATGAGGTATGTGAATGCAGTCTGTCCTATCTCATTCATGAGCTTAGGTTGGACATACACTGCAAGGAAACTGCCCGTGCGACGCGTTACCATGCGAAGCATCACTACGACGAAGGTAGTGAAAAGCACGGCATACATCGCCTGCGCTACGAGCTCAGCTGGCATCGCATTCGTTGAGGCGAGATCAACGAGCCGCTTAAAGAAGAGCGGAATGATTACGGCGAATATGAAACCTGAGACCGTAAGGACCAGCGCCAACGAGACGGTATACGGATACCGCTTGAAGTGTTGCCAATAGATATTTAACACCGCTCGTACGGCGAATTTTCGTGGCTTCTTCTCTGACATCCCTTTAGTCTATCATTTCGCTACTTCAGGTACTTATTTACATTCGCGACGTGTCCCTTGTAGTTCGGTGAGCAATGAATCTGTCCTCTGTTGTCGTGGAGGTAAAAAAGACAGTTAGTTTCCT
>CAYXNG010000054.1:0-1767 GCA_964466635.1 uncultured Candidatus Peribacteria bacterium | reverse complement strand
GCTGATCGACCCCGGAACGTGGGTCCGCTTCGGTATCCTCCACCTCATCGGCGTGGCGGCCTTCGCGCTGCCCGTCCTGCGAAAAATGCGCCCGATACCGATCGCCGTCTTCGGCATCGCGTGCATTCTCCTGGGCTTCATCGCTGCCGGATACGACGCGACGACGAACGCGTTCATCCCACTTGGGTTCATTCCGCCCTATTTCCGGTCCGTCGATTTCGTCCCGATCTTCCCCTGGCTCGGGCCCGTGCTGCTGGGGTTTGCGGTGGGGGTGCCGTTATCGAAACGTACGCCAAACGAATCCCCTATGGACCGCACCCACGATGGGGTGCTGCTAGAGACCCTAACGTGGCCCGGCAAACATTCGTTGTTGATCTACCTCGTGCACCAGCCGGTGATCCTGGGGTTGATGTGGCTATTGCTTGGGAAATGAAAAGCTATAGTGCATCCATGTCCGACACCCCTGTAGCCTTCACGGCGCTCGTGCAACGCTTTCAAGCGATACCCGACGACACCCGGCTCGTCGCCGCGTATGAATGCATCCGAGATATCGCATACGGCGACATCGGCTCGCGGAATCCGTTTGATGTCCTCGCGGCTCAGAAAGGTACGTGCAGCGGAAAACACGCGCTTCTCCAATTGCTGCTTATAGAGCTCGGATACGACGTTGAGAGTTGGTTCGCTCTCCACGACTTCGGCCGTTTCCCGATCACGCCGTGGCCGGACGCATTGGTGGAATTCCACGGCAAACACATTCCCGATTACCACGACTTCCTAAAAGTAAACGTCGACGGAACATGGCTCACGATCGACGCCGTGTTCGATGCTCCGCTTGTCGCGCTTGGTTTTCCGATGTTGCAATGGGACGGTGGAACAAACATGAAACTTCCCGTTGATGCATCGGAAATTTTCCAAGCCAACGGCGACATGGAAAATCACAAGAAGCGCTTAATCGCGGCTCTCCCGGCGGAAGTCCAAGCGCAGCGCAAAGCCTTCCTCGGCGCGATGACGGCCTGGCTGGATACAGCGCGGGCATCATAAAAGTCTCCGCTGCACGATGGCGAGCGGAGAGCTTTGTTCTCGGAAGCAGAAGCCTCCGATGACGTTGCCACGATCAGGACACTCTCCAGTGACGCAACCAAATACCTTTGCGCCCCATACCAACCCATGCGGGCTGAAATGGCTGCAGATTTGGGTCTCCATGTTTTGTCCGGTCCCGAATCGAGAACCGTACATCACCCTGCTGTGGATGCTTCTCCTTGCACAAGATTTCCGCGCCCGGGGGTATCACCGGATAGTAACCCTGTTTTTTGTACATCGAGACAAGCAGAGTCATCACTAAGACGGCGGGCGGCGCTTCTTCCACGGATCGCCCTTCGATCTGATCCATGAACTGAAAGCAGTACGTGCCTGCAGGCGCTCGGCTATCGACCGACCACTCGTGCGATGGATCAATCGCGTGCGGCACGCTGCGAATGACTTCGGCGCGCAGCAATTCCGACGATGACCACCCTCCATGCCGAAGCCAATACATCCCCGACCACGTTGTCGGAGGAGAATCACTCGCATGCAGACCGAGAATCTCGGGTGCATCAAGCACTTCACCTGGCAGGCAACCGACATTCATTTCTACACTCGTATTCATTTCTTCTCTCCCAAAAAAGGTCGAACATATGGATATTCCTCTGCACACACTGTGCCGAGGATACATTTTTCCTGAATCGTAGCGGTGCTCTGAATGAACACTTGAAATATTATATAATACTA
>CAYXNG010000053.1:0-2519 GCA_964466635.1 uncultured Candidatus Peribacteria bacterium | reverse complement strand
CATATTTTAGCACTTTTTTAGGGTTTTCGAACCCTGCAAATGGAGGCGGTTTCTGGTATAATAAACAGGATGGATACGGCTCAAAACCCACAGCAGCAGGCAACGGTTCAGGACCCCGATATTCGCGATAATAAGGATATTGCGGCGCTGAGCTATGTATGGGTTCTATCTATTTTTGCCTTCTTTTACAGACAGAATTCTCCTTTTGTGCGGTTCCATGCCAGACAGGGCATGGTTCTCTTCGGATTGTCGATAGCCTTTGCATTCATCCCGTTCATCGGACGTTTTCTGGAGCTCGGCGTTCTGGCTTTGGCGATTATGGGATTTCTGGCTGCTGCACAGGGTCAGAATAGGGAGCTACCAATGATTCATGCCTTGTCCCACGGTGACATGAAAGGCGTGCGCCGTTCGTGGCAGGGGATTGTCGACTGGGTCGCTCGTATGTGGAATAGAATGCGCAAAACCAAAACGCCTTCCACGGAATCCACTGCTCCTGTACCGTCCGCACAGCCTTCTGCGCCAATAACACCAGAGACTCCACCTTCTCCTCCTTCTGACCTATGACCTACAAGCGCATCATGCTCAAGTTGTCCGGCGAGTCGCTTTCAAAAGAAGGAAAGGGACAAGGTATTCATCAGCCGACTCTGCTGAAAATTGCACAGGATATCGCCGAGGTTTCACGTAAAGGAATTGAGATGGTCGTGGTCGTCGGTGGCGGAAATATCTGGCGCTACCGTGATACATCGGATAGCGGCATTGAGCGAACCGCATCTGACACGATGGGCATGCTTGCGACCATTATGAATGGCGTTGCGCTCCAGGCATCCATTGAAGCGCTGGGGTCCTTCTGCCGTGTCGCATCGGCTATTCAGGTTCCGCAGGTTGCAGAGCCGTACATCCGCCGCCGCGTCATTCGTCATCTGGAAAAGGGACGCATTGTGATTTGTGCCGGAGGTACCGGAAACCCGTTTTTCACCACAGACTCTGCCGCAGCTTTACGTGCGCTGGAACTGGAATGTGACATTGTGCTGAAAGCGACGAACGTTGACGGTGTCTACGATAAAGACCCGAACGTCCACGCCGATGCGGTGATGTATAAGGAACTGTCGTATCAGGAGGCACTGGAGAAGCATCTTAACGTGATGGACCAGTCCGCATTCAGCTTGTGTCAGGACCAGGGTCTGCCGATCCGTGTCTTCAACTTCAACATTGAAGGAAACCTCATGAAAGCCGCTATGGGCGAGGATGTGGGGACGTTGGTGCACGGGTAGCTTCTAAGCTCCAAAGCTTCATAAGCTCCTAAGGTGTGCTATAATTCTCGCATGCCCGACACCCGCATTTCCTCCTTTACAGCCGACGTTGAAAAACTCCTGCAGTATTTGCAGGTCGAATACAGCAAGCTCCAGACCGGTCGCGCCAATGCATCGCTGGTCGAACATATCGACGTTGAAGCCTATGGCCAGCGTCAGGCGATGAAGGCTGTTGCCGGTATCAGCGTTTCCGATGGACGTACCATCGTCATTCAGCCGTGGGACCGCAGCATTATGCAAAGTATCGAGAAGGCGATTCAAATTGCCGATATCGGTATTAACCCCGTGAACGATGGCACGGTGATTCGTCTCGTTCTTCCGCCCATGACCGAGGAGCGCCGCGCGCAGCTGGTGAAGATTGTGCAAAAACTTGCCGAGGAAGCGCGCATATCCGTTCGCCAGTCTCGTCAGAAGGCACACGATGCCATCAAGGCCGATCCGAACGAAACATTGCGCAACTCTCTTCAGAATGAATTGCAGAAAGAAGTCGATAAGGCGAATGAGAAAGTCGACGAGCTGCGAAAGAAGAAGGAGGAAGAGGTGATGACCATTTAGCTTCCAAGCTTCTCAGCTAGTTAGCTTCTAAGCTTTTGATCGCAGTGCGTGTAATGCGATGCCCGCAGCAACTGAAACGTTGAGCGATTCTTTTTTGCCATGCATGGGAATTTGAACAATGCTATCACAAAGTGAGAGAAGTTCTTCTGGAACGCCGCTTAATTCATGTCCTACAATCAGGCAAATCCGATCGGATGGATTGAACTGAGTAATATCGATCGACTGCTCTGTTAATTCCAGCGCAACAATTTCCCATCCCGCTTCTTTTAGATGTTTAATGATTGGCAGTGGATCACGTGCATGTTCCCATGGAACGTAGAATTCTGCTCCAATAGCCGTTTTTGTAATCTCCATTCTGGGCGGATGTGGTGTGTAACCGGTCAAATATAGATGTTCGATGCCGAGCGCGTCACACGTCCGAAAAAAAGCGCCGACATTCCAGAGAGATCGAATGTTGTGTGCCAATAAACGAATGTGCCTCTGTGACATATGGGCGAACAGTATATCTTCCTTGGAAGCTGAGAAGCTAGGGAGCTTAGGAGCTCTATAGGACATCCAACGGATCAACATCAACAATCGCGTCAGTAACATTCAGCTTCTGCAATAACGGACGCATATCGGTTCCGTTATAAAACACGTGCCACACGTTCTGCC
>CAYXNG010000052.1:0-2620 GCA_964466635.1 uncultured Candidatus Peribacteria bacterium | reverse complement strand
TCTGTCTGAACGGCGATGCATGTTTGCCCTTCATGGAATGTCTGAATAATGGTGGGACTCTGAAGGATCCCGGTCTCTGTGGCGCTGCAGGAGACTCCGAGAAATTCTGCTGCCAACTGTCTTCCGGCTCCTCAGGCGCAAGTTCGACGGGGTCACAGCAATCTCAAGGATCCAATAATTCTAACAACTCGCAGAATTCCGTGCAGTCCGGCAGCTCCAGAAGTTCCGGCAGTTCTCGTTCGTCCGGATCATCACGGGTCTCCAGCGGCTCCAGCCGTTCGGGTACATCGGTCAGTTCTGGTAGCTCTCGATCATCCGGCTCATCAATCTCTCGTTCATCTGGCGGCTCACAACTGTCGAACTCTTCACGCAGTTCGGGAGGCTCTCAGCAATCGAACAATTCAGGCAACTCCAACAGCTCCCGTTCATCGGGTTCCTCGCGCAGCTCTTCGCTGGGGAACGAATGCCGCGGTGATGAATGCACAAACGGCGGATCCACCTTCTGCGGCGTGCAAAACATGACCTGCAGCACCATCAACGCTCTCCCCTGCATCCAGTGTATTGATGACAGTCTGACATCACGTTCGTCTTCCCGATCATCCTCACGATCATCTTCATCTTCCTCGCGCTCCTCCGGTTCATCACAATCATCTCGCAGCGTTTCGAGTACTGGCAACAGTTCATTCGCATCATTCTTCTCCGCGTTCTCTGCATTCTCGGACTTCTCGGCATTCTCCGACATGTCTCAACTGTCGTCTGATCCGTTTGCCAACGGCAGCACATCATCACGCGATTTCTTCGGCGCGGATGGTACGCCAAGCGGAGGCGGCATCGATGAAACCTGCCAATCGGATGCCGATTGTGCAGCAGGTTCACTTTGCATTCTTAATCGCTGTCTGACGCCTCAGCAGATTGCTGCACTGCCAGACTTCTGCGGCAACGGTCGGCTTGATGCCGGTGAATTGTGTGACGAAGGAGCAGCGAACAAAGATCTGCCGAATGTCTCGTGCCGCACCGACTGTCTGCCTCAGCGTTGCGGTGACCGCGTGATCGATACGCCGCTCGAGCAATGTGATGACGGAAATAGGACAAGCGGTGATGGCTGCTCCTCTACCTGTCTACCGGAACGCACTGCGCCGCCGGATACATTGCCGGCACAGGTGATTGAGTTACCGTTTACGGAAGGCGGGAATCAGGAATCAGGAGTCAGCTCTCAGGGCGGAATAAACGAACAGCCGATCATCAACGGACAACCATCCGTCCCTGCTACCCCCGATACAGGTCCTGCTGCCTTAGCGGTGATGCTGGCGGGAGGGGCGGCGGGGTTCTTGTTCCGTAAGCGCCAGTGATCCATTTTCTCAATCGCCCGCAGGCAAGCGCGATTGTGCGTTGGGGAAAGCACCTGATCTTTTTTTCCATACTATTAAGCGCTATCGGCGCATGGAGCATATACATGCGAATGCCACCACTTATTGGGCAGTCTTCGGGAGATACCTGCGCTGAATTCGAGGAAGCGGAAAACACAACATTACAAGATTGCGTGTATATGACAGCTGGGCCCGGAGAAACGTGTGGTTTATACCCTTCGGGACATCCTGATGAATGTTGTGATACCGCGACGAATACCGTTAATACGAGCAATGACCAAGTTCATTGTGTTACTTGTTATGAATGCCGCGATGCGCAAGGGCAGGAGACCGATAACCAGGCACATGGAACATGCCAACCTATTTCGGGTTGTGAAAATCCTTCTTCCACTTCTTCAACAGGGTCACAGAATCCACAAAGTTCGCAGGGGTCACAGGGCTCCCAGACATCTCAAAATTCCAACGGCTCAGGCGGCTCGAACGGATCCCAAAACTCACAAGGATCGAACAATTCACAAGGCTCCAACAATTCCGGCGGATCATCTGCCACATCCGGCGGTCCAACCTCTTCTGTCCAACCACCATCCTCGAACGGTGCTTCTTCCCGTGCATCTTCAGACTGCTCGAATTGCCGCGTCGGTTCATCCGGCGGCAGTTCCGCGCCAGGTTCATCCCGCCAATCTTCTGCTCCTGCATCTTCCAGAGCGTCATCAGTAGCATCAAGCAGGGCCTCGTCTGCCTCGTCCTGCGTTAACTCGGCGGCATCCGTCGATCCATCAGTGCGTCAGGCATGTCTGTACGCCTGTGGCCAAGAGTACATGCGGTGCATGCAATGGGCACAAGATCACTGCTTCCCCAGTGCTACCGATCCCAGTGCTACGAATCCCTGTGAAACGCAATGCATGCCAAACTTTCTTGCCTGCAGAGATGGCTGTAATGCAGGTGGTGGAACTCTCTGTCCTGCAAGCTCTTCTTCTGCCGCAGCCTGCACCAAAGACACCGATTGCGTCACGGGAGGAGGAACGCAGTGGATGGGCTGCAGAGCTGACGACTATGGTCATTGTGTGAACATCGGAGTGACGGACATCGTTAAGTGCGTAAATAACGCCTGCACCGGTGAAACAAAAGTGATCGCGAATGAATGCGCACCCAGTGCATGCGGCATTACATCATCAAAGAAAGCATCCTCTTCTCGTCCTCCCGCCTCCTCCATTGCCTCAAACACTTCCTCCCTTGGAAACGTCTGCAAGGAC
>CAYXNG010000051.1:0-3127 GCA_964466635.1 uncultured Candidatus Peribacteria bacterium | reverse complement strand
CAGCGACGGGATAGCCGACAATGTGATGCACCTCCAGTACGTACGGCACGCCGGTGGCCTTCGACAATTTCCGCGCTCCAATACCGTTATAAAAAGGCGGATACTCATGCACCGTCATCACTGCATGATGATGTTTTTCGATCAGCTCTGTCCCCTTCTGCACGATCCATCGCGGCTGATACCAGAGTCCTTTAGGCGCGGGATGAAAGAAGACGTTACCAAAAAAGCTGCGAGCTGCGAGCTGCGAGCTATCAGCTTCTCGTAGCTTTTTGTTCTCGTAGCTCGAAGCTCCGCTTGGGCAAATCACGTCAATCCGATCCCACTCTTTGGACAATGCCTCAAGCGTATACCAGAACGCACCCTGCTTTCCGGATACCATCGACCGATCGCCGGAGATCATCAGAAGATTCATAGAAGATTCCGGAAGAGTTGAAGATGATCGTCGGTCACCTGATCCCAGCTGCGCGAAGGAATGGGAGCCGAGGCGCGATCGGCAACGGATTCATATTGATCACGGACATCCCGGACACCGTTCACGATGTCCTGAGGACTGCGCAGCGTTTTCAGCTGACATGCATCGGAGAGCGTGTGACTGAGACCTGTCTCTGCCGTCAGCAGAACCGGCAATCCGCATGAGCGAGCCTCCAGTGCCGTATTGGGGCTGATTTCCGTATAGGACGGCAACACCAGAAGATCGTGATCGAGAAAGAGTTCCTGCTTGCTGTCCCCGCTTTGCGGTGGCAAAAATCGAACGCGGTCCCCCACCCCGGCATCTTCAACCAAACGATGAAGCATCTGCTCAAGAGGGCCCTCGCCGGCGAATGTCAGCGTGCAATCCGGAAGCTCTTTGAGTGCAAGAACGAGTGATCCGAGATTTTTAAAAGGGACGAACCGGCCGAGGAAAAGAAGACGGAACGGCTCATGCGGCTGATGATGAACCGGCACGCCCGCAGGCAGTGCGTTTTCGATAACGCCGTGCAACGGCAGATTCACATAAAACTTCTCGAATAATTCCAGCTGGAAATCGGTCGAGAAAACGATGTAATCGAAGTGCGTCAGGATGCCGTTCATCATGCCCTTGAAGCGCGGATCGGACTGATACCAATCGCGCAGGCTCAACGTCCCGCCGCGATCGGTATAGCGCTCCCACAGAAAGTCGCCGCCGAGACGCAGGATCTTCTTTGGGTGTCTCAACTTGGCCAGCCACAACGGCACACCGCAACTGACCGACGAGAAGCAGTACACGATATCCGCCTCATGGGCGATCTCTTTAAGTCCTTTTGCGTATCTCCTCCATCGCGCAATCGGTCCGCCCTTGCGGGAAATCCGCATCACATTTTCTGCCTGACCCGTGGCTCCCGACTCCTCACCATAAGCGATAATACTCACCGTTACTCCTCGCTCGCGCAATGCTCTAGCCAGATTAAACACATACGTCGCAGGTCCGCCGATTTCCGGAGGGTAAATGCCGGTGGCTAGGACAACCTTCATAGAGTCATTTTAGCGGAAAAAATCTACACAAACCGACAAAAAGCAGTGTCATCCCTCGGCGACGCTCACCATTGCACCCCGTTAAAACACAAGGGATCGATGATACGGCTCGCTTCCCAACCATTCTGGATGCTCCATATACCATTTAACGGTCTTCTCCAGACTTTCATCGAAGGTCTTGGGGTGCGTGTAGCCCATCTGTTCCAGTTTGGAACCGTCAAGCGCGTAACGCAGATCATGACCCGGGCGGCTGCCGTGGAAGTCGACCAGATCGTAGTCCAACGGCTTGCCGATAACCTCGGCGATCTTCTGCGCAAGGGTCAAGTTGTCCACTTCGCGCTCACCGACAATATTGAACTTATCTCCGATTACCGGGACACCCTTGTCGAACTGCTGGGACAGAAACAGCACCGCCGATGCGACGTTGCGCGCATGCACGTAGAAACGGCTTCCTGCTTTAGTCCGCTCCTTGTTGGCGTGAATCGTTAACTTTTTGCCGTTCCTGACAGCGTTGATAACCAGCGGGAAATATTTCTCGGGATGCTGGCGTTCACCGAAGACATTCATGGTATGCGTGATGATGACCGGCAGCTTATAGGTATTGTAGTACGAGTATGCCAGCTCCTCTCCGCCGGCTTTCGATGCGGCATACGGATTGCTCGACTTGTACCGGTCCCACTCTTTATACGCGACGCCGTCGGGCGCCGGTCCGAAGACCTCATCGGTCGAGAAATAGACGATGAATTCAAGATTATTGAGCGTGCGTGCGTAATCGAGAACGGTGCAGGTGCCGACGACGTTATCCATCACGAACTCCATCGGAGCATCAATCGAACGGTCGACGTGCGTGCTGGCGGCAAGATGGAAAATACGATCGATTTGGCCAATGCGCTCTGCTACGTACGGAGTAATGGGAGTACGCAGATCGTGGAAAATAAAGCGTACACGCGAGCGGAACTCACTCCACCGATCCATATCGGTCAGACGCTGCAGGGTGCTAGCACTGTCGATTTTGCTGAGGCCCACAATCTCCCAGTCGGTATTCTTTAAAATACCCTCGGCCAAGTGGTGGCCGATAAACCCGTCGATGCCGGTTAAAAGGACTCGTTTCATAGCCGAGGCAGTATAGCGCATCTAGAACATAAAAAAACCGCCTCGTGGAAGGCCACGAAGCGGTCCATGAATCCCTAAGCTGGTTCCGCCGCGAGATCCGGAGCACCTGCTTTGGCGTAGCAAACCACACGGCTGAACAATGCAGGATTCGCTGTCAACATCCGATAGAAATGCAGATCAGCACCCGCGTCCCGACCTGGGACAACTAACTCTTGAGCAGCCAGAAGCAGTATCGCAAGCTCCTCAGTGACACGTGGGGTCTGGGTCATGTCACACCATCCTTTCTGACATCTGACGTTGATGCGAAGAAACAGCATAAATAATGGTATAACCGGCATTTGATTTGTCAATTTTGCTGATAGAGAGCTTTATACCTCTCCGCGATCACTCCCCAATCGTAGTTCTGTGCGTGTTTCTGGCCATTCTGAGCCAGTTTTGCACGAAGCTGATCATCTTCCAGCAATTGTTTAATAGCTGATGTCGCAGCCTCAACATCATCAGGCTTAATCAGTAACCCCGTCTC
>CAYXNG010000050.1:0-3149 GCA_964466635.1 uncultured Candidatus Peribacteria bacterium | reverse complement strand
AAAAAGCTAAAAGATCCTACTGGAACCGCCGTTCTGCGTCAATGGTCCGACGAACTTGAAGATGTCGTGGAACCGCTGTGAGAAGACGATTCACCCCCTATGACGGCCTCCGGGGCCTCCTCTTTCACGAAAAGAGTTGACAGCCAGCCAAAAAAGTCGAGCCAACCTCTGCCAGGTCGGAATGCCCTGTCAACTTTGGTATACCAACGATGCATGCTTAAAAAGCGGTCTGAATGGAGGGATAGATGGCCCAATTCCACGCCCTGGACGCCTTCTCGGTAGGCAAAGGTGTAGAGAGGGGAATACAAGAAAACAGCAGGAACATCCCGCTTGAGTACTTCGCGCAGACTGGTCAGCGAGCGCTGCCGATCGGCCTCCGTCGCATTTCCACGGATCGTCTCCAGCAAGGAATCGGCCTCGAAGGACGCGTACTGCGATAGGTTGTATGCATCAAGACGCAAATCACTGCGGTTTTCGGTCACACGCTGAACACCACTGGAATGCCAGTAGGGATAACTGTCGAGGTTGTTCAGCAGTGATTGACCGAAGAGCAGGACATCGTAATCGCGACGCAGAAGACGCTCCTCAAACGCTGAGCGCGTTTCGGGAATCTCAATTTTCACATTCACACCAAGGGCGGACCACTGCTTGCGGATTTCTTCGGCGACGGTTGCGTAGACGGAAGGTGAAGGGCTTGTCAAAAGCACGAGGGAGAGCGCCTCGCCGCGGTCGTTGATACGCGTACCGACCGGGTCATTCGGCGTTCGGCGGCGCAGATACCCTTGATCGATGAAGAGATCTGCAACGGTGATGCGCTCCGCCTGAGGGGTTGCCGCATCACGCGAACGCACGAACTGCTCGAGGAGCGATTGCTCGTTGGTTGCCCGCTGATACTCGATTGCATTCGCGACGCGTCGCACGTAGAACGAATCTATAATGCGACCGTTTTCCGCAGTCAGACGAAGAAGATTGCTGCCGATTCTCAGCGATCCCGTTCCGCCGAAGGTCGGAAGCGCAACAATCCAGCTACCGGACTGCGTCGGGTCCGCCTGCAACGGCACGCCGTTGACCGTGTTCCTGCCACTCAAACCATTCGCCTTCCCGCCGATGGTCAGCACTGCACCTGTATCTAAAAACAGGACAGGCTCACTCTGCAAAATTCCGGTCTGATTCGCTTCGCGCTGTTCGAGAAGGGTCTGCAGACGGACTTTTTCCGGGAAATACCACTGAGACTCGAACAAAGCGCCTTGTGCAGCCTGCATGTCAAAGCTGTAGCGCCAGTCCGACGTGTCGATTTCGAGCAGGGGAGTGTCCACCACTTCCGCGGGGCGGGCGATATCCGCAACCGTCTGTTTGTTGGTTCCCAATTGCAAACCGAGTCGCAGCTTGGTGTCCTTCAATGCCGAACGATCAAGATTGAAGAAGAGTGCAACATACTGAGGGAGCGAGTAGTTGATGGCGGTGAAGCGGTTTGGAATGGCAGGCTTACCTGCGTCGGTGTGCGGAACAAAACGGATACCGCTAAGATTGCGCAGATCGGACAGTACCGTCTGATAGTCGGGGAAAATGCGGAAAACGATGCGATCGAGGCGATAGGGAGGCTTGATGTCACGCGGCCAGCGCTCAAGCGTCACCTCCGTGCTCAACTCCGTCTCGACAATACTTTTAAGCTTGTACGGGCCGGCGCCGATAGGAGCGAAACCGAAATCAAGCGTCTGATCGAGCGATTGAACGGGAACACCGTCGAATGCGGATTTCGGCAACAACCCAAGCGTCAGATTACTGGGGAAGAAGCTATATGGCTGTTCGAGACGGAACTGCACCGTGCGCGCATCGATTTTTTCGATAGTGACACCCTGAAAATTTTGACGGAGAAGACCATTGGGAAAATCGGGATCCTGAACGGTCTGATACGTAAAGAGGACATCTTCCGATGTCACAGGGTGAGGCTGCTCTCCGGTGGAATCGTGCCAGAGCAGATTCGGCTTGAGTGTCACCGTGTAGATTTTTCCGTCATTCGAGACGGTGTAATCGGCAAGATCTCCTTCGATATCTTTGGTCTGCGGGTTGTATTTCAGGAGTCCGGAAAAGACGAGTGACACGATGTCGCGACTGACATCGTTGGTGACGGAAAACCACGGATTGAGGGGCTGCAACTCTCCGACGGATCCTTCAATGTACGTTCCACCATCGGCAGGAATCGTCATGGTCGTATCGCGATAAAAACTCCAGAGCAGCAGAGCAAGACTGCCGACCAAGAGAAAGCCAAGGCCGGCGAATATCCACCGTTCCCACCGCATGTAGGCGCCGATCACGGCACCTGCCGTGGACGGAGATGAGCGAAACATCCGTTTAAATATACCAGTCGAGAACAGTCAGCACGAAGAAGACAACGCTGATTGCGATGGTAATGCGGTAGAGGAAAAGCTCCGCGCCTCTGCGCTGGACGTACGCCGTGTCATTGCCGCCAAAGGTCGCGGACAGTCCTGCGGCACGATGCTGCAACAAGATGGTGACCAACAGAAGAACGGCGAGAACAGCCTGAATGTAGGCGATAAATGTCATACGTAAAGTCTATCAACAATGCATAGTTATGCAATAGTAGAAAAAGGGTATTTTGTTGTTTTAAAGCGATAAAACGATATCCATGGTGGGCGCTAGAGGATTCGAACCTCTGACCTACGAGGTGTAAGCTCGTCGCTCTAACCAACTGAGCTAAGCGCCCATGGAATAATGATCATATCACCTCTTTTCGTGGAGGTTAGAGCGCTCAGTTCTTTTATTGCTCGGATCTGCAAGCAGATCCTCGACCCAACTGAGCTAAGCGCCCGGGTTGCGACAGGATAACAGAAATTTTTTCCGTGTCATGGTCGTTCATCATAGAAAAAGGCCCGCATCGCGGGCCAATTTTTCATTTTCAACTATTAATTTTAACTCATCTTACTGAAGCGCCTGGAAAATCTCCTGCATCAGATCGATGATCGTGGAAAAGTTCAACTCAAACGGAATATCGAGCAGACGAGTGATGAACGACACCGCGAAGAACGCAACGAAGGTCACAATGAGACCGATGATCGCATAGCGGATCGTATGGACTGCCTTCTTGATCTTGTCTTCGTCACCAGCAGAAAGGATGAACGAAATACCGC
>CAYXNG010000049.1:0-3187 GCA_964466635.1 uncultured Candidatus Peribacteria bacterium | reverse complement strand
GCGTGCCGACGATCGCGACGCACGGATGATCGAGCACGGAGAGATCGCCGCGGTACGAGAGGAACACCGGCGGATCGGACGATTCCTTCAAAAGCCTCGGATAGTTCTCATCTTCCAGCGTCAGCAATTCGACATTCAACTTCTTGAACCGCGCCAGCGCCCCGGAAGGATCAAACTCCTCCATCCGGACGAACGTCTTCTGGATCGAATCGTCACGCAGGCCCAATTGCCGCATGAGCTCAGGCGAGAACCGCTCAAGGGCGGCATCGAGCGACCCATACAGGCCCACGAGCTGGTCGTAGCGCTTCTTATTGAGGATATTGAGCCACCAAAAGAGGAGGGCGGTTTCGGGCTGCATAGGCGCATGGTAACGCCTGCGGCCCGGCTCTGCAGAAAGACCTTCGGAAAGCCCTTGCCGAATCGCCCCGGAGCCCACACAATGGGCCGCGTTCCGCGTTCTTTGCCCCTGTAGAACACCACGCCGACGTAGCTCAGTTGGTAGAGCATAGGTATCGTAAACCTAGGGTCACCGGTTCAAATCCGGTCGTCGGCTCCATCACAATCACCACGCCGAATCAGCCCTCTTATTTAAAGGGCATAGGTATCGTAAATCCGCCTAGGCGGATCACCGGTTCAAACCTGCCTGCCGGCAGGCAGGTCCGGTCGTCGGCTCCACAAAACAAAGAAAATATGCTATAATAAATACATGGGAAAAGAGGTAAATGATCGCGAAGAAGCAGCGTCCGAGCAAATAATGTCAGAAGCTCAAACAGGTCTTATTACGAAAGACCAGAAAGATTTTGCTGAAAAACTTCAAGAAGCAACTGATCTGCAAAAGCAGGTACCGGATTTTGTGTCTTTAGATGAAAAAGAATGGAGAAACATGACCGACAATGATCAGAAAAAAATGTTCGATGATCTTCGCTCTAAAGGCACTCCTGCGATAATTAGCGTTGTGTTCAATAATCAAGAGATTGATAAGACAACAATCGTTGCTGCAGCAATGGAATCAACAAAACATTTTTCCACAGGCGGAAATAAGTGGATAACAATTGCCGAAGATTTTCCCAACATTCGCTTAACTCGAGATGAAGCACTGAGAAATAACGAAGGAAATGTAAAAGCACTCACTAGAATTCATTGTCATGTCAGCCCATATCCTTACGTTGCACCTCCCGGCGTAATACAGTACGTAAATAGCGATGAAAAATTCACAAAGAATTTGGAACGAGTAATCATGGTATCGCCTCATGATTACTTTAGATCTGTACAAGAATTCGGTTGCCTTGAAGGATTTTCAGAGGCAAATCTTGGCTCTCTGAAAGGCACTCATAAAGTTGATGCGCAATTTGCAAGGCACTTATTGGAAGCAACTTCTGAAGAAGAGGCGAAATCATTAATCCGCACTCTTTCTACAAACAATATGATGTCGCGAATGTATGGCCTTGGAGAATGGCAAGGACTTGATGTGTTGTATCCTAATTTTAGTGAACGAATGAAGCGCATACATAAGTTTCAAGAAAACTGGTTTCCTGGAGAGTTCAAAAGGGGTATTGCCGGTCCTTTGGAATGTAGAAAGTGGCTTGAGAATTTGGCAAATATAGAGTTCTAACTTCCTCCAGGGGGCGGCTCCATCTCCATCATCACACCAATCTAAGTCAGTAATCGCCGCTATTTTGTGGTATACTGATGAGATGGATATCGATCCGAACATCTACATCCTCGCGCAGGCATTCGGTCTCGCATCCATGCTCGTTTCCATTTGGAGCCAGCAGTGGAAAGAGCGGAAAATGATTTTGATCCTGTTCATCGTGTCGAACTTGTTCAACGCGGGACATTTCTATTTGATGAACGCCCTAACCGGCGCGGCGATGTCGTTCATCGGAGCCGCGCGATTCGGCGTCTCGATCTTCTCCATGCACAAAGCGTGGCTCGCTCTTTTCCTCATCATTAACACGATCGCGACCTACATGTTCTTCGAAGGATTCATCCTGTCCGGCACGTCCTACGTCGCCGCGACGTTCATCATTCTTTCGAGCTTCCTCAAATCGGACCACTGGATGCGCGTGTCGATCATCCTCGGCTCGTTCGGATGGCTCGTGTACGGCGGACTGATCGGATCGGTCATGGCGATCGTCTCCAGCGGGTTTTTCTTCCTCAGCAGCGTCGTCGGTTGGTATCGGTACGTCTATCTGCCGGGAAAGGCATCCGCGGTGCACGCATAACGTTCGACGTCTCTGGGCCCATCTCCATCACCGCCCCGCCCTCTCCCACTCCTCCCGCGTCAGCTCGTACTGCTCCTCGGGGTGGTCTTCGCCGTGTTTATGGAAGCCTTTCGGATCATGCCCCACGTGCCGCATGCCGATTTTTTGCATGACCCTACCGCTCGCAACGTTCCATGACGCGTGCGACGAAATGATGGAATCGATGCGCATGTGCTCGAAAGCCGCATCGACCGCCGCCTGCGCCGCCTCCGTGAGGTACCCCTTTCCATGATGATTGGGATGCAGCCAATAGCCGATGTACCAGCGGTCGTTCTTATCTTCCCGCTTGAGCAGCGCAAAACGACCGAGGAATTCCTTCGTGCTTTTATCTTCAATCGTCCACACGAGATGATCGCCGTCTTCCCATCCGTCCAGCGCCTTCTTCGTGAACACATCGGGCTCTTCCTTCGTTGTCGGCGGATCCCACTGCATGCCCTTCGTGATGTTCGCCGGGTGATGCGCCGCGCTCCACACGCCGTCACGATCTTCGAGACGGGGTTCGCGCAAACGGAGGCGCTCGGTTTCGATGAGGCGCATATGCTGCGCAACGTCTTTCAGCGGCCGTTCATGCGAGACGGGTTCCATGGATGGAGTATAGACCAATCGCTGATTATTGCTAGAATATAACAAATATGTTATAATAGTTACGTGACACAAACACAACGAGAAGCGGTAGAGAAGCAGTTTGAGAACCGGCCCACGCCGGAGAAATTTGCAGAAGGTCTCGAGGATTTACGAAGGAGCATTCGGAACATGGTAAACGGCATTTTCCATATGCCGGCGGATGCGAAAAAGAATCTAGGAAATCCACAAAGCCATTCCTCCCACTTCACGGATGCCTCGCGGCACTCCTAATCCCCTCCTTTCTATGTCGCACCGCATCCTCATCGCCGACGATGACCAGACGATCTGCACGCTCTTCT
>CAYXNG010000048.1:0-3787 GCA_964466635.1 uncultured Candidatus Peribacteria bacterium | reverse complement strand
TGCGGTAATGCTGGCGGGAGCGAGTGCGGGGCTGTTGTACAGACGGAGGAGGTAAGATCCAAGAACCAAAAGCGTGGATCTTGCATCACAGTTGTGATGCCCTTTGTGCTTTGCGCACACGGCGCCAGGTTTCTCCGACGGCGCCGGCCATAGCCAGTACGGTCAAGACGGCAGCCGGGCCTGTGTCGCTGAGCGGCGCACCACTGTGCATCGTTTGATCGTTCCCCAGCAATTGCTGAAGGAGTGCTGCGCGTTGTTCAGCCGCCTGCCGTGCCTGGACGCGTTCCAGCAAGCGCTGGTTCACTGCGTCGTTTCCCGTAGCTGCAGACGATGAAGACGCACCTTGGAGCTCTTGTAAAGCTTTGATGAGCGCCTCCAAATCGGCCTGGTCCTCTTCCTCGGGAGCGGCACCGTGCAACTCCTCTTCGTCGGGCTGTTCTGGTTTCGGTTTCAAGGCCTCCTGCTCGGCCGCGCGACGCGCAGCACTTTCCTCCTGTTGCTTGCGCACCTGATCGGCGGTTTCTCTGTTTGACGGAGGCGGAGCAAAGAAGCGCGTCGTAAGCGATTCATCATCCAGTACATCCTCCGGCTCTAGATAGGCCTCGGCTGTCAGCGGAGAGGCTGTTCCCGCAAGGAGGAGGCCGGTGAGAAGGAGATGTCGGATCATCATAGTATTATAGATGAAATATGACTTTTAAGCAATATTACGGACACTGCTGTTTGCCGGCAGTCAGACACTGGATGTAGGGGACTTGGTCGCTGATGCCGTCGTTTTTCGTGCTGTATTTGCGCGGGTCGGTCTCCCCTTCATCCACTTGGCCGTTCAGGTTCTGGTCCTCTCCCATGTAGTATTCGCGCCTCTGCAGACGCACGCGGCAGAGTCCGTCACACAGTCCATCGCGGTCGCTGTCTTTCAGGCGGGGGTTCGTTTCGTCGGCATCCTGTTTCCCGTTCCAGTTCTTGTCTTCGATTCCGTCGATGATACCGTCGCCGTCGGTGTCGCGGATGATCGGATTGGTATTGGTCAGATATTCGATTCCGTCGATGATACCGTCGCCGTCAGTATCGGGGATCTTCGGGTTCGTGTTGATCTCCCTTTCAATCTTGTCGTTCAGGCGGTCTCCGTCGTGATCCAGCCCGATTGCGAGCGATTCCGCGGTCATGATGTAGCACATCGTGTTCGGCTTGAACGATTCTACCTGGTGACGAATGGCGCTCCTGCTCTGCTGAGATTGCGCTTCCAGCTCTTCCGCTGTGGGAAGCCGCCCGCTGGGACTGTAAGACGCCTGGTTGCGTGCCGCTACCGCTGCACGGATCTCGCGTTCTTTTTCCGACAGGAAGAGCAGGCCGGGGAAACCCGAACGCGTGTTCACGAGCTCATCGGGAGCGTTCTGCGGAATGCAGTACCCCCAATATCGAACGGCTTCGCCTTTGTGGCCAAGCAGCACCTCGCGCGGAATGCTCAAAAACGTTCCGGGCAAATGAAAGACCACATGTGTGTTGGCGGGGATTGTCGCACCACTCGCGACTTCTTCCTGTGTCAGGACGCGCCACGAATATGTTTGCTTTCTCTGGACAAGATATCCTTCGATAGCAGCCCCCTGCAGATGCCAGATTGCAGCGCATGCCACTACGAGTGCCAGTGTCAGCAGCCTTGCGGGCCAGCGCGATTGTGTGTGGGTGTATTCCGGGACCATCTACCCATTATACCAGAAAACAGGTCTCTATAGAAGGCGGAAACAGTGGAGAAAACAGGTTTTTAAGCCAAATACTGGCACTCTCAACACTCAAGTGCTTATACTGCCCGCCAATGGCGAATGACCCCTACTCCATTCTTGGCATTTCCCGCGACGCGTCGGCCGACGACGTCAAGAAAGCCTATCGCAAGCTGAGCAAGGAGTGGCATCCGGATAAGCATAAAGGCGACAAAGCGGCAGAGACGAAATTCAAGCAGATCAATGAAGCATATGAAACGCTCAGCGATCCGCAGAAGCGCAGCATGTACGATCAGTTCGGCACGACCGGAGGACCGGGTGGCCAGGGCTTCAACGGGAACACCGGCGGATTCGATTTCTCAGGATTCGAGAATGCCGACTTCGGCGATTTATTCGGCAACTTCTTCGGTGGCGCCAGACGAACTCAGCAGCAGGGAGAGAGTTTGAATCGCGAAGTGGAGCTGACGATTCCCTTCGATGACGTCATCAACGGTGCGGAGAGGAAGATTCGCCTGGAGCGTATTGCGGCTTGTGCGCGTTGTGAGGGAAAGGGTACGGCGAACAATTCCGAGATCGTCACCTGCACGCAGTGTGGCGGAACGGGACAAGTGACACGAACGGTGCAGTCGTTCTTCGGAGCCATCAGCCAGCGCAGTGTCTGCACGGTCTGTAGCGGGAGCGGGCGCGTGCCGAAAGATCCGTGTCCCGATTGTAACGGTCAGGGTCGTGTACGCTCCGTCGATACCATCACCATCGATATTCCTGCGGGTATCGATAATGGACAAGTGCTGCGCATTCGCGGACAAGGCGATGCGGGGCTGCGCGGTGAAACGCCGGGCGAGCTGTATGTCCGTATGCGCATTGAGCCGCATCCCCTCTTTGAGCGGGAGGGTGCCGATATTCGATCGGTTCATACCATTCCCGCCATCGACGCGATGCTCGGTGGTACGGCAACGGTGAAGACGGTGCACGGCTCATCGACATTGCAGATTCCCGAAGGAACCCAGCCCGGCGAGATGTTCCGCATCCGCGGCAAAGGACTGCCGTATCTCGGTCGCGACAGTAAGGGTGATCACTACGTCACCATCAACGTCGAGATTCCGAAAAAGCTCAGCAAAAAAGAGCGGAAAATTTTGGAAGAGTGGCGCCACGAAGCTTCTTAGTGATCCTTCGGCAGGCTCAGGATGACTCTAAATTATATTCGTAAAACACCTCGACAGGCTCGGTGCCCTGAGCTTGTCGAAGGGCATTCAGAAATAAAGGACTACGTCATAGTGAGCCTGCCGAACCATCAGATATCAAGATTCTCCAGTCCATCATCCGCCGCCATTACCGGGGACAATTCCTCACCGCCTTTGATGCGGTCTTTTTTCTCCTGCTTCAGCTTCAGTACAATCTGGCGGTAGTCCCCTTCGCCGACGCTTTCTGTCGTCAGGTCCTGCAGTTCCGGATTATTCGCGACGTACAGGTGCACAATGCGGCGGAAGTACGGTGACATGGGGCTTAGTGCAACGCGGTTGCCGGTGCGGCGGACGAAATCGGCTTTCGTCTCGGCGATCTTCTTTACCTTCTCTTCCTGAACAGCGCGGTATCCGTCAGCATCCAGGACAATCAGCGGCGTGCGCGACATGTTCTCGTGCGAACGTGCGATCGACTTAATCAGATGTTGGATCGAATTAAGCGTTTCACCATGCCAACCGATGATGCGACTCGCTTCGTTTGAGGCGATATCGATACGCGTGATGTCCCCTTCTTCGCGGACAGTGATGTCGCCGTGGACCAACCCGAGCATGTCGAGTATCTGTGCGGTGGTGGTTTGGAGAAAAGCGTGATCCATGGGAGGACTGGATGATAACACGATTCAAAGGCGAATTGATAATTGAAAATTGAAAATGAAAAATGCATAAAGCGGATATTTCTCAATTATCAATTATCCATTTTCAATTAAAAAGCCCCCTATTATGGAGGCTTCTTAAAAACGAAATTGCGGCTTTTTTAGCGAACAGCGTCCTTGAGGGTCTTACCAGCCTTGAAGGACGGAACCTTCATAGCAGGGATGGAAATCTTCTGCG
>CAYXNG010000047.1:0-3884 GCA_964466635.1 uncultured Candidatus Peribacteria bacterium | reverse complement strand
GCAGCAGTCCGGCAATCATCGCGGAGACGAGGAACGTCGACGTGTGTTTGTGCATTGGTATGTATGTGGAGAGAATCGTATTAGTATAGCAAAAAAGTGATATTTCTGCCAGCTAGCAAATGATGTAAAAAACGAAGCCTGAAACCCGAAATACCTGCCTGCATCCAGGCGAAACAAATTCGAATGTTTCAATATTGAATATTCCAATTTAACGTTTGAAATTTATTTCGAGTTTCGATATTCGGATTTCCAAATTTTCTACTGCACCACCACCATATCCTCCACGCGCATGCCCCACTTTCCGGAGAAATACACGCCAGGCTCGACCGTGACCACCTCTTGTTCCAGCAGCACCTGTTTCGATTTTTTTGAAAGCGTCACCCCTTCGTGCACATCGAGTCCGACACCATGGCCGAGTGAATGGATGAAATACTTTTCAAGTTTATATTGTCGCAATACCGCACGCGCTGCGAGATCCGGCTCACTGCAGGAAACTCCCGGCGCGATTGCATCGATCCCTGCATTTTTAGCTTCATTTAGCGCAGAAAGTACCTCCTTCTGTTTTTCCGTCGGTTTTCCTTTAAAGAACACCGCACTGCGATCGCTGGTGTATCCGTTAATCACCACTCCCATATCAATTTGGATGATGTCACGCTTCTTCAATTTTTTCTGCGTCGGGCGATGATGCGGGCGACTAGTATTTGATCCGAAGGCGACGATTGTTTCGAATCCCATTTTTTCGGCACCCATCTCGCGGGCAAATGATTCGATGATCCATGCGATGCCCGCTTCGGTGATTCCCGGCCGAAGCAGTGATGGAATCTGAGAAAGTATATCTTCAGTGATACTGTTCGCTTTCAATATGGCTTTCAGCTCGCCCGCATCTTTGGTGCGTCGGAAAGATTCGGCGGTTTCAGATACTCCTTTCCAGGTGGTTTTGGGAAAGATTTTCTTCCATCGCTTGAGACGGGCCACGGTCACGTTATGCTCCTCGTATCCGCAGATGCGAACGGTCTTCATCGCTGCTTCAAGTGTCGCCAGATCGCGCACCGCTACCGATGCTTTGCGTGCTTTTGCGGCTTCCAATTCCAGCACATTCACAAAGAGCGCCATTCCTTTCTTTTGAATTAGTAATAGGCCATGTTCTGCAGGCAGTCCTGTCAGATAGCGGATATTCAGCGGATCGGAAATCAGCAATGCCTGAACACCCGTTTTGGCCAGCAATTTTTGAGCAGTTGGGCGCATGTGAAACACTCTGATACTAGCGCTAAAGGCCTATACATGCTATAATAGATCGATATGCTTTCTCTTCTAGCACAAGTCTATAACGGCGGTGGCATCGAGGATGGAATCGATCAGGCATCCGGCATTACCGGCGTCGCCGATGCTGATCCTCGTGATGTCGCAATCAGCATCATTGAGACCGCGTTGAATTTCCTAGCACTGATCGCAACGATCATGGTGATTGCCGCGGGCATCTACATGGTTGTCAGTCTCGGCAATGACGACAATAAGGAGAAGGCCAAGAAGATCATCTACTACACGATCATCGGTCTGGTGGTCGTATTGTTCGCACGCGTAATTGTTTCGCTGTTCACCGAATGGCTTCCCTCTCAAGTAGGATGAAGATCAAGCATTCCGTTGTATCAGTCTTGCTCGGCTGCCTGATGATCAGTCAGACCGCGGTCGCGCAGGATGATGCCTTGCATAGTGCTGCAGCGGAATCGGTCACGCTGAAGGTCGGTGATATTTTTGAAATTCTTCCCGTGCATGATCTTCCAACTGAGAGTTCCTACACCTGGATTCTGACGCAGGACCGTACGTTCTTGGAAGCGACGCGCGCGCCGATGTTCCGTAAGCGCTTCATTCAGCCGGGCACGTACACGCTGTTCGCCGATATCGTATCTCCCGACGGAAGTCGCCGCATCACACGCACGTTTACGATCAACTATCAGGCCCGACAGCCTGGTGAGCCGATCACGCAAACAGGTACGACAGACGGAGAAAAACTGGTTACGACTGTTCCGGAGCTCGATGCTATGGGGCGCACGGCGCTTCCTGCGGATACACAGCTGATCCGCCTCAATCCGGTTAATCCCGATATCACGCCCCTCGCGCTTGATCTGGATCTGAACCGCGATGCCGATGGAGACGGGTCGAACGATAACGACATACAGGCTAATGACACGTTCTTCGCGTCAGACGCGACACCACTGTATCTGTGGATTGCCGATGAGACTTTGACGCGCCATCCGATCTCCGTCACCGCTTCTCTGCCAGACGGCGCTCGTGTCCAGAAAATCGAGATTCTGGAAGAGTCACTTGCCCGCTCCGAAGGGGTCGTGCAAGGACCAGTCATGATCTCCGCCGAAAAAACAGCAGGCCGAATGTATCAATTTACTGCGGTGTTTGATGGAGCTACTCCTGCAGGAGGTCAACTGCTGTATCAGTGGCAATTCGGCGATGGTAAACAGAGCTTGGTCAACAGCCCTTCGCACGAGTATGCGGATGATGGCGATTACACGGTGCAACTTCTGATTCGCAATTTGCGCGACGGAAAGGAAATGGCGAACACGAGTACGACGGTCAGCGTGCTGGGCACCGACGTCGCCCCTTCTTCCGAACCTCAGCAGCATTCATCGGAAGATACTGAAGAGCCAACAAATAATGGCAACTCGGCCTTCGATCTTCGTTCGATTTTGCTGCTCGGCGGCATTTTTATCGGATCGCTGATTATCGGCGCAATCATCATGACACTGCTGTCATTCTTGCGCAGAAACAAAGGATCAATGGCACAGAAAATAGAGGCGCTGGAGCAGGCCGTTGTTAAACCAATCGACAGTACTCCCGCGTTGAACATCGCTCCTCCGACACCATCGCCGAAACCCGCCGAGCCCGCAGTGGCCGCCACGGAGCCGAAACTGCAGACCCCGCCGGCAGAAATCGCAAAGCGCGAAGAGCAACGTGCAACGTCGAACCCAGTGATGCAGCCGTCCCAGACGGTTAACGCAAAAGCTGCACCGGCATGGTTACAGCAACCTGCACCAAAGCCTGCTGCTCCTGCTTCGGTACCTACGCCGAAACCAACTCAGGCGACACAAACATCCAAGCCTGTAACACCTCCTGCCGCGCAACCACCAAAGCAACCGATTCCCGCTCCACAGCCACAGCCGGCAGCACAGCAACCGCAGACTCCAAGACAGCCGACACCTGCACCTCAGCCGAATCGTCCTGCAACACCGGCATGGTTGCAGCAGCCTGCACCGGTTACACCTGCACCACACTCTCAGCCGAAGCCGGCACAACCTGTTGTGCCACCGGCACCCCAGACACCAAAGCCACAGCCGATTCCTCCTCCGGCACCTACACCGGCTCGGGTACAACCTCCGATGCCAGCATCCACGGTTCCGGCTACAGCCGACAGTCCCATGCCAACGCCAATTGAGCCGATCGCTCCGATGAATGTGCCGTCGACCCCTGCGCCCGTTGTTCCGCCAAAGCCCATGCAACCCATACAACAGCCTATCGCGTCGACGCCGGCTGCGCCTACCGCTCCTACACCTCCTGAAAACACGCCTAAGCCTCAAGATCAGGTTCTACCGGCCGATCAGCCGATTGCGATTATCCGAGCTGAAAGCCTGAATCCGGAGAATCAGCAGAATCAGTAATACCTCGGCATAGCTGTCAGTATCAAACAATGACAGCGAAGACGGGTAAAACGGTTGAGCGCGCACAAAAAACGGCTACAATGCCCGCACTGTGGCGGTCCCCTCTCTGCTTCGCAGAATCAGGACAGGCTCCGCTCAGTTGGTCCATTTCTCATCATCGAATATATACGTGGCGGTCGTAGCTCAGTTGGTTAGAGCATCAGGTTGTGGTCCTGA
>CAYXNG010000046.1:0-4374 GCA_964466635.1 uncultured Candidatus Peribacteria bacterium | reverse complement strand
TTTCCTTCGCCATGTATTCCGCATCTTCCGCACCGATCTTAAAGCTGAGAATGGAACCGACGTTACCGAAGACCGCGTCGCGGACTTTGCTGTTGGCGGCATCGTAGGCGGAGGTCTTATCGACCAACTGTCCGATGTACTGGTGCGCCATAATCAGACCGAGTTCGTACTTACGTGCCTCGGAGAGAATCGTCGCGAAGGCATCGGTAATGAAGTTCTGGAACTCGTCAACGTACAGGTAGAAACGGCGACGCTGATCTTGCGGCACGGATGCACGGGACAGTGCGGCCATGTTCACTTTGTTGACGAAGATGAGTCCGAGCAGCTGCGCGTTGATGTCACCGATCTTTCCCTTGGAGAGATTGACCAGCAGAATCTTTCCTTCATCCATGACCTGCCGGATGTCGAATGCGCTCTTCGGCTGACCGATGATGTTACGCATGGTCGTGTTTGTCACGAACGGCCCGAACTTCGCGGAGAAGTACGGGATCATTTCCTCTTTCTCTCGCGCGCCGGTCTTCGCAATTTCATGTTCCCAGAAGCTGCGGACAACGACGTTCTTACACTTGCTGACTTTGTAGCGCTGGAATTCTTCGTCGACGAACAGGCGCGGTACGTCAATCAATGTTGCACCTTCGTCCTCATCATCCATCAGGGTCAGACAACCGTTGCGGAAGTAGTGCTGAATGCGCGGACCAAAGATCTCATTACCGAAGAGTTTGATGAAAATCTGCATCGCATCCATCGATGCACGGTCTTTCTCTTCATCCGTCTTTGCCTCAAGCATGTTGAGACCAAGGGGACGCTCAATGTCGGACGGATCAAAGAGGATCACATCCTTCGCACGTTCTTTGGGAATATGCGCAAGAATGTCTTCAATCAAGTCTCCGTGCGGATCGACCACGCAGACGCCGTGCCCGTTCGCAATGTCCTGACGGGCCTGCCAGCTGAGCAATGCGGACTTACCGGAACCGGATTTACCGATGATGTATTCGTGACGAGTACGGTCTGCTTCATCAAAGCGGATTTCCGTTTCGACGCCGCGGTGTCTGTTGATACCCAGAAGGATCCCTTCTTTCGGCGCATTCGGTGGCGGTGGAAGAATCTTGTATGGGATCCACTGTATGATCGGAATTTTGTTGTAGCGGCTGTCCGGGAAGTGGAAGAGTCCGGCGAGTTCGCGCTCGACCAACAGACACTCTTTATTACTGAAACCGTTTGAGCGGTGTCTCCACAGCCAGTGCATCATCGGACCGTTCCACGCAAGCGGGAAGAAGTCGACGAACATGCGGCGGTTGACGAACGCGTTACCGTACAGATGACGGAATACGTTGAACGCGACCTGCAGGTTGTTCGTGATATCGAGAGCGCGATCCCAACTCCGTCCCGCACCCATCACGCGGACGGTACAGTGGAACCAGCTCATGCCGGCCTTCTCACCCATCTGTTTGTAGAGTTCTTCCTCCGGCTGAATCATGCGGACGAAGGAGTCTCCGGATGTCGCACCCGGCGCCATCGTCTCGGTATCGCCGATGGCAAAGCCGAACAGGAATGACAAGACGGATCCGACAAGAGGAACTTTGCTGAGCCAGTTGTCCTTTTTTCCTTTGAATTTCACGCTCGCATATTTCTGCGCCTTCTTGCCCCACTTGTTGCTGAAGCTCGGGCGGAAGACCAACTGTACACCGGCCATTTCGGTCGGCTGAAGTTTACTGAGAACGTTCGTCAGATCGTTGATCGGATCTTCCTGCATCTGTTCGTACCCGCGAATCGGGAACATGTACTTCTTCTGCAGTTCCATGTGATATCCAACCAGCTTGAGGCCCTTGCCGGTAAACTGCGGCGTTTTTGCCGGCAGCACTTCGGCATCCGAGTAGAACGCGGTGATTTGCTTTTCGACAATCGAGACAAGGCGTTTTTCGGTCACCACATAGAACGTAAGCTCATTATTCTCGACGTACATCTCGAAGCTTATTGTTGTGCTTCTAAAAATCCAGTAGTGCAAGAACTGCCAGAACGTCAGACTGCGGACTTCCCACAGTGCACGGTAGAGTTGTTCCATGATCGCGACTTTCTCCTTCCAATCTTTCTCGGTGCGCTTTTCCTGATCCAACTTACTCTCGCTGCGCGGGAGCATCACCTTAAGGTGCACTAAGTGTGCAGACTCCCAGAGGTCATAGAAGAAGCGGATAAAATGAACCGCAATACGCCACAGGAAATATCCGGTGATGATCCACAACGTGTTGTTTAGTGGATCCGCCATGAACCATGCCCACACCTTGGACCAAAATGTCGGCTCAAACACGACGCCAGCAACCCAGACGGTTGCCCAGAAGATCGGCCAGAAGAAGAATCGGAGGAAGGTGACCACGTGTATTTGTGTGATTCGGGCGGAATACCCCGATATCGTTTTATTATAGCAGAAAACGGGGGGTTTGGGGAGGGAAATTATTTGTTATAGAACCTCTGTAGATCTCCAAATTGCCAATTTAGGCACATTTACTCACACCCCACCACCCCCATCGTCATCTCCCGCATACGGCCGCCAATCGTTCCAATTTTGAAGGTGTATTTCCCTTCCATCGAGGGAAGAATCTCATAGGTCTCTCCGGGTAACACGAAGTCCTGGAATTTCTCCCCGTTTCCGTCGGGATAGGTAATACCGCGGACGACGAACGGCTTTTGCGATGACAAGACGAGCGTATCACCCAAATGCCAGCGGTGCGGCACACCGCGATCAAGAATGACATCTCTACTCAATCTCTGCTGCTGCCGGTCATCCGGTACACATTCACCGACTAAATTCACATCACCCAGGCGCTGGAAGGTCGCCATGAATTTTCCCTTCGATCGATCTTCTATGGCAGTGAAGGCTGCGAGGCTCAAATCCATATCGCGGCCGGGATGATATGGTCCACGGTCGTTAATGCGGACAGTGACGCTTTTGCCGTTGCGGACATTCGTCACTTTGACGAGCGTGTTATACGGAAAGGCACGGTGCGCCGCGGTCATCTCGTACATATTAAACTGCTCACCGAACGCTCCTCCTTTTCCGTGGAATTTTTCCGCATACAAACTCACTTCGTGTTCCTCCGTCATTAATTGCGTATCAAGTTCACGCATGAGATCAAACAGCATCACCTCCGACACCGTATCGCTCTTATTCTCCTCCGTAAGATAGGCGATGGGATAACGCACAAGCAGACCGGTCATCGTATCGGGATTGGTGTCTTTTGGATCATCGGTGACATTGCGCGTACGGAAAAGCCAGATCAGCGCTTGCTGAAGCCGTAATGGCTCATCGGGGTAAAAACTGTCGTCTTCAGTATCAATAATCCCCCGTCCCGCCGCAAAATCGATTTCGAGCGATCCGTGTGCCGGTTCGGGTACATCATCAAACTGTGTTTTGAACGGCTCCGCCGGACGGCTGATGCTGTTCCACAATTGCAGGAAACCGTCTCGCCGAGTCAGAGGCGTCTCTGCTGCGAATGCGGTGACCGGAAATACGACGAGAAACAGCGCGACTGCCATCCGTTTCATAGGAAAAGAGACTATCAGACCAGATGGCAGATGTCAGTAGTCAGATATCAGAAAACCAGTGATTTTATTCCCTGAAATCTGATATCTAAAATCTGTCTTACAGCGCTCCCAGTGCACCGGAATCCGCGACAGTCGTAACAGTCATCTTTTTCATGTACGACGCAACGCGCTTCATCAACATGCCGCGATCGAGGAGTCCTTTTGTCAGTGGACCAATGCGACCGGCACCCGGCGAAACGGGAGATCCGACTAGTTTGTTCTCGTACTGGAAGGCGAAGATCGCATTGTAGAGTTTGGTCGAATACTTGCCGTCGGTACGACCGCGGTAGTATCCGAGGTGACGCAGATAACGCTGTGCTTTCTTGATGTCCGATCCAGAGGATGTTTCGTCGACGAATGCAACCGGCGACGGCGCCTCCTTAAAGAAGAGAGCAGCTTGCAGATACTGTTGCACAGTGTCGGTCACGACATCCGGTGAATCCGGCAGACTCATATCCGTCATGAACGATGCAAGACTTGCACGAGTTACGTCACCGAAATACGACGTCACCTCATGAGCGAAATATCCGAGTGCCAGGAGCTGTTCCTGCACAATACGCACCGTTTCACCGCGCTCACCGACGCGTGCGGTCTGCACATCAGGAATGGATTCAACGAATTCTTGTGCGGGTTCAAGTTCTGGCTGTTCTGCCGTCATTACCTGTGCCTGCAAGGTTTCTGCCTGATCAACTTCTTCATCGACTGCATAACGCTGAATGGAACTAAGTGGTGCAGGAATGTCGGCAATATCAAAGTCATTCTCGGGGGCATCCTCTGCAGCAAGTGGATACACCG
>CAYXNG010000045.1:0-4411 GCA_964466635.1 uncultured Candidatus Peribacteria bacterium | reverse complement strand
AGGACACAGGATTTTCATTCCTGCAATCGGAGTTCGATTCTCCGTGGGGCTGCCAATAAGCGCGGAAGACAACCTTCCAGGTTTTCTCCCGCGAACCCACTTTCCGGCAAAGAGTCGCTCCAGCCAAGCGGAGCTCGGCTTCGCGACGGTTTGTTTCAGTGTAAAATGACATAGGATATATGCCAACGATCAAGCCCTCTACCGTTACCGACTACATCAAATCTGCCCCCAAAGATGCGCAGAAACATTTGAAACAGCTGCGTTCCATTCTCAAGGACATTGCCCCAAAGGCGACCGAAGCAATCAAGTGGGGCTCACCAGTGCTTGAAGGGAGTCGGATTCTTTTTGCGTACAGCGCTCACGCATCTCACCTTAATTTCATGCCGACGCGCACGTCGTTGGCGCCGTTTACAAAAGAGTTAGAAGCGTACAAGACAGGGAAAGACACGATTCAATTTCCGTATGACAAACCGCTTCCAGTGACACTCATCAAAAAGATTGCGACATACCGAGTCATCGACGTCGAAGAAAGGGGAGCGCTATGGATGGGGCAATGAACCGGACGGAACTACTTGGACGCAGTGCGACCGTCAATCACCAGAGCCGGGCTGCGTAGGATTTCCGGGAAGGGATCCATATGCCGCTCGGCCGACGGAGCAAGCTTGTACGGCTGCACGTCATCCACGAGTGTCGCTGTATAGGTCAGCGTTCCGGCGAAGGCGTTGAATGCGGGGTTAGCCAGCTTGATGACGATCGAGTATTCCTTGCCGTCGACCGGACTGTGGGACATCAGGACCGCACTCGGTGCGTGTTTTGCAAAGCCGGTTGATCCCTGATTCCATCGCGCGACGAAGTCGGTATTGGTCCAGCTGCCGGCGATGCGCTGCGGCTTGTCCATGTAGACGATCGTGTGTGGCTTCACGCCGATGAAGGTCAGTGCGTAGGTGCCTGCTTCTGTGTCGAGCGGACGGAAAGACCCGGTCAGGGCCTGCTGTGTGAACAGCAGCGTTCCGTGATCCTTTTTCTTCGCGTGCATACAGCCGATGAAGGCAAGGCCGACGAAGAACACGGCTACAAACGTGATGGCGAGCGGTAGGACCATCGATTTTCTCGGTGCGGGTTTTGTTGGGGGTGCAACTTTCGCTGAGACAACTTTCGTCGTCGACTTTTTCGGAGACTTCTTCACAGATTTCTTCGTGGATTTTTTAGTGGTGGGCATGGCGCATAGTGTTCTCTACGCACCGGAGGATCGTCAACGTTCCTATACATTTCTGGCTGGACAGTGAAAGGAGCTTGTCATCTATGGTATGAGATGTACTGTTCACTTGACATCACCTTCATAGGGGCATAGCGTCGAGGATGATACTTCCCCCTTCATCCATGGATCTTGTCGTAAACTATCTCGCAGTCCTTGTCGCCGCTATCGCATCATTTATGATCGGCTTTCTCTGGCACGGTCCAGTGTTTGGTAAAACGTGGATGAGTCTGATGAAAATTACGCCTGCGCAAATGGAGAAGGGGAAGAAAGACATGGAGAAGAAGATGCCGCTCTACATGCTGCTCGCATTGGTTCAGCAGTTGGTGACCGCGTTTGTCATTGCAGTTCTTTGCACGTTGACCGGCGTCATTGATGTAGCAAGCGCGGTGCTGCTCGCAGTACTCACGTGGCTCGGATTCATCGCCACTACGTTGCTCAACGGTGTGCTCTGGGAAAACAGAACAGTGCCGCTCTACCTGTTCAACCTTGCGTATCACTTCGTGAATATCTTGGTGATCACGCTGATTGTCGGGCTCTGGATTTGATGTTCTTCATTTTGCAGGGGGCTTCACGCCGTAGCGCTTCAGATTGATGCGTCCAAAATATGCTGCCGGGACGTACCGCCACGGAAGAATCAGCATGTAGACGTGGATATCTGCCGCACGTCGCATCATGTATCCCAGTATGCCGTACACGTGCAACGGTCCATATTTCACTGCAGCCCACAACGGTCCCGCGGGAATTGCGTACGCGGGAGGACGGGGTTTGTAGGTGGGAGCAGGGGAGTTCGATTGCTGGGCTTTGAGTACGTGCGCAACAAAGACCCCATCATCGACCGCAGTTTGTGCCATGCCCGCATAGGGCGTTGACGCGCAATCGCCGAGCACGAATATATCTGGATGGGTCTTGGAACGTAGATGAGCATCCACAACTGCCCGTCCACGCTTATCTACCTCTAGTCCTTTGATCGCTGCAATCAGCGGATGCGCTTTGACGCCGGCGGTCCAAACGATAACCGACCCTTTCATGGTTGTTCCATCCTTCAGCGTTACCGATCCCTTACCCGCTTTCGCAACTGATGTATTGAGATGGACGTTGACGCCGAGCTTTTGCAGCCGCTTCAGGATTTTCTCAGACGCGGTCGGTTCCGCGAAGGGGAGAAGACGATCCATCGCTTCAATCATGTCGACGTCGATGGCGCCCTTCGACAGGTGTCGAATTTCACCGGCAACTTCTATACCGGTTGCTCCACCTCCGATGACAATCCATCGCTGCTTCGATCCTTTTCCTCTGAGAATTTTTTCTCGCAGATCCAACGCATCACCGGTGTGCTTCAGCGTCATCGAGTGCTTATCCATTCCCTCAATCCCGAAGTATGACGGCACACTGCCGGGAGCCAGTATGAGCGTGTCGTATGCATAGGTTTTGCTCTGTCCTTCAACGATTTTTTTCGCTGCGTTTATGCTCTTCACTGAATCTGTGACGATCTTGATTGGCAAATGTCCGACGATTAACTTCAACGGAATGCATGCTTCGGAGAGATGTGCGCCGGCCATAATCCGATAGAGCACGCCGTAGTATTCCAGCCATGTCTTATCGCTGATCAGCGTGATCGATGTGTCTTCCAGTCGTGCTTTTGCACTATGCAACGCAGCGGTTACCCCGCCAAATCCTCCGCCGACGATCACGATCTTCCGTGCCATCGGTTCTCATCATACGGAAGATGAGCCGCATACAAAAGAAAGACCCTGCCAGAGATCTTTCGGAGAACAAGACGGTTATTTTGCGGATGGTTGGTCAGCGCTTTCTTTCGCTGGTTTACCGGTTGGGGCATGGTAGCCGAAGAGCGACACTGCTCCGCGCAGAACTTTCGATTTAAGACGAGCAGCAGCATCCATGACCGGATGCGGCCGAGGTGGCGCAGAACTGCGCTCGATGCACATATCCAATGCACGGTTGAGATGGGACATGGCGCCTCCTGGCGACTGCAAGAAGGGATATTTGGAAAGACCGGTTGGCAGGGTCCCCGGCAGTATTCTCCTTGTTTGACAACAGTCAAGTGTTGGTTGCAAATGCTTTATTCGACCCACAAAAGCAGGCTTTTCAAGTAGTCGACCTCCGGGTGAAACAGATTCACCGGATGATCGAATGCTTGGCGATGCCGTTGAAGAATACGAACACTGCGCCGTGCCTGACGCGCAGCATGGAAGACCGCCGTCTGGAATGTCTGGATATCCATCTGATAACTGCAGGAGCAAGTCAGAAGCAGGCTGCCGGACGGCAGGTGTTCCATCGCCATGCGGTTCATATCGGTATAGGCCTTTTTTGCCGGATCCAAGTCAGTTGAACGCTTGGCGAATGCCGGCGGATCCAGAATGATGAAATCGTACGGACGGGGAGCGGGTTTGCGGCGGAGGAAATCGAACACATCCTGCGCGTATGCACCAAACCGATCGGCATCGATGCCATTCTGTGCGACGTTCGCCTTGGCGCGTTCAATCGCAACCGGATCATAGTCGACCGCATCGGCGGCAACTGCACCGCCAAGCAGTGCGTTGACCGAGAAGCCACCGACGTAGCTGCAGCAGTCCAGGACCGTGCGATCTTTCGAGAATTCTCTGACGAGGCTGCGCATCTCGCGCTGATCGAGGAACAAGCCTGTCTTCTGACTGCCGGACAGAGAGATGGTGTATTTCACCCCGCGTTCGGTGATGGCAATCACGCCGTCGCCCTCGCCGCGGATCCATCCCTCCCGGTTTTCCAATCCTTCTTTCTTGCGTGCTTGCCCGGTCGACTTTTCGAAGATGGGCGTGTTCCCGCAAATCTCGGTCAGCGTCTCGACCACCCAGTCACGCAACTTATCCATCCCGAGTGTGGTCAGCTGCACGACCAGTGTTCCTGCATACTCATCCACAATGATGCCGGGAATGACATCACCTTCTGCGTTGATGAGGCGGAAGCAGTCGGTGTCTTCATGCGCAAAGAACCGGCGGCGCAGGTCGATCGACTTTCGCATTTGCTCCTTCAGCTGTTCCAACGGGTCCCGCTTCTCGAACGCGATGACGCGGCCGGAAATGTAGGCGTTGGGGTTCCATGTTGCATAGCAGAGGAAGCCGCCGTCATGTGACTGCACTTCGACGATTGCCCCGGGCT
>CAYXNG010000044.1:0-4727 GCA_964466635.1 uncultured Candidatus Peribacteria bacterium | reverse complement strand
GTCGGCTTCCATGCCGATTTCAATAGTGCGTTTGTAGAGGGTTTTGAGCTTCATGGGTGGAGTGGTAACAGGAAGATGAGGGTACGGCAAAACTGCCCGAAAATCCATAAAATTCGCAGGCCAGAATTATCCAATCACCACTTTCGCATCGGCGACCATGACGCCGTCTGTGCGGACCAGGACCGGGTTCAAATCGAGTTCGGTAATCGATGGGTTCTCGATCATCATCCGCGAGACGTTGACGATCACCTGTGCCAGAGCGTCGATGTCGGCTTGTGGTTTGCCGCGCATGCCGAGGAGAAGCTTCCACGATTCCAGCTCGCTGAGCATCGCGTAGGCATCGGCACTGTCCACCGGGGCAATGCGGAAGGCGGAGTCTTTGAAGAGTTCGGTGTAAATGCCGCCGAGGCCGGCCATGATCAGCGGACCGAATGACGGATCGCGCACGGCACCGACAATGAATTCATTGCCGACCGGCAGGAACTGCTGAATCAACATTCCGTTGATCGGCGCATCGGGATGATGCTTCCGCACGTCGGTCATGATGCCGTTGAATGCGGCAATCATCTCCTGCGGATTCTGCAGATTTGCACGAACGCCTCCTACGTCGGTCTTGTGCAGAATGTCCGGCGAGCTGATTTTTGCGATCACCGGATAGCCGATCTGTTCGGCGATATGCACGGCTTCTTCGGCGGTTGTTGCGAGATCTTGTTTGGGAAGAGGGAGGTTGTAGGCATTGAATAATTTGGCCGTTATTGATTCATCAAGTAATCCAGATCTTCCTATGAGTAATGTTGATGGACCTCTAGCCACTAGTCCCTGGCCTCTAGCGGCTAGTGGCTGGTGGCCGGTGGCCAATGCGCGTAGCGCATTGATGGCTCGCTCCGGTGTTTCAAAACAGGGAACTCCTGCTGCACGCAGAATCTTTTTGGCATCATGTACGCTGTCACTGCCCATGAATGCCGTGACGATGGGCATAAGAGGGGACTCTTTCTTTTTGCGAACGATCAACTCGGCAATCTCGTTCACCGGAGTCATCACCTGCGGGGTCAGGATGATTACAAGACCGTCAATATTCGGATCGTTCTGGCATGCGTCGATCGCCGCTTCGTAGCGGTCTGCTCCCGCATCGCCGATCACATCGATCGGGTTTTGGGTTGATGCGGCGGCGGGCAATGCCGCGCGTAACGTTGTTTCGGTATTTTCGGATAACCGCGGCAATTGTAGAGACGGCATGCATGCCGTCTCTACGGCGCCATTCGCGCCGCCCGCCGCCGCATCCGTTGCAAGAATGCCGGGACCGCCGGCATTGGTGATAATGCCGATTCGGTTACTGAGCAGCGGTGGTTCCATACTCAGCACGCTCAAGAGATCCAAAAATTCTTCGGTTGAGCGAGCACGGTGAATGCCGGTCTGTGCACACAGTGCATCAATGGCGGCATCACTTCCTGCAAGGGCGCCGGTATGCGATGACGCGGCTTTGCGACCGTGTTCGGACACACCTGCTTTCAACAGCACAATCGGCTTCTTCGACGCACGTGCAATGTCCATGAATCGGCGTCCGTCTTTGATGCTTTCCAGATAGAAACCAATCACATGCGTGTGTGCATCCTGCATGAGCAGTTCCAGCGCGTTCGATTCATCGAATGCGGCTTTGTTTCCAATCGAGAGAAACGCGGATAGTCCGAGTCCGAATGATGTAGCGCCATCCATCAGCGCCACGCCCACAGCTCCCGATTGGCTGACAAAGGCGATGTTTCCTGCAGGCGGAAGCTCTTTGGCGAACGACGCGTTCATCTTCGCATGTGGTCGAACGACGCCGAGACAGTTGGGACCAAGGAGGTTGATGGAATGCTTCTTCGTGATTGCGACTAAATCTTCCTCGAGGTTCTTTCCTTCGTCGGTATGCACTTCACCGAATCCCGCACTGATGACCACCACATTCTTGATGCCTTTCTCACCACACTCGGTTAATGCCTGAGGCACGGCAGTTGCGGGAATCACGATCACCGCGAGTTCGGGAATTTCCGGGATGTCAGTCATTGATGGATAGACCGTTGCACCCAGGATCTCTCCGCCCTTTGGGTTCACCGGAAAGACCTTGCCGTCGTATCCCTGCGTCAGCAGGTTTTTGAGGATGTCATGACCGACCTTTCCCGGGGTAGCCGAGGCTCCTATGACTGCGATGCTTTGGGGGTCCAGAAGGGCCATGAATAAAAGGAGAGAATCCCCTTATTATAGCATAAAAAGGCTAGAATCGCCATTTTATTCAAGCGGCATTTGACCCGGTTTATGGTGGCCATTCGCTAGTTGGATTAGGTGTGTTGGGATGTGAAGGCCCAAATGACGAATATCATGACCGATCGTGTCATTTCCGAATACATGTCCCATATGTCGTCGAATAGCTGTTAATGGAGCTTTTAATCCATCAGGGCCAACGATAATCATGTGCTCAGGTGGCCCCTCCGTTCCATGCGGGTAAGTTTCCATGGCGCTGATTTTTCCTGTCCTACAGCGGATTGTAAAGTTGCCATAAACAGGTGACGTACGCGGCAGATGACCTCTACAATATCGCCGTGTCCTCCCTACACATTATCTACGGTTCGACGAGCGGCCATACGGAATACGTGGTCGATCAGATCATCGATCTGCTCAACGGCGTCAACGTTGTGAAACAGCGTGCCGAACAGGCCGCGGCTGATGATCTGTTGAAAGGTGATGTTCTCCTGCTCGCATCGGGCAGCTGGAACACCGGCGGTGTGGAGGGGCAGCTTAATCCGCACATGCACGAGTTGCTCAAGAAGCGCGCGGCCGATCTTGATCTGAGTGGAAAGAAGGTCTTGTTGATCGGACTTGGGGATGATCGTTATCGCTACACCGTTGGCTGCATGCAGCACCTCATCGAATTCGTCACATCGCATAACGGTGTGGTAATTGAACCGACATTGAAAATCGTGAACGAGCCCTACGGTCAGGAGAAGAAAATCGAAGAATGGCTTTCAGGAATCAGGAATCAGCTTTCAAAATCATGAGTCGCGTATCACTTAAAGTCACCGGCGCGCAGGGACAGGGTGTGAACTCTGTGGGAGAGCTATGCGCGAAAGGCTTGAAGCGCGCGGGCTACTGCGTGTTCGGCTACCGCGAATATAACTCGCTGATCAAAGGCGGTCACAGCAGTTATCAACTTGATGCATCAACGGACAGTGTTCGCAGCAGCGAAGAACTGGTTGATATTCTCGTCTGCTTCAATCATCACGGATTGGAGTTGAATACGAACGATGTGAAAGACGGTGGCATCATCCTGCACCAGTCGGAGGACTGGGAATTTTCCGATGCCGAGAAGAAGAATCTGAAAAAGCGCGACATCTCTGTTGTCTATCTGCCGACCGATGATTTTTTGAAGCAGCTGAACGCGCCGGCGATCATCGGCAACATTCTGATCACGTCGGTTGTCTGGACATTGATCGACCGCGATCCGGACATGCTGCGCGATATGGTGAAGGAGCAGTTCGGACACAAAGGCGAGAAGGTTGTTGCGCAGAACTTTGCAGCGTTGGATGTGGCCGAGCAGTGGTCCAACGAGCAGAATATCCGTGCGCTCTGGAAAGGCGCGTTGCCCAAGCCCGATGCGAAGTGGAAGGATGATCTGCTGCTCACCGGTAGCCAGGCGATGGGGCTTGGCGTGGTGCATGCCGGTGTCCGTTTCTATGCCGGCTATCCGATGACGCCGTCATCGCCACTGCTGACCTACATCGCCGAGATCCAGAACGAGACCGGCATGGCTATCAAACAAGCGGAGGATGAAATCACCGCTATTCAAATGGTGAGCGGTGCCATGCATATGGGGACACGCGCACTGACTGGTACATCCGGCGGAGGGTTTGATCTGATGACCGAGACGCTTTCTCTCAATGGCATTATTGAAAATCCGTGCGTCGTTGTGCTGGCACAGCGTCCGGGTCCTGCAACGGGTCTTCCAACATGGACTGCGCAAGGAGATTTGATGCTTGCGATTCATAGCGGTCACGGAGAGTTTGCGCGATGTGTCATGAGTGTCAGCGACAGCGACGATGCGTTCAGTTTGATGAATGAGGCGTTCAACATTGCCGAGGAATATCAGACGCCGGTAATCGTGATGACTGACAAGCACATCGCGGAGGGGATTTATACGCAGAAGCCGTACGCTGGAATCAGGAATCAGGAATCAGGAATCAAGAGAGGGCGATTGATCACAAAACCCGCTGAACTCAAGAAATTGAAGAGTTCCGATCGATATGATCCCAATGCTCCGGATGGTATTTCCCCGCGCTGGCTTCCGGGTCACGAAGCTGCGACGTATGTCGCACAAGGAGATGAACATCGTGCCGATGGATCGGTCGATGAATCTGCGGTGAATGCGAAAGCACAGATGGAGAAGCGTCTGAAGAAACTTGAAGCGATGAAGAAGGCCGTTGCGGAACCAGAGCTGATCGGTGCGCAATCACCGGATGTGTTGATTGTTGGATGGGGTTCATCGAAGGGTGTGATTGAAGATGTATTGAAGGATCCAACACTGGGAAAAGCGAAGATCGGCTACCTGCATTACACGTATCTCTGGCCACTCAAGACTGAGCGTTTTGAGAAGCTAGCCGCCAAAGCCAAGAAGGTGATATTCATCGAAGGAAATGCAACGGGTCAGTTGCAGATGTTGATGAATCAGCCACAGGCTGTGCATATTCGTAAGTACG
>CAYXNG010000043.1:0-4734 GCA_964466635.1 uncultured Candidatus Peribacteria bacterium | reverse complement strand
GCAGTAATGTTCCTTTCCTTCGTATTCAGAAGACCGCATTCGTGCGGTCTTTTTTAATACATGGAGCCGCTGATTCCCCAAGGGGACTGCGCCACAAGCCACTCATGCACTGCTGCGCTCGCATTCGAGAGCTTGCGGCTGGGAGCGGGATTTGAACCGACGACCACTTCCTTACTATGGCAGTGCCGCTGCGCGGCAGAAGTTTTTTTAAATGCTTTCTGCGAAAGCGCACTGAGCTACAGCGGCTCGGGTAGTTACTAAGAAAGATGGAGCCGCTGATCGGGATTGAACCGACGACCACTTCCTTACCATGGAAGTGCTCTACCACTGAGCTACAGCGGCCCGTGGGTCGCCATCCTAACGGGTTTCCTTGTCATTTCCAACCGTTTCGTGCCAGCTCTGGGATGGGTGTCCACGGTAGGTCAGGAGGGCGTTTTTGAGAGTATGAAGCCCGAGAAGGGCACATTTGAGGCGACGGGTCCCGACAGGGACGCCCAAAAGTGTCTTCATCTGATCAGCATCGATTCCCGCGGCTTCATCCACTGTTTTGCCAATCAGCTCGTCTGACAGGAGCGACATGCCCGCTTGGCTGATCGCGCAGCCGTCGCCGGTCCAGGCAATATCCGTTATCCGATTGGAGCCTGCCCTGAGCGTAGCCGAAGGGTTATCCGATATCCGTAGATGAAGCGTGATCATGTCTCCGCAGCTTGGGTTATGTTCGGCGTGAGTGATAGAGGCATCGGCGAGCTCTCCGTGGTGATGCGGGTGTTTGTAGTGATCGAGGATGTTATCTGCGTATATATCCATGATTGATTAATGAGGTAAGGTTTTGATGAGGTAGAATTCGGGATAGAAATTGTTGTATTGTTAAATTGTTGATGTGTGCGGAGCAATATAACAATTTAACAATGTAGTCTTTTTTGTATTGCCTTTACTTCCTGCACACATGCTTCTATTTCCTCAATAGTTGTATAAATGCCAAGCGACATCCGGGTGGAGGCGTTGATCCCGAGTGCTGCGTGGAGCGGTTCGGCACATTGATGACCGGCACGCAGAGCGAAGCCCTTTTGTCCGAGGAGATCCGTGAGATCGTGGGGATGGACGTTATCGATAGTGAAGGATACGAGAGCGGTTAGTGGTGAGTGGTGAGAGGTTAGCATCTGGAGTCCTGGAATTTTTCCGAGCGCATCAATCGCGATGTTTGTTAACTGCTGATCGTGTGTCTCGCGGTCACTCCAGCTGAACTGTGCCTGCCAGTCGATTGCTGCCTTCAGTCCGATCGCCTCAAGAATTGGTGGCGTTCCTGCTTCAAGGCGATGAGGGAAATCGGCAGGGGTAAATCCGTCACGCGTGACGGTCTGTACCATGCCGCCGCCGCCCATGAATGGCTGCATTTCTTTCTGAATCTCTCGCGGTGCATACAGCACGCCGATGCCGGTTGGTCCGTAGATTTTGTGTCCGGAGAAGGTGAGGAAGTCGCAACCGAGTTCCTGCACATCGATTGCTGCATGCGCTGCGAGCTGTGCTGCATCGACAAGAACTTTTGCTCCTGTTGCATGTGCCTCATCAATCCACTTCTTCAGATGCGGTCTGATGCCAAGCACGTTGCTCTGCCCGGTCATACACAGCAGCTTTGTCTGTGGATCCAGTTGAGGCGTATCAAGCTGATCCAGTCCGATCCAATCGATCTCAATCTGTCTCTCTTTCTTTAATTGCAACCAGGGAACGATGTTACTGTGATGTTCAAGGATGCTGACCGCTATCCGATCGCCTGCCTTCAGATATGTCCGTGCCCAACTGTAGGCGACGGTGTTGATCGCTTCCGTGCAGTTCTTCGTAAAGATGATTTCATCGGCATGTGCGGCATCCACAAAGCGGGCGACGGCTGATCGTGCCGATTCGTATTCTGCAGTCGCACTGTCTGTCTCGCGATGAACGCCACGGTGGACGTTGCCGGTCGCACGGGACATTGCTTCGGACATGGCGTCGATCACTGCCTGCGGTTTTTGTGTTGTCGCAGCGTTATCCAAATAGGCAGGCACGGGGTCGTGCTGCAGAAAAGGGAATTGCCGGCGGATATGCTGAATATCGAGCGACATGAGATGGAGAGTATAGCGTTTTCCGCTACACTAGAATCCGTATTTCTCCCTTTTTAGATGACCGATCGCGTCTACACCGTCCTTCGCCTCTTTCTCTTCAGCCTCTTAATTGTCTGGGGAGGGTATAGCCTACTCGTTTACCTTGGTATTCCCGTCCATCAGGCCGTACTGGTCAATGACGCGGTCCGGCCGAGTATTGCCGCAGCTTGCCCCGGCGGATCGTATCTGTGTCAGGGCTGGAACGCACTGTTTCCGTTTATCAGTCGCACGGCCCAGTGGTCTGCACCGTTTTTATGGTTCGCCATCTGGAGCGTGATTATCTACGGAGTGCTTCTGGTGCGTGAGTTTCTGCGGAGCGGGGAGTGGGCACTGCGTCTGACGCTCAGGCCTGTCTGGCTGCTCGGATGGTTCACGTTGTTTCTCTGGCTCTTCTTTACGGTGATTTCGTCGACGTCGACCGGAGATGTGCCGTTTGCACGGATGTATGAGCCGACGCCGCAGGTGTATCAGGGAGCGGATCAGGAACAATTGGCAACGCTGCAAGCGAGCTTCCAGGATCTGCAGAACAAAGGATGTCTGACCGAAGTCGGCACGCTGGATAACGGAGCAGCCGTCTACGATGTCAAAGCGTTATGTATGCAGGGTGCATTTTTCACTCGCGTGTTGACGCAGATGATTCTGATTCTCGGTCTGCTCTTCGAGATGGCGATTCTCGGTCGCTTCCTGCTGCGCCGCTTGCTTCGCCTGCCGATGCGCCATCCTTTAACGGAGGTCGTGTTCAGCACCGGTGCCGGTGCATGCGGACTCATTTTCATTTTGTGGCTAGTCGCGCTCATCGGCGGCACCATCAATCAGCCGATCTACAACACGACATTCGGTTGGGGATTAATGCTCCTCATTCCCGCCCTTTTGTGGCGTGACACGTTGTACTGGGTTCGCGCTGCGTGGAATCGGCAGTGGGTGCATGAGGGGCCATGGTATTCCTCGGCGGTCCTTGTCGGATGGATTCTCATCAGCCTTCTTGCATTGAACTTCCTCAACGTCGTCCGTCCGTTTCCCATTGGATGGGACGATCTCGGACGGTACTTGAACGTGCCTCGTCTATTGGTCAGCTACGGTTTCTTCATTCCGCAGATCGCCAGCTACCAGTGGGAGTACATGACATCTCTCGGCTTCCTGCTATTCGGGTATGACAGCGTCTTTGCTGCTACGGCGTCGATGATGATCAACTGGATGGCCGGACTGATTGCCGTCGTATCGGTCTATGCATTCACGCGTCTCTTCTTGGGGGCTGGCAGGGGAATCATCGCCGCTCTTTTGTATTACGCACTTCCAGTCGTCGGGCACTTTTCGTTCGCCGATATGAAAGTCGACAACGCGGTGTTCTTCACCGGCGTGCTGGCGATGGCCGCTCTATTCCTCGCGCTTTTTCCGTCCGATGAGAGCGTGGAAGAGGATGATACCGAACAGGCGCCACGGCGTGTCGATTGGCGGTGGATGCTGCTCTGCGGCGTGCTTGCGGGCTTCGCTCTCTCGCTGAAGCCGACGGCGGTGATGGTATTCCTTGCGATCGGCACTATTTTGTTCGGCGCCTCGGTGCACTGGACCGCGTTCGTCGGAACCGTGTCGCTGTCGTGGGCGCTGTACACGCTCGAAGGCCGTTTCAATGTGTCCGACATCGCACGACGCGTCTATGGCAACCCTGAGGCTCTTAGTCGTACGGTGGTCTTAGGTGCAATGATCGTTCTGGGTTTGGGTATGAGCGCGTACAGCGCGTATATCCGTCCGGCGGCGTTCCGTGCAACGGTTGCAAGAGCGGGCATCATCATCGGATCCTTCTTGGTTACCATCGCACCGTGGTTGATGTACAACAACATCGCATACGGCAACGTGATTCCCAGTCTTGTCTTTACCGCGCCCAACACGCTGACACCGTCGCTGGAAGTAGGATTGGGCACGCAGTATCCCCCTGCCGATCCGACATCTGTCCGCAGTCTTCCGCCGGAGCTGCAGGTCGATATGACCAAGTGCACCAACACGTCCAAGTCGGAAGAGCTCGATCGCTATTGGGGTTACGGATCGGGATGGACACACTATCTGACTCTTCCGTGGAGACAGGTTATGAACATCGACAGCGCCGGTTATTACGTTACGACCTACCCTGCTCTTCTGCTTTTCCCGCTTCTGCTTCTTCTGCCGTTTTTCTGGCGCAAGGAAGCGCGATGGCTGCGATGGCTGACGTTCGGCACGTTCTTCATTCTGCTTCAGTGGATCTTCTTCGGAAACGGTATCCCCTGGTACGGCCTTGCGATGTTCTTCGGATTGGTAGTCGGCCTTGAGGCGCTCATTGCCCGGGCTCCGGATATTCCCAGCCATGCCGCGGTGTCGGTACTCGTCACGCTCTCGCTCTTTACCGCGTTTTCCAACCGTCTGTGGCAATACGACCAGCAGAAGAATCTGTTTGAGTATCCACTCGGCAAAATATCTGCCGAGGCGATGCGTGAGCGCACTATCCCGTACTACGACGATATCCGCGAAGCGATCGAGACATTGCGAAGCGGCAATCCCGATCGTCCGTACGTGTATCGCATGGGTACGTTCATTCCGTACTTCATTCCGCGGAACTTGGAAGTCT
>CAYXNG010000042.1:0-4956 GCA_964466635.1 uncultured Candidatus Peribacteria bacterium | reverse complement strand
AGTCAAGAAGATCTCCACATTTGTACAGAATATTTGACTTTCTCTAGGGCAAAAGGACCGACTATATCTATACTCCGACTATGCGTATTGTCCTGCAGAGAGTTTTATCCGCCTCGGTTTCCGTTGATGAATCGGTTATCGGATCGATTGGCAAAGGGTACCTTCTCTTTGTTGGGGTCATGGAGGGCGATATCGACGAACAGGCACGATCACTTGCACAGAAAATCGTACAATTGCGTCTGTTTGAGGGGGAGAATGGCAAAATCAACGACAAAAACATTCTCGATATCGGCGGAGGCATACTCGTCGTTTCCCAGTTCACACTCGCCGGCCGGACCGAAAAGGGGAATAGGCCCGATTACACCCAAGCGATGAAACCTGCAGAAGCGGAGCGTTTATATGATCTTTTCATTGATGTGCTGAAAGAAAACGCCGTGCAGACGATTGCTTCGGGGTCGTTTGGGGCACATATGGAGGTGGAACTGATTAATGACGGGCCGGTGACATTAGTTTTAGAGAAATAGCTAGTTAGCTTCTTAGCTTCTATGCGGAAGCTTTTTAAATGTGAGAAACATTGAATCTATGGCTATTACCTATCACATTTCGACAATTTCCTTATAAAAGCTAACCAGCTAACAAGCTAACCAGCTAACCAGCTTCGTAATCGAGGGATATCCTCCATTTTTGTTGTTACATAAAGGATAAGACATGCTACAGTCCCATCTCGATGCCTCCGGTCATCGATCTACAACAACAGGCTCAATCCAATAGCTTCGAGCGGCTCCTTCAGCTGCGGATGGAAAGGGTTCCCACGACTGACAACGGCCGGCTTCGCCAGGCGTACCGTGATGCATGTTCCATGTATGGAGAGCAGAAGCACTGGACCGGTGAGTCGATGGTTGATCATTGCCTGGGGGTGTTAGAGCTGTATATCCCATTTGATCCGGATGACGACGGTGTCATTGCCGCTTTGGTGCATCATGCACTCGATACGCACCAATGGTCCTTGGCGGATGTGGAACGGGGATACGGTGTTCAAGTCCGTTCGACGGTCAGTGCGGTCCATCTTCTGTCGCATGTCACGACCCATGAGCACCGGCTCCCGATTGAGCATCTGCGAATGATGTTTCTGCGGGTCGCCGATGATCCGCGCGCGGTGCTGCTGATTTTGTGCGATTACGCCCGCAAGCTGGAGATGATGCACAACCTGACGCCGGAACTGCGCCGCAGACTCTGTCGCGACGTGCTTCAGCTATTTGCACCGGTAGCGGCGCGCTTGGGTATGTATACGATCAAGCACCGCCTTGAGTCCCGTGCATTCCCGGTGTTGTACCCCGTCGATGCGACCCGGATTGCCGAGCAGCTCAACGACTTGCATGCCCGATACGGGAACTTCCTCAGGAATGCCGGCGATCATGTGCGCGCCGCCCTGGCCGCACAGGGCATTGAAGCGGTCGTCGAGAGTCGCGAAAAGCAAATCTACAGCATCTTTCACAAGATGCATGAGAAGAGCATCACGCATGTAGAAGGTTTGTACGATCTTTTCGCTCTACGCGTCATCGTCGGTGCCGATACCGAGTGTTATCAGGCGCTGGGCATCCTGCACGGCATCGGGTATCCCGTCACGCACCGTTTTAAAGATTACATTGGATTCCCCAAGCCGAACGGTTACCGCAGCCTTCACACCACTCTGATGCGTTTGCCAGGCGCACCCGATGGAGTGCTGATCGAGGTGCAGATCCGCACGCACGAGATGCACCGTCAGGCGCAGCTCGGTGTCGCTGCGCACTGGAATTATAAAGAGGGAGGAGGAGATGAATTCGCGGAAAGACGCGCGCAGCTGTATCAGGCATTATTGCATCAGTCGTCTAATGAAGAGAGTGCGAAGATTCCGCTCGCGGACCATATCTTCGTTCTGACGCCGCATGGCGATATTCTGGAACTGCCCGAAGGGGCGACGCCGCTCGATTTCGCGTTCGGCGTGCACAGCATGGTCGGACTCACGTTCAAGGCCGCCCGGGTCAACGGGTCCGTTGTGCCCATCGACTATGCACTCGAAAACGGCGATGTCGTCGAGATCATCCGCCACAAAGAGCCGCGTCCGTCAGTGAACTGGATCAACATTCTCAAAACCGCTGCGGCACGCTCGCGTCTCAAAAAGTATCTTGCGTTGCATGACCGCGAGGCCTCCATTCAGCGCGGGCGCGAACTGCTCAATGCGGAGCTTGCGCGCCGAGGGTTGCCACCGCTGGATTCAGATCTCTCCGTATTGCGCCTGCATGATGGATCCACGTTATCGGTAGCAGAGCGAACGGAACTGCTTGTTCGTCTGGCTCAGGGTGCCATGACCGCATCGGGACTTGTGCGGCAGTTGGATGGAGTCCGGACGGAAAAAATCCCTGCGAAAGATTTTTCCTCGCGCGATGCAGGTTCCGTCTCGATCGTGTTCGAAGACGGGCTGGCCATGCCGGTTCGGTTTACTAAATGCTGCAAAGCCGATCTGGAGCCGGGGTGTGATATCCACGGTATCGCCGGACGTGACGGACATGTGCGCATCCATCGCAAAACCTGCAAAATGATTCGCAACGCGAACAAAGAGCGGAAGGTGAGCGTACGGTGGGGGAAGAAATAGTGTCATGGTGAGGCCGCTCGAATCGGCCCTTCGGCTGAGCTCAGGATAGGCCGGGCTCAGGGTGACACGCTTTACGCTGCCAGCAACTGTTCAATCAGCTTGTCGACCATCGTGCGCCAGCGGATCTCTTCGAACATCGTTCCGCGGGACTGCCACTGTGCGGTTGCATCTGATCGCTGATCGTCCGGTAGGCGCTCAAGAAAGACTTTAAATGCCTCTTCCAGCTCTTCCGGTGACACAGTAATCGAGCGCAGCTCGATCAGTTTGGCCATACCGAGGCGTAGCTTCCATCGGTCTTCTGCCTGCTGCCGCATCTCTTTCTCGACCTGTTCGGCAGACTTCTTCTGCTGTTCCAGCGCCTGCGCGATCGTTTTGCCCTGTTTCTGCAGTTGCTCTGCCCACTCTTCAATCATGCCGCGGACTTCTTCGTCGAGCAGTTCATCGGCGATCTCGACGGTCGTGCGCTTGCGGATCTCATCGAGCAGATTGCGCTCACGCTCCATGCGGGCGAACTGTTCGTCCTGTGAACGAATCGAATCTTCGACCATTTTCTTGAAAGCGTCTGCGGACTCTGCCTGCAGATGCGTCTTGGCGAATTCATCGGTTAGCTCCGGAAGATATGCTTCTTGCACGGTCTTCACATCAACGTCGAACGTCGCTTTCTTGCCCGCAAGTTCCGCAGCTGGGAATTTCTCCGGAAGCGTCAGCGTGAAGGTCTTCTTCTCTCCGGCGCGTGCGCCCACCAGTGCCTCCTCAAAGCCGGGGAGCAGCGTCTTGCTGCCGAGCTCCGCTTCGTAATCGTGTGCATGCAGCCCGTCAATGTTATTGCCCTGTTCGTCCTTCGCATGGAAGTCGATGGTCAGTGCGTCGCCGTTTTTGGCCGCACGGTCGACCGGCGTCAGTGTGCGCTGCTCGCGGAGGACCGACTTGATCACGTTATCGATATCCTTCTGTTCCACTTTCATCTCCTTCTTCGGCACGCTGATGTCGTCAGGCTTCTTGATGGTTACCTCCGGCTTCTCCACAAATGTCACATTCAGTGTCACCGGCATGCGGGATGTTACCTCCACTTTCGGCGGAACAACCGGGGCGATCTTATGCTCGTCAGCCAACGATGGCAGAGCGGTGCGCAGCAGAATGCGGACTGTCTCTTCAAACAGATCGTCCGGGTTCACCTTGCTGCGGACCATGTCGGTCGGAGCGTTTCCTGCGCGGAATCCGTCGATCTTCACATGCTGCGCAAAGCGCGACAGCGCCTCGGTTTCGGCCGGAGCGTACTGTGTTTCATCGAAGATGATGGTTGCGACGACGCGGTTCTTGGGAAGGCGCTTAACGGTGACGGAATCGGACATACGAAGAGCGAGGAACGAGGAAGTAGGAGCTAGGATCTAGAGAAAGCAAAAGGAGTGTAGAGCAGCGGAGTTCTCCGCGCTTTTATTTTCCGAACCACTTCTTCGAGAACACCAGCAGGGGAGTGGCGACGAAGAACGATGAGTAGGTTCCGATAAAGGTTCCGATAATCAGTGCGAGCATGAACCAGCGGATCGACTCAGCACCGAAGAAGAAGAGGGCGAAGAGCATGATCAGCGCACACAGACCGGTGTTGATGGTGCGGCTGAAGCTCTGCCAGAGGCTGCGGTCGGCGATCTCGGCAATATTGTCGGTACGCTTGGACTCAATCAGGTTGTCGCGGATGCGGTCAAAGATGACAATCGTGTCGCTGACCGAGTAACCCATGATGCTGAGCAACGCGGTGACGAACAGCGTATCGATCTGGAACGTCGTGTAGTGGCTCAGGATGGTGAAGATGCCGACGGTAATCGTGATGTCGTGCACCAAAGCGGCAATGGCGCTGAGTCCGAATGTCCACGGGGACATCGACTTCGGGATCTTGCGGAAGGCTGCCGCCAGATACAGGACGATCGCGACGCAGGCAGCAAAGAGCGCCCAGAAGGATTTCTGCTTAAGGCTGGATCCGACTGTGGGGCCGATGGTCGTGTACTGCAGTTCGGTCGTGTCGCCGAGCGTCGCATCAAGATGGGCGACCAACGCCGTGTGTTGTTCGTTGCTGAGTGTCTGTGAACGGACGAACCAGGTACCCGAGCGTGTCTGAGTCAGTGCGGCGTTCTGCAAATCGGCTTCCTGCTGGAACGACGAAAGGGCTGATGCGAGATCATCGCGAGTCTTCCCTTCCGGAAGCTGCAATTCCATCAGCGTGCCTCCGGTGAATTCGATGCTGAGGACCGGACCGGGCGCAATGAGCAGCGCGACGGACGCGATCACCAGGAGCACGGAGACCGGGAAGAGGAAACGGGCGGCGCGGA
>CAYXNG010000041.1:0-6282 GCA_964466635.1 uncultured Candidatus Peribacteria bacterium | reverse complement strand
TTCTCCCCGGCAACAAGAACATCGAAATCGCTCTGACAGCGATCAAAGGCATCGGCCGGCCGTTGGCCCGCCGCATTCTGGAAGAACTGAAGATCGATATCCAGACGAAGGCGGAGAAGATCAACGAGGATCAGGAAGCACGCCTCCGTGCGCGCATCGAACAGGAGCTCACCGAAGGAGAACTGACACGCAAAGTCTCGCTCGATGTGAAGCGCCTGCAGGATATCGGTACCTGGAGAGGAATGCGTCACCGCCGCAAGCTGCCGGTTCGCGGACAGACATCCCGCCGCAACGCTCGCACCAAGCGCGGTAAGAGAAAGACCGGACTCTCCGGCCGCACGACGTTGTCCAAGACCTAATCCTTTCTATCAGCTACCAGCTACCAGCTCACTCCTCTCGTCTTATGTCTCCAGCCGCCTCCACCAAAGTCCGCAAGAAGAAGATCAAGCGCACCGTGCCCAAAGCACGCGCATGCATCCACTGCGGAGAGAACAATACGATTGTCACCCTGACAGACCTGGATGGCAACGTTCTCTCGTGGGCGAGCTCCGGTTCTTCCGGATTCCAGGGAACGCGCAAATCGACGCCGTATTCGGCGAAGGTTGCTGCAGAGAACGCCGTGCAGAAAGCCGCCGCCTTCGGTATCCAGACTGTCGATGTGGAGGTGAAGGGTCTCGGACCCGGTCGCGAGCAGAGCATCCGCGGCTTGCAGGCTGCCGGTCTTAACCTCGATTCCATCATCGACGTGACCCCCGTTCCACACGGAGGCTGTCGCCCAACTCGCCGCCGCCGCGTATAAAATTGAAAATGGAAAATTCCCCCCCACCCTCTCTTGATCCCAATTCTCTCCTCGTCGTCCTCGTCCGTTAATTCTCAATTCTCAATTCTTAATTCTCAATTCGTATGAAATATACTGGTCCCAAAGCGCGCAAAGTCCGCCGCCTCGGCATGAACCTCTACGGCGCAGACAAGTACGATCGTATTCTGCAGCGTAAGCCGTACGGTCCGGGCAAGTCGCCCAAGACACGCGCAGGACGCGACTCCGAGTACGCAAAGCAGCTTAAAGAGAAGCAGAAGGCGCGCGAGATGTACGGTCTGTCCGAGAAGCAGTTCCGCGCCATCTTTACCGAGGCAGCCAAGGCCAAGGGACAGACGGGTGATCAGATGAAGCAGCTCCTGGAGCGCCGCTTCGACAACGTGCTGTATCGCGCAGGTTTTGCCATGACGCGTCTGCAATCCCGCCAGTTCGCCGGCCACGGACTCTTTCTGGTCGACGGTCACCGCGTTACATCCCCCTCGTACCGCATTCAGCCCGGACAGGTCATTACCGTCCGGTCCAAATCCAAGGACTCCGCAATCTTCACCGCCATCCGCGAGAAGAACGCGAAATTCCACCCGCCGAAGTGGCTGACGTCCGATATGGCGCAGCTGAAGGCGGAAATCATCGCCCTGCCCGAGGCAGCCGATGCAGAACAGGCGCTCGATATGCGTCAGGTTGTCGAGTTCTACTCGCGCAACTAACCGATCTTTCCTCCTCTCCTACCTCCTGCGGGATGCGTCCCGCTCTTCCTCTCCTCTCCATTATGCACATCATTCAGGAAGAAATCGGATTGCCTACATTCTCCACCTCCAAGGGTGCGAAGGGCAGTTCTGCACATATCGTCTTTAGCATCGCCCCGTTGCCCCCGGGTTTTGCAGTCACGCTGGGCAACGCGTTGCGCCGCGTTCTTTTGTCGAGTTTGCCCGGTGCGGCTATCACATCTGTGCGTATTGACGGTGTGCAGCACGAGTATACGACGGTGAAGGGAGTGAAAGAGTCTGTTGTCGATATCATGCTGAACCTTAAGCAGGTGAAACTGAAGAAGCACAACAAGGACATGGAGACGATCACCCTCGAGGTGAAGGGTCCCAAGGAGGTGACGGCTGCAGATCTTAAGACCAGCTCCGATATCGAAGTCCTGAATCCCGACATGCACCTGTTCACCATCGAAAAGGGTGGATCGGTTTCCATGCAGATCACGGTCGAGAAAGGAGTCGGTTATGCACCGGCTGCTGACCGCAACAAGAAGCACCACGAGCCCGGCCTCATTTACATCGATGCCGCATTCAGCCCGGTCGAGCGCGTTCGCTATGAGCTCGAACCGACACGCGTCGGTCAGCGCACCGATCTGGAAAAGCTGGTGATGGAGGTGATGACCAACGGTTCGCTCTCCGCCGAGGAGGCGATGCAGTTCGCATCCCAGCTGCTTCAGAGCTACTTCAAGTACTTTGGCTCCGAGCACAAGACCGTCGAGCCCGAATTCATGGCTGACTTCAGCCGCACGGCTGCCGTTCTGCCCGACGAGGTCGGCGGTGGCGCTGCCCCGGTCAAAGAGAGCTACACCCCCATCGAGATCCTCAACCTGTCTCCACGCACCCTGAACGCCCTCATTAATGCGGGCGTCGGCAGCATTGAACAGCTGACCAAGTGCACGGAGTCGATGCTCAGCAACTTCCGCGGATTCGGTGCCAAAGCGCTCGATGAAGTGAAGTCGACCCTGGCAACCCGAGGACTGCGTCTAAGCGACGAAAGCGAGGAATAAACAGTCCTTGCGTCACCCCCATCACTTCCGTATTCTACCGCCCCCATGCGCCACAAGGCCCATCGCAACCGGCTCATCCAGAAACCCGACCACGGGCGTATGATGCAGCGTAATCTCGTTACATCCCTGCTGTTGTACGAGGAAATCCGCACGACCCACAAGCGTGCCGTTGTGATCCGTCCGATGGTCGATCATCTCATTACGCTTGCCAAGACGAAGACCCCGCAAATCGCCATTCGCTCGATCAATGCCGTTATCACCGACAAGAACGCCAGCCGCAAGCTGATGGAAGTGCTGAAGGAGCGTTATGCTCAGCGCCCATCCGGATTTACGAGCATGAAGCCCGTCGGGTCCCGCAAGGGTGATGGCGCAGAGCTCGTCGATCTGTCCCTGGTCGATAAGCAGGCTCCTAAGGCGACGGTTGAAAAGAAGCAAACGAAGCAGAAGATTCAAAAGAAAGCGTCCTCTGCATCCTCTGATTCCTCTGCATCTTCTGAATCTTCCAAATGAAGACTTCCACTATCCCAGTATCGGCTCCCGCTTGGCACGTCATCGATGCCGAAGGTCAGACTCTCGGTAAGATCGCCGTAAAGGCCGCCATGCTGATCCGTGGCAAGCACAAGGTGACCTTCTCTCCGCACCAGCTCTGTGGCGATCATGTGATTGTCGTCAACGCCGGTAAAATCAAGCTGCCGCCGAAGAAGGGTATCCGCCAAATGTACTACCGCCACACCGGTTTCCCGGGAAACATGAAGATCGCTTCCCTCGACGAAATGCTCGAGAAGAAGCCGACTGCGGCCATCGAAATTGCCGTAAAGGGAATGCTTGAAGACAACCGCCTGCGCCAGCAGATGCTCAAGCGCCTGCATGTCTTTGCTTCTCCCGATCATCCGTACGAAGCTCAGAAACCCGCATCTGTCTCTCTCTCCCGCACCAAATAATCATGGCTACCCGTTCCTACTTCTACAGCGTCGGCAAACGAAAGACCGCTGTTGCACGTGTCCGGATGTACCAAGATGGTAAGGGTGAGATCACGGTCAATGGTCTGCCGATCAAAGAGTATTTGGCAGGTATTCAGATCGAAAACGCATTTGCTCCGTTCGTACTGACATCCACCAAAGGGCAGTTCGATGTTGAGGCTGTTGTCCTCGGCGGCGGCAAGTCCGCTCAGTCCGATGCGGTTCGCCACGGTATTTCACGCGCATTGCTTCTCTTCAATCCGGAGCTGCGTCACCAGCTGAAGCAGGCAGGATTCCTCCGCCGCGATAGCCGCATCAAAGAGCGTAAGAAGCCGGGTCTGCACAAAGCTCGAAGAGCGCCTCAATTCTCCAAGCGTTAATCGCGCTCTTCAGCCTGTCCCGAGCGTAGCCGAGGGGCGCTCCACAGTTCTCCAAGCGCTAAAAAAGCTTCTAGCTTTCAGCTGATAGCTTCTAGAATCTTTTGGATGTCCCGTTTTTTCCTAACAGCCAAAAGCTATCAGCTAACAGCTTAGGAAAGTGCCATCCTCACAAAATACAGACTCGTTCCCTGCGGTGTATCCAGAATGAAGCGTGCGTCGATGGTCGTCAGCTGAATAATTGTCTGGCACATGCGGAGCAGCATCCGCGGAGGCAGACCGATGCCACCCTCCATGCACGCTGCGCAGAGCCCGGCAGCATCTTTTGCACGAAGATACCTGTCGCCTTTCGCCTCAATGACGTTGCAGAGCGCTTCCTGCACCCGGAGAACGTAGTGCTCCACGTAGGTCTCCAGCTGTTCCACCGGCAGATCCTGCACTTCTGGCAGAGCCTCGATGATGTCGAGGTCTTTATGGATTGCATGAGCAATGCAGGTCTCGATGGACATGGTGTGTGTGGGTGTGTGTATAAATCTCCTCATTATAGCAGAAATCGGGTTTTTCCTCAATATCTAGGGCTGTCCCCGAATCAGGTACGACTTGCTCAGTTCGTCCGTCTATGATGTTATTATGCATATACGCTGCTCAATATGTCTGCAAAATCAGGCAGCTTTTCTACCAGCTATCAGCCAAAAGCTATAAGCTTTTCGCATGTGTATCCGTTTCTGCATCTTGGTTCTTGTATCGCTGTTTTTAGTCCCAATAGGCGCATCAGCCCATGGGGACCGTCCGTCGTTCGAACGTGCAGTAGGCGAGTATCTGATCGATGTCGGATTTGATCGCGAAGGGTTCCGTCCCGGCGAAGAGGTGACGTTCGATCTCGATTTGTACACGACCGGTGACCATCCGGAATTCGTATCTTACGATTCGATTGATGTGCGCATTTCAAAAGGCGATGAACTGCTCTTTGAGCACACGGTCCAGAATGATCCGGTCTATATTCCTTCGTTCACGTATACCTTCCCCGAAGAGGGCAGTTATCAGATGACCGTTGCGTACGTTCAAAGCGGGGCTGTGAAAGTGGAAACCACCTTCGATGCAGCGGTCGCACCAATGGCGGGGGCCGTTGCGCGGACATCGAATGTGCTGACTGCCATAGCGGCTATTGTCATTGTGGCACTCTCGCTCATCTTTATTGTCCGCTCGTATCGCCGCGGATAATTATGCCTTTGTCAGATACGAGCCGACGGTGTCGATGACACGGTCAATGCGCGTCTCGTGTTTCACGATGTACTCCTTTACCTGACCGTATGTCTTGCTTTTCTTCAGATACTCATCGGTCCGGTAGTTCGTCAGGATGATCACCGGAAGATCGATGTTGTGCTTCTGCAAATGTTCCAATACCGTAAATCCGTCGCCCTTCGGCATGCGGATATCCAGAACCAGAATGTCGGGCTTCCCGGATTTCAGCATTTCAATCGTTTCTTCTCCGGTTCCGCTTGTGCGGATTACCACATCGATATTCTTACTCTCGGCATCAAGGTGAAACAGCTTCACAATCGTCGAGTCGTCGTCTGCAATCAGGATGGTTTTTGCCATGGCGTAGAGTTGGTATGTATGTATTTATATTATATCATTTTATAATAAAATTTGCAAATTAACGTTCAGCCCTGATTCAAGCCATAAACAGTCAGGACTCAATCTTACAGCCGCGGATATCGCTGTTATAGATATCCTTTGCCGACTTTTCGGCGTTGCGGCGGTTTTTGGCCGAGTTTCGCTCGCTGTCCCGGTAGCTTTTCTCGGCCGCGCGAATTTCGCTGTTGCGATCACCTTTATCCGAAATATGCCAAGCGTTACGAATCCGATCTTTCCGGTTCAGCATCGCGGAGCGGGCATTGGCGTAGTAATTGTCGAAGGCGATCACATAGAGGCTCTCCCGCTTCTCAATCGCATTGCGCATGCATTCCATGTCGTAGGTTGTGGCGGCCATGGCCGGGCCGGCAATCGACAGGCTTGTGAGGATCGAGAGGGAGGAAACGGCAATGCGGCGCATGAGAGCTTGGGGAGGAGATATGTACACTATACCCCGTTTTGAGGCCGAAAGAACACTTGCCCTTTTTAGCTGAAATATCCACAATAGGGCCCTCCTTAGGAACTCAAGCCGCCGTAGCTCAGTTGGTAGAGCATAGGTATCGTAAACCTAGGGTCACCGGTTCAAATCCGGTCGGCGGCTCCAGTAAAAAACACTACTGATAAGCAATCAATCCGAAAGTAATTATGGAAAATATTCCTGCTGTAAATAGTAAATATGATGAAAAATTAAAAATGTTTGCAATTTTAGGTGCAGTTATACATGCGAGT
>CAYXNG010000040.1:0-6348 GCA_964466635.1 uncultured Candidatus Peribacteria bacterium | reverse complement strand
AGAGCACGGCAGAAAGTTGAGACTTCTCGTCTCCGTCACCCTTCAATCCAGCTCATCCCGCATAGCGCGGGACGATAACTGTCGGAGGAAGACAAACACACAAAGGACCTGAGTAATCGGGTCTTTTTTGTTATAAAGGGTTTACTTCACAGATCTTCACCTTCATCCCCATGGCGCACGGGGCCTCCCACATAAAAAATATTCCAATCAAGAAGCTATGAAGCTAACCAGCTAAGAAGCTAATTCGCCCGGGCCATGTACAGCCCCGTCTCCGTATTCACCTTCACCTTGTCTCCTTCGTTGATGAACAGCGGCACGTTGACGGTAATACCGGTTTCGAGCTTTGCAGGCTTGTTACCGCCGGTTGCCGTATCGCCTTTCACGCCGGGAATCGTTTCAACAACTTTCAAATCGACCGTTGCCTTCACCTGAATACCGATCGGCTTGTCCTGGAACATCAATGCATCGATTTCCGAACCTTCGAGGAGGTATCCCGCAGCATCACCGATCACATCGGAGCCGAGCTCAAATTGATCGTAGCTCTGCAGATCCATGAACGTGAAACGCTCACCGTCTCCGTACAGGAACTGCACTTTGCGATAACCGACATCGGCAGGTTCAATCTTCTCGCTTCCCTGGAAGTTCCGGGCGACAATCGCTCCGGTAATCAGGTTACGCAGTTTGCACTGCATGTTGGCTTTAGCCATGCTTTTGCGGCCGAAGACGGAGGCAACAACGACGTAGGGCTCTCCATCAAGCTGGATAGCGCGGCCGGGTTTGAGTTCGGTAATTTCGTACATAGGGCTCGCAGAGTAGCCGCAGAGCCCGATTTAGGCAATACCGGCCATCGACGATTATTCCCTGTGCTCCTGAATACCCTGGCGAACAGCGCGGGACAGAGCATCGCCGGCCGGCACAATGCGGTACAGGCTGCGCAGGATACGCGCGGCATCCGGGTGATTGCTCATCTGGTTGATCTCATACACAAGCTGATTCAGACGCGGACGCGGCTGGTTGAACCTGTAGACACGGGAAAGAATCTGATTGGCGGCAGCCACCACCTCTTCGTCGGTCAGATGACGGATAGAGGGAAGCTCTGGAGCGACAACGGGCAGGAATGGCTTCAGGTCGGCAGCAAGCTCCTCGGCATCGGCTCCTGTTCCAGCCTGAATTTGATCGGCAGCTTGCGTCAAAAGAGCCTGAGCCTCCTTCTGCACGTCGATTGCAAGCGAGCCGCTCTGCAGCAACGGAAGGGAGGACTCAACAGATGCGTAGATCTCCGTCGCCTTGGCGGTGTCACCCGCGGCAATCGCCTTATGCAATGCATCGAGCGAGTCGACGAGAATCATGCCTTCGACATCGGCTGCATTAACCACATCGACCGGAAGGTCGGCGCTAGCCTGCAGGATCACTTTTTTCAGCTGATAGAGATCGTCGGTCGGATCGGTCGCACTAAGGGCTGCTGCATTCTCGGCAACCTCCTGACGCAACAGGAAACGCGTGACACTGTCGCCACCGCTGCCGCTTGCGAGCGTCAGAAGCGCATCCTTGTATTCTTGAAGCGGTGCAGCGGCACCCGACCCTCCGGCGGCGATGAGAGCGGCTGCCTCATTCAGACGTGTCGAAGCGAGATCGATCTGCTTTTGAATTTTGGCTGCAGGATCGATGGTAAAGAGTACATCGACCTGCTCGGCAACGCGCTTCACGGTATACAGCGGAGATGTCGGCAAAATGCCTGCGCGGGCGGCACTGCGCTCACGCTGCATCTGCGCCACTTCACGACGGTGCACGGCATCGCGCTGAAGATTAGTCTTCACCCATGCATCGTCATATTCGGCATCAGTGATAGGTGCAACCGTACCTGCTACACCGTCTACACCGAAGCGGGATTTTTCGCCTGTCACCAGAACAGTCTCGACCGCGCCGTTCTGCACCGTCACACTGCGGTCGAAAACGCGAACCGTTAAATGACCGTCTTCGACGGAGAGCGATGCACTGCCGTCATACATCAATACCGTTCCGTACGGCGTCGCAACGGACAGCGGGCGCACGGAGCGCGGAATGAATCCCTGCAGCCACAACTCCCCGTCCGTAAGCGTGATGGTTGCTCCGTCGAGCGCCGGTTCGGGGCGATCGGTCAGGTCGTGAAGAGTCACGGTCGTGTGGTGCGCCAAACGAATCGTGCCGTCATCGTGAAGTAAGATCGTTGCTTCACCATCAGCGGTACGCAGTTGAACCTGCTCGCTGAGGGCAGTCTGACTGTTAACCGGCTGCCACAGTCCGTGCAGCGACACTTCTACATCACCGCTGGTAGGTACAAGCAGCACACGGGATTCTGCAATCGTTTTGGGGGCCAAGAACACCACCGGCATGGCTCGTACCGCCACTAGAACCAACGCGAACGCCGCCACCCACTTCATGCGACTGTAGGGTGCACGGGCTGAGACAGACACAAGGCGGGGACGAAGAGCAAGATGGGCGGAATGGGCGTCAGAAGGGTCCAAGAGGCCTTTCAAGCGATCGAGGACCGACGAAACGGCCGGAGCATCGATACGGGACAGCACGCGATTCCAGATGAATTCGGCGGTGCCAGGGGACGGATCGATGGCCTTCTTTACCTGCTCCAGCGCTGTCGGATTACCGATTCTCGCCATCATTGAGGCACGCATACGGCTTTTTGCCTCCTCGGAAGGGGTGAGTTCGGCTGAGAGCCTGCGTAGACGGGATTCCGGCATTATTCGCTTGGTAAAACGGAAAAAGGGACAGTCTGTTACGGGCTATTCCCGCATTTCCGGCGGTAAAAGGGCCTCAAATTTTCGTAGTGCGCGCATCTTGAGGATACGGACTCCTCCTTCGGACATCCGCAGAACCCGTGCAACCTCGCTATAGGGCAGTTCTGACACGTAGGTGAGCAATAAAATTTCGCGGTATCGCTGCGGCAATTGATCGAGCGCAGAACGGACGATTCTCAGGGTTTCACCGCGATGCAAACGATCTTCGGCGCTGTTGAGCTGATCGGTATCCGGCGTTTCATCGGACACCTCTTCAAATCCACGCTGACTGCGGTACACGTCGATGACGCTGTAGCGGGCAATACGGAAGATCCACGCCCCGAACGGCACATTTTTGTGCAATTTGTAGGTGTGCAGCTTTTCCCAGGCTTTCACGAAAATATCCGCTGTCGTGTCTTCGGCTACCTCTTTGGGCAGACGAAACGCACAGTAGCGGTATACGGGCAGGAAGAACTGATCGTAAACCTTGGCAAAAGCCTCGGTATCGCCCTCTTGGGCCTGCGCAATCAGTTTCTGCAATTCAGCCTCCGGTAATTCGGGAAGAGCCATCGTAGATACGAGTATACAGGGAAATGAGATTGAGAACTGTATACGATGCAGAAGATGATTGGTCACAGGCAGAATTTGATAAAACAAAATTATTGTTGTTTAATATTTCATATGAACATGATGGAAACATCGAGTGAGTGGTCACCGGAACAGCTACAGAAACGTTTTGTGCTACATCCTGAAACACCGATTATTTCTCATTCATGGGCACCGGAACGACCGGATGACACCTATCAGACTTATGCTTTCTTGTGTGATGGAAATCCTATCGGTGAGGTAGGCGTAACCGTCTACCCGCATGAGCGAGTAATCGTATGGAGTCGCTTTTTTCCATTTAATGTTCACTATACAGAAGCACAACTAATGGAGATCTATAGCAAAGACTATGTCGCAGAAAATCTTCTATGGCTTTCCATTACTACCAGCTCTGAGAATGCAACAGGTGCATTAGAAAAACGAGGACTGGGAACACTGGCACATATTTTAGTTGTACGAAGTTTATGTCAGCAGTTACTACTGTCCAAAGAACATGCATTCACTACAAAATATTACAGCGCCGGATCGACGAAGCCTCGACTGAAGGAATTGCTCAAGCGATTAGATGTTGGAGAAATGGTAGAGCAATCGCTCCCTCTCAAAGAAGTGCAAGAAAAAATGGAGCGTAAAGCGCATGAAATCTTTGGATTCACCTTCGACGAATTACCTGTGTGATTTACTCCCACTCGATCGTCGCTGGCGGTTTATTCGTCAAATCCAAGAACACACAGTCGATACCGTCGAGCTGAAGCAAACGGTCAGTCATGCGCTTAAGGACGTCTTCCGGCAGCGCGATCGCCTCGGCAGTCATCGCCTCCTGCGAATCAATGGGACGCAGCACAATCGACTCCCCTCCCTCCGATGTACCGAACGGAACGAGGACAACCGGGAATTGCCAGATACGATCGTAGAGATCGGCGCGGTGCATCTCTTCGTCGACAATCGCATCGGCTTCTTGCAACAGCGTTGCACGCTCGCGTGTGATGGTGGAAGCAGTGAAGATGAAATCGACAGGATGGTCGTGCGACGTACAGAGCAGCACGCGATTCAGTTCTGGAACTACATTTGGTACTTGAGTTGCCAGTCGACGGTCTTCCTCTGTCACTCGACATGCATGCTCATGGAACAATGCAATGGCATGACGGTACGTCCTACCGTCTCCTTGCACTCCTACACTCCTCACCGGCATCACACGATATGATTCAGAATTGAGAATTGAGAATTGAGAATTATGTCCGTCTGCATTCGGAATTCTTAATTCTGCATTCTGCATTCTTAATTCGTCCGATTTATCGCCACACAGAATACGCACACCAAGCCCCGGACCTGGGAACGGATGACGCCACACGAGTGGCGGAGGAAGGCGCAGTTCTTCGCCGAGTTTGCGGACTTCGTCTTTGTACAGATCTTTCAACGGCTCAATCACCAACCCCGCATCGATCATCTTCTGCACGGCCTCGACACGGTTATGATGCGTCTTAATTTTATCAGCATGCTTGGTACCACCGGTCTCGATCGTGTCGGGGTAAATGGTCCCCTGCCCCAGCATCCAACCATCTTCCAGTTTCAGATTCATCGCATCGCTCTCGCGTTTCTGCACGGCCAAGAACGTATCACCAATAATCTGGCGCTTTTTCTCGGGGTCGGTAACGCCTTTCAAATTCGCGAAGAACTCATCAGACGCGTCGACAATACGCAGGTTATCGATGCCGAACAGATCGAATGCGTTCTTGATGTTGCGGACTTCGTTCTTACGCATCAAACCCGTATCAACCAACAAGCCCTGCACACGGTGCGGACCGAGTACTTCGTTGAGCACCGTGAATGCAACAGTTGAGTCAACGCCACCACTGACCATCATGAACACTCTGCGATCGCCGATCTCATTGAGAATTTCGGTTCCGATGCGCTGTGCATAGCCTTCGATTGACCATGGCGTTGCATGACATACATCAACAAACCGCTTCAGAATATCCGCGCCGTACTGCGAGTGAACGACTTCCAAATGAAACTGCACACCATAGATATGCCTACTCTCATTTGCCATTGCCGCATTGGTACAGCTGTCCGATGACGCAGCCTGCACGAACCCCGAGGGCATCTCCGATACCTCATCTCCATGGGACATCCACACGACAAATTCATTCGGCAATCCATTAAAGAGTGTGCCACCCTGAGTCACGCGGATAGGCGTATGACCATACTCCTTCGTCTTTCCGCCGCTGACTTTTCCGCCCATTGTCTGTGCCAGCCACTGGTGTCCGTAACAGATACCGAGCACCGGAACACCGAGTTCGAGAATGGCAGGATCGGCCTGCGGACTTCCTGCGTCATACACACTCTGGGGTCCACCGGACAGAATGATGCCGGCAACTTCTTTGAGTTGATCAGCCGACGTTTCGGCAGGAAGAATTTGCGAAAATGCCCCGCTCTCGCGCACACGGCGTGCAATAAGGTGGGCGTACTGGCCGCCGAAGTCCAGAATGACGATGCTGCCTGGGTGGATCTGGGCTTCCATGGGGGGATTGTACGGAAAACCCGAACATGACTCAATGTCTATCCTTTTTCACCGGCAACACGGCTGCGATGGCAATCCACACCGTATACGCTACCGCGCTGTCTTCCCATGCGTGGAGGAAGAGGGCGGCCACCCCGATGCCTGCAAAAATTGATAATTGATAATTGATAATTGATAATTTAATGAAAGCTTCCGCATTCTTTTTCAATTTTTCATTTTCAATTTTCAATTCCCATAGTCGCTTTAGGACCATAATCACCAATGCCAGATACATCACTAAACCAATCCACCCCATCTCCACCCCAATCTGCAAATACCAGTTTTCGGGCAGGAAGGGGCACTGACAATCGCGATCACTTGGCTGCACTTGTGATTCTCCGACAAAGACACAGAGATTTGGATGTGCCGTCGCCCAACTTGCATCACTCCCCTCATCAAGCATGACACATGCAT
>CAYXNG010000039.1:0-7032 GCA_964466635.1 uncultured Candidatus Peribacteria bacterium | reverse complement strand
AAAACGCAGCCAATGCCGTGCTCATTAAGCTGAACCAGATCGGCACCGTCACCGAAACCGCCGATGCCATCCAGTTAGCGCAGAAGAGCGGATGGAACGCGATTTCGAGCCACCGCAGCGGAGAGACAGAAGACACCTTTATCGCACACCTTGCTGTCGGTCTCGCAACCGGACAGATCAAAACCGGTTCTCTTTCTCGTACCGACCGCGTCTGCAAGTACAACGAGTTGCTGCGCATCGAAGAAGAGCTCGGAGGACGGGCTGTGTACGCGACGCCGTTCGGCGCGTAAACCACTGGTTCTTCGGCAACTGGTCATCTATAGTCTGCGCACCCCTCCCCGGATTCCGGGGTGAATATCAGCCGTCGTGTCGAGCAGTCGGGATGTAGCTCAGTTGGCTAGAGCGCATGCCTGGGGGGCATGAGGTCGCAGGTTCAAGTCCTGTCATCCCGACCATATCGCACTGATCTTGCACAAAATAAATGGTGGCGCTATGCTGCCCTCTTTTCTTTAGCAAATCGCCGATTCTCTAAGTTTGACACCGTGTACTATTATTGCCAAATAATCAATAATATGTTACAATAATAAGTTATAGGAATCATGAGTTTAACGCCCCAATCCATACAGGCAGCCATGCAGGCGATCGAGCAGCATCAGAAGCTGCTGGTGATCCCGCACGCGAACGTGGACCCCGACGGTCTCAGCTCCGCGTTGGCCTGTTACCAGATGTTTACCGCAATGGGGAAGGAAGTGACGGTGATTTGCCCCGATACCAAGCCAGAGTCGCTCTCGTTTCTGCCAGGATTCGAGAAGTTGGAGGAGGAAATTAAAGAGAATCGCGATTTCGTCATCACCATCAACCTAGATGACGGTGTCGAGGTCGACAAGCTGCGGTACAACGTTGAAGACAGCAAAGTGAATATCATCGTGATGCCGAAGAAGGGGAGTATTCGTCCCCAGCAGATTCAACTCGCCGACGGCGGGTATGTGTGGGACTTGCTCGTGATTGTCGATACTGCCGATTTGGCGCTGCTCGGGACGCTCTATAAAGATCATATGGACCTGTTCGCAGAGGTGCCGATGCTCAACATCGACCATCACATTAGCAATACGCAGTACGGCCAAATCCATCTCATCGATCCGACCGCTGCCTCTGCCACCGAAGTGTTGTACAACTGGTTCACCCAGGTTCCGTCGATGAAAGAGAAGATCACGCCGGATATGGCAACACTGCTTTTGACCGGCCTCATTACCGATACCCGCAGTTTCCAGAATCCGAACACCACACCACGCTCGCTGGAAGTGGCTGCAGAGCTACTGGAGAAAGGCGCGCGTCAGCAGGAGATTATTCAGCATGTCTATAAAACCAAGCCGCTCTCCACGCTGCGCATTTGGGGGCGTGCGCTCAATCGCATTCAGGTTGATCCCGCTTCACGCATTGTCTGGTCATCGGTCAGTAAGGAGGACTTGGCGGAAATGGAAGCGAACAGCAAAGAGACGCACGGTATTTTGGATGAACTGATTTCGACGATTCCCGATGCGGATGTCTACGTGCTATTCACCGAACTTGAAGAGGGTGGATTGAAGGCCAGTATGCGCTCCAGTGCCGCTGTCGATGTCAGCAGACTCTCGGCCCGCACATTCGGCGGCGGTGGTCATGCACGAGCATCTGGCTTTAAGGTTGCGCAGTTCGATAACTTTCAGCTGCAAGTACTCGAATGTATCCGCACGCTGAAAGAGGCGATGCAGAAGCAGCGACAGGAGGATAGTGACAAAGAACCTCAGCCAGCAGCCAAGCCAGTCGAAGCGTCTAAGCCGATTCCACAGGATTTGCCGGCCGAACAGCCCAAGAAGGCGGAGAGGGATATATTAGGAGAGTTAGCTTCATAAGCTTCTAAGCTTCTCAGCTGCAAAGCTTCTACAAGGAAGTTCTTGAAATATGATAATGCCTATACCAATGGCATCATTTCGCACATTTAAAAGAATTCCTTATTAAAAGCTAAGAAGCTTGGGAGCTTGGCAGCTAGAAAGCTTGATGTCCGTGTGCTATCCTTTCGCTGGTCCCCACCATTTCTTCGTAACTATGCGCCTCGTTCAAGTCGCAAAAGCATTGGGTATGACCGGACAACAGCTGCGCAAGGAGCTGGAATCTGTTGATTTCGGCATCAAGCAGACCGATCGCGAAATTCCCGATAACTTGGCGCAGGGTGTCATTCGCTTCGTGGCGCGCAAGCATAACATCACCGTCGATATGGCGGCGTTGGGTGCCGGTTTTGAGGATATGTCCGATGACGATGTGGGGAACAGTCGACCAGATGCGGCTGCGACACCCGCTGCAGAGGAGCCGACGCAGAGAGCGGTTCCGGATACGTTGAACGTCCTGCGCAAGCTGACGCTTGATGATGTGCCAAAGAGCGCCGTCAAACGTCAGGAGGTGCAGTTGTCCAAAGAAGAGAAGGAAGAGAAAGAGCGCGAGCAACTAGAAGCATCCAAACTTGCGCAGAAGCGCCGCGAGGCCCCGCAGATCCAACAGCAGATTAAAAAGAAATCAGGCACCGTGATGCTGCCGGCAACCATTACTGTCAAAGAGTTTGCCGAGAAGACCGGTGTCCAGGTTCCGCAAGTCATCCAGACGCTCATGAAAAACGGCATGCTCGTGACTATTACGCAGTCGATCGATTTTGATACGGCAGCGATTGTCGCCGGAGAGCTCGGTGTGTCCGTTGAGCGCGAGCAGGATGCGGCAAAAGCTGAGCACCTTATCAGTCGTAACCTCGAAGAGCTTCTGAAAAACGATGCCGGTGCCACAGAAACGCGTCCGCCAATCGTCATCGTCATGGGGCACGTCGACCACGGAAAGACATCGATTCTCGATGCCATCCGCCAGACCGATGTCGTCTCGCGTGAATCTGGCGGTATTACGCAGCACATCGGCGCCTATCAGGTTCATCACAACGATCGTCTCATCACGTTCCTCGATACGCCGGGACACGAAGCATTCACCGCCATGCGCGCACGCGGTGCTCAGGTGACCGATATTGCGATTCTCGTCGTATCGGCTGAAGAAGGACCTAAAGAGACAACGAAAGAAGCCCTGAATCATGCGCAGGAGGCGGGTGTTCCAATTATCGTTGCATTGAACAAGGTCGATCGTCCCAATGCCGATGTCGAACGTGTAAAAGGCGAGATGGCCGCACTTGGCCTCCAACCTGAAGATTGGGGTGGAACGGTTCCGTTCATCGGTACATCCGCGGTAACCAAGCAGGGAATCAACGATCTGCTCGATCATATTTTGCTTCTTGCCGATCTGGCGGAGCTAAAGGGGAACCCTCGCCGAACCGCCGTCGGTACCGTCATCGAAAGTCATCTCGATCCGACGCTCGGTCCGTTGGCCAGCATCATCATCAATACCGGTACGTTAAAGGTCGGTGATGCGTTTATCTGCGGCCACACGGTAGGAAAAGTCCGCGCGATGAGCGATGCATCGGGTTCTAAGCTTGATGTTGTCCTTCCTTCTGGCGCTGTTCGCGTCTCCGGGTTCGGCAGCGTGCCGCAGGTCGGAGATCTTCTTCAGGTTGTCGCATCGGAGCGCGAGGCGCGCGATCTTCTTAAAGAGATTTTGGAACAGGCATCAACGCAGCAGAAGCGGGGATTGGGTGATTTGGTGAGCATGTTGCACGAAGGAAAGCTGCAGCAGCTTAAAATTGTCCTGAAGGCCGATACGCAAGGGTCGCTGGAAGCGCTTCAGTTGTCGCTCGGCAAACAGACGACCGACAAGGTGCAGGTGAAGGTGATCCATGCGGCAATCGGTGCGGTGTCGGAAAGCGATGTGATGATGGCTTCAGCCAGCTCCGCGTTGGTGATGGCATTCCGTGCGCAGGTACCGGCAGCGGTTGAGCGCACGGCGGAGCGCGAAGGAGTGGAAGTCCGTCGATACGATGTCATCTACAGCCTCTTGGAAGATGTCCAAGGATTGCTCGAAGGACTGCTGGTACCCGAAGAGGAAGAGAAGATTCTCGGTCACCTGGAAGTAAAGGGCGTGTTCCTGACCAAGAAGAGCGAGCAGATCATCGGCGGCCGCGTGACGGACGGAATCATTAAGCGCGTGCCGTTCCGCTTGCAGCGTAATGGGGAGCAGATTGGCACCGGACGCATTCTGATGCTTCGCAAAGTTGATGCCGACATCAAAGAAGCCAAGGCCGATACGGAATGCGGCATGCGCGTTGATACAAGCGTTCCGGTGGAAGTCGGCGATATCCTCGAGGCGTATCACCGCGAGTTCCGCAAGAAAGAAGCCTAAGACTCAGCGAATTCCGCTTAAGCCGTTCAGCGGATTTACCTGTCGTTTTGCGTTGGCGATCTGACCGTCATAGACCGATGCGCCGGTTTTGACGAAGTCATGTGTGACCGATTGTGCGTCAGGGGAACTGATTGCCGAGAGTGCTTGAATGAAGTCCGGGAAACGCCCGTCGATAATCATCTTCTGTAGATTCGCTTTTTCTTTCGGCTGCAATCCGCTGCGTGCGACGTACGCATCAATATCGCGTTCAATTCCCTTCACGTGCATGCCGTTCTGCTTCAGCTTGTTCCATAGTTTGTCGGCGTCTGTGTGATCGTTCATTGTTCGGCGCGTGAATGTTGCCCAAGATGAACCGGTGATCTCATAGGTACTGCACAGTTCCCGGAAGAGGGGATGATTCGTCGTGTGATCGATTTCCTGCAGCATCAGCTTGTCCTTGTCGGAAAACAGATTGCGGATCTGAGGAATGGAGGCAAGCCCGATTGTGACAAACAGCAATGAAGTAAAACTCGGGAACCGTTTGTTCCACAGATTCACGCCCACCATCAACACGCCGATAGCTCCTATTAGTTTCATCGCTGTGCTACCGATGCCGTTGAACATTTCATCTGTTTTTGTCGGTTCTTCGCGTCGGCGTTCAAACTGCCTGATGCCGTAGCGCGGGTCCTGCCTGCTCAATTCTTCCAGTCCATTTCCTAAAAATGTCAGTTCCTGCTGGATATCGGGGTAGACGCCCATCATCGTCTGCAGGAATTTCTGGTCCGCTTCTACCGCTCGAAAGTCGATGCCCTCGCTAGTTTTGTACGGATGCACGCCGGCCTTGGCGGTCCGTGCCGACGTGCTGAGGCCGTTGATGATGCGATTGATGGTCGCTGTGTTGACCGGGGATGCTTTCATGCGGGAGAGAAGCGTCCCGCGCATATCCATTACCGGTTGCCGGTAGGCGTCGGCCACCTGGTCCAGATGTGCTTCGTATTCTTTGTGGCGTTCCTGGAGCAGCTTTTCGGCGCTCTTGGGGTCCAGTGCGTCGAACATCCGCTGCTCAGCCGTCATCTCTATCTTGGTGCCCAGCGCGTTGCGTGAATCGATAAAGCCCGTCCGGTGTTCCACGTGCTCGCGTACTGCCGGAATGTATCCGATACCGGGATGGCCGAGATTGCGACGGTCGATCGGACGGTTCATGGGTTACAGGGAAGAGACACCTCGTTCAACATTTCCGAATTCGGTCTTTGCCGCGCCGGTCTCCACGCCCGCGGCCTTGAGGTCATCAACATACTGCTTGAGGTTCTCTTTCACGTTCGAGCTGTCGACCGTGAATCCGACGTGCGCAGAGATATCGCGCATGGCCTTGTCTTTATCTGCCTGTGTGACAGCGCGCGTCAATGCCTGAATATGCGTGTCCAGCTGGCGCATGTGGACAACGTCATTGACGTTCTTGTTTGCGGATGTTTGGATTTGCTGTGCCTGCGGATTGCCGCCCATTTGCATTTTCTTAAGGAAGTCCCGGAGGTTTTGGCTTTGATTAAAGGTGTTCTGAATCCTATTCGGATTAAACTGGCGCATGGCACCAAGAATCGATCCTCCGCCAGGCAACGGGACATGCAGCGGAGCTTGCACCGCAACGGAACCGAGCGCTTTGCCTGCTCCCTTGATAGCGCTGCTACCCCAAGACATGATGTCCATCTTCTCCAGAACCGAGAAGACGCCGACCCACATAATACCGAGTGACATGATGAGCCAGAGCAATGCATAGAAGTCGTTGATGTTGTTCGTCAGACGGAAGCCGATCTGCTGGAACGTCTGGAACGTAACCGCCTGCTGGCCGGCGTTGATCATGATGAAGCCGATGGTTAGCGGTATGCCGACGATGGCGGGCAGGAATGCCGCTTTAACGAAGAGTGACTGGATTCGTTTGGGGTACTCCGCCCATTCGCCGGGGATGATGTACTGCAGAATGATGAACGGCATGAACGCGATTGTCAGCCAGATCACCGGAATGCGGATAGCAAACGCGAGCATCATTGCCGCAAGCGGGAAGGCGAGTGCGATGTGGATGATCAGAAGCATGCCCAATTGCAGCATGAACATGATCATCTGCGGGATAGTTGCGCCGGCGGCCGCGGGTGGGGGCGCCGTCAACCCAATCAATCGTCCGTGGTTCAGAATCAGTCCATTGAGGATGTACGAGTGTGCAGCCGTTCGCACGTTGTTATGAGGTTCCAGCTTTACACACATCGTGTTTCCCAGGTAGCAGTTCCAGCCTTGATTCGGAGGGAAGTTGTTGATGTTCTGCACGAAGAACTGCACGTTAGTCGCAATCATACAATCACACTTCCATATCTGCTGCCCGTTGCGGATGATTCCTGCGGGGCATTGAGCACCGTTCGGGCGTTGGGCCGTTTCGAAGGTGCACTGGTTATTCTGGCCAAGCGCGGACGGTAGGTTAAAGACCGTAGCCGCAGCCACGTTACCGATATCCAGAATCACGCGTGGAATGAACCAAGAGAAGTTCACCAGGACGACGGCCATGACGAACATCTTCAGATGCTGCGCGACAAAATCCTTCTTCGCGGTTACGACGGTATACACGGCTGCGCCAATCAGCAGGAGCGCAAAAATCACGTTCATGATATTGCGTGACAGCTGCCAGAGAGTGTTCAGCAGAGGGTCGAGGTTTCCGTTGTTGAATATCACCAGCGGGTCGAGGAGCTGATTTAGAAAGATGAATGCCAC
>CAYXNG010000038.1:0-7073 GCA_964466635.1 uncultured Candidatus Peribacteria bacterium | reverse complement strand
ACCCACCTGGTTTACCAGGGATGCAAGCGTATCCGTCGCAACGGTTATCTGGGACGACATTTGGCTGGTCAGCTTCATAGCTGATTGGCTTTTAGGTGTTCTGCGGTATGTGCCGTATACTTGTCGATCAATGTCCACGCTCTCCGACCGCATATCACAGGCGAATTCGCTGCTCGACCCTCGTGCCATTCCACATCAAGGAACACTCGGCAGACGTTTTGAGGAAATCGATGATGCGTTCCGGACGCCATTTCAACGCGACCGCGATCGGATTCTCCATTCGACTGCATTCCGTAGGCTGCAGGGAAAGACACAAGTCTTTGTTGCAGGAGAAGGAGATCACTTCCGAACACGACTGACACATACACTCGAAGTTGCACAAATAGCACGGGACATCGCACGGGTGCTGAGAATGAATGAAGATGTTGCCGAATGCATCGCGCTTGCGCACGACCTTGGCCATCCGCCGTTCGGGCATCGGGGAGAAGAAGCGCTGGAGGAATGGATGCAGAAACACGGTCTGCACTTTGAACATAATCAGCAATCCTTTCGCATCGTGACGCTGCTCGAGACAAGATCTTCGCAGTATGCAGGGCTAAACCTGAATCGCGAGATCGAAGACGGCATCCTCAAACATTCCGACTATCATCCATTCGATGAACGCCTCCTGGAGGCATCACTGGAGGCACAAATCACGAACATCGCCGATGAGATTGCCTACACCGCACACGACTCGGACGATGCGCTGATGGCGGATCTTTTCAGCTTTAAAGAATTGATCGATATACCCATTGCACAAGAAGCTCACCGTCGCTCAAAGCAGCGACAAACCGGCGTCCGTGGATCGATCGTTGATCTGCTGGTGTCCGATCTCGTCGAGACCTCCAATGCACGCCTCCTGGCAGGCTCCGTGAAGGGCGCCATCGATTTTTCCGACGCGATGCGCATGCAACTGAACGAATTGCGATCATTTTTAGCCCAGCATATGTACATGCATCCGCGCGTCTACAATCGCGCCATCGAGGGGCAGAAAATCATCGGCCTGCTGTGCAATTACTATCTGGAACATCCAAACGAAAAGATTCTTGCGCTCGGCCAGCGAACCGGCGGAAGCCTGCCGGAAGCGGTCAAAGATTACGTTGCCGGCATGACTGACAATTTTGCGTGGCTCCAGGCGGCAGAAGAAGGATTACTGCAGGAATGGGTGAATGGCGAAGTCTAATGCGTATTGGCTGAATATCGTCCAAACAGGCACAATGGGCGTATGGATTTGAACGGATCCCATAAAAGGCAAGTCAACCGGGCGCAATTGTGGGCAATTCTGCATCACGGACAAGGTCACACCGGCCGCTTCTATCATATTTTTCTGATCGCACTGATTCTCTTTTCGTCCGCACTGGTCGCCATCGAGTTCGTGACGGACGCCGATCACACCATCCGGACGCTGCAGATCATGGAGGCGGTTGTCATTGCGCTGTTTACCGTCGAATACGGTATGCGGTTGTATGCCGCCCCGAATCGCTCGCGATACGCGTTCTCGTGGTACGGCGTCGTCGACCTTCTTTCCATCGTCCCGTTCTACGCCGGAATCTGGGGATCGCCGCTTGTCCGTCTGTTCAGCTTGATCCGTCTCTTCAAACTGGGAGAGATTGAAGGTGCGGCACGCTTCACCAACCGTGAAGACATGAAACGCGACATCGGACTCATCGAGCATGAGAAGGTGGAATACGTCGTCGCAAAAAGCCCGTTTTCACTGGTAATCGGCATCATCACGCCGCTCGTCGCACTGATCTTCGGCCTCGGCACATTGCTGCTTGGCGAAGGCACGGCGACAATCGCGCTCGGCATCTCACTCCTTGTATTCGCCGGTATTTTTTTGTGGAAGACATGGCTCGATTACAGTTACGACGTAATCTACGTCACCAACTATCGGCTGATTTTCCAGAATCAGCACATCCTCGGCCGCAGCATCAATCAGGTCAATTACAACTCAATCACCAACGTGAAACCGTACTATCCGAACCCTCTCAGCTTCATTCTCCGATACGGATCGCTGACCATCGATACGGCGGCTGAGCGACCCGGACAAATCGAGCTGCATATGGTGCGCAAGCACGAGCAGGCCGCTCATATCATCATGCAAAAAACCTTCCTCGCCCAGCATAAAGAGGGACCCGGACCGGTCGTCACCGAGACACCGGCAACACCGTAAGGGGATCAACGTGCGCACCGCTGCGAATCACTTCGAAGTGCAGATGCGCACCGGTGGTCATTCGACCGGCGCCCTTAGTTCCCGGCGTGCCGCCGGAGAGAACGACCGGATCGCCGGCACGAACATGATCTCCTTCCTCTACAAGAAAACCGGAGACGTGTCCGTAGAGCGTTGCGTAGCCACCGCTATGACGGATAACGAGTGAGCTGTAGCCCAGACCGTTGTCGGCAATTTTTTCGACAATGCCGTCGGCTGCGGCAAACACGACGGAACCCTGCAGAACCGGAATATCGATCGCGTTGTGCTCCATGCCGAAGCGCTTGTGGTATGCAGCATCATGGAATCCCGCGGATACTCCGAGCGTCGGTTCAACCGGCCAATAGAAGTCCGGCATGACACCGCCTGCGTCAACCTGAGACGCGGCGATGGCGACTCCCTGCGCATCCCAGATCTGGCGCAGTGAAAGGAGAATTTCCTGTTCTGCCGCATCCTGATCATCGAGGAGCCTGAGTAAACGTTCGCGCGTGTCGAGAAGTTTGATAATGAGAATCTGGTTGTCGGTCTGTGTCAGCTCCTGCTCAATGGCTTCAAGTTCGGCACGCAGAATCTGCTCGCGACGGCTGAGGACATTCTGCTCTTCACGCAGACGGCGGATATTCGCCTCTGCCTCCTGCACCTGATACGCGACATCCTTCGTTCCGCCTCCCATTGCATCCGCACTCAGCGGATTGCCATCAGACCAGGCAAAGCCGATCACCGCGGCAATGATGCCGAGGGTTAGAAGCGGGCGGGGAATGTGGATGTCGATTTGGACCATTTCTCCTTAGTATACCAAAAATAAGCCGAAAATGCCACGTTGATGATTGGCAGGCGCTGTAGGGCTCCCTTCGGCAAGCTCAGGACAGGCTCCTCGCCCTCAAACGTCATCCTTCGTTTCAGAGAAGGAGAGGTGTAATGGTGACCTATGTAACAATGGCAGGCGCTGTAGGGCTCCCTTCGGCAAGCTCAGGACAGGCTCCTCGCCCTCAAACGTCATCCTTCGTTTCAGAGAAGGAGAGGTGTAATGGTGACCTATGTAACAATGGCAGGCGCTGTAGGGCTCGAACCTACGACCCTCAGTTTTGGAGACTGATGCTCTACCAGCTGAGCTAAGCGCCTATGTTCCTAAAGAGCTCGCCCATCTTACGCATCTTTTTGCCGTAACAAAACCCAGAATCGCGCGTTTGAACTGTCCGCCACAGGGGCACGGGACATCCGTCTCAGCCCTTCTGCAAGCGGTTTTTGCCTCTTATAGGGTATCCTGTCACGTATTCATGACACGACGCGTTTCCTCCTGCATCGGCATCGTAAGTCTGTTGGCACTGTCAACGACCGCATTTGCGGCAGAGCCGTCGTTTTCCGATGTGCCGGTTGAGAGCCCGTATTACGGTGCGGTGGAGGAATTGAAAGATCGGGGGATTCTCAGCGGCTACGCCGATGGAACATTTCAGTTGGAAAAGACCGTGAACCGGGCGGAGATGATCAAGATCATCGTCGCGAACAAGACAGGCACTGCATCCGGCGGATCCATTGCCGGCTTCCGCGATGTGCCTGCTGACAGTTGGTACGCGCCGTACATTACAGAAGCGGTCAATCTGGGATTAATCGACGAACCGACAAAGCAGCCGTCGTTCCGTCCGACGGATCCTGTCACGCGTGCGGAGGCGCTGAAGATGCTTCTTACATCCTATGAAATAGATGTGGCCGGCAGCTACGCGGAGATTCTCTATCCGCTCGCTTCCGATGCAAGCGACAACACAGCCTGGTTCTATCCGTATCTGCGATACGCCCTGACTGCATCAGCCATTCAAGCCGAAGGAGGTAAAGTAAAACCGGATCAGGCAATGACGCGCGGCGAGACCGCGGCGATGTTGTATCGCTTCTTGCTGTACCGGGAGGGAAAGCAGACACAGACGTTGCTCTCCGCAACCGAGAACGAAGTGCTCAACACACTGCAGCTGATTAACAGCGGTGTGACTGATGCGGCGAAGCAGTCCGCAGCCCGTGCAATTTTGACTGCGCGCGGCGCACTCTCCAGCAGACCCGACGATGCAGTCGCAAAGGCGGCGGTGAAAACTGCCGAAGGGGCAATGGCGCTGACCGATGCATCGATCGCGATTGCGAACGGTGACACGCAGAAGGGGATCGACAGCGCATCGACGGCATGGCATTTGGGATCCAAGGCGATGGAATTTTCAACCGCATTGAAAGCTCTCGACCTACAGCTGCAAAGCGCTGCGACGAAGGTGGCGGATACGGCGCGATCAGGGAATTGAAAAGTGAAAATGGCTAGAATTTCTATCAGAATTTTCAATCATCAATTTTTTACTTCTTCTTTCCTCTCCAGACCTTCTTCGGGCTGCTGCGCTTTTTCTCCAGCAGTTCGACTGCATCTTCAAAGGTGATGGAATCCGGCGTGAATTTTTTCCCGAGCGATGCATTGGTTTTGCCGTCGGTGATGTACGGACCGAAGCGCCCGTCTTTCACCTGAATGGTTCCACCGGTCTTCGGGTCTTCACCCAATGTCTTCAAAGGCTCTGCAGCCTTCTTGCGTGCCTCTGCACGCTCGTTGACGATGCGGATGGCATCATCCAGCGTCACGGTGGTGTGATCGACGTCCTGAGGGATTGCAGCGGTTTTTTCACCCCATTTAATGTACGGACCGAAGCGTCCGATGATTACACTGATGTCCGCGCCATCCTGCTTGCCCAGACTCTTCGGAAACGCGAGCAGCGCAAGTGCCTGTTCGATCGTCACGTCATCGATGATCGCGTGCTTCGGCAGTGACGCCGTGCGTGGCTGATCTTCTTTCTTCACCTTCTTTCCCTTCTCGACCTGCGGCGCGCGGCCCAGCTGCACGTACGGACCGAAGCGACCGGTGCGCGCAATCACTTCCAAGTTTGTTGCGGGGTCCGTGCCGATGACGCGCTCTTTCATCACATCGCTCTTTTTAATCTCTTTCGTCTTGTCATCAACCAGCTGCTTGAACGGTGTGAAGAAGGATTGGAGGAACATCAGGCCCTGTTTCTCGCCTTCGGCGATATCGTCGAGCGACTGTTCCATTCCTGCCGTGAAGTGCAAGTCGACGATGTCCGGGAAATGTTCGGCGAGCAGGTCTGTAACGGTGAATGCGATTTCTTCCGGCATCAGCTGGCGTCCTTCCTTGCGGATGTAGCCGCGCTGCTGAATGGTACTGATGGTCGGTGCGTACGTTGATGGACGACCGATCCCTTCTTCTTCGAGTTTCTTCACGAGGCTTGCTTCGGTATAGCGGGCAGGCGGCTTGGTGAAGTGCTGTTCCGGCTTCAGTTCGCTGCAATCGAGCGACTGACCGGCGCTGAGCGCGGGCAGAATCTTTTCGTTTTCATCTTCCTGCGATTCATCGCGCTCGTCATCGGCATGCGTGCGGTAGACGCGAAGGAATCCGTCGAAGAGGATCGTCTGACCGGTCGCACGGAAGGTGTAGCTGTTGGATCCCGATCCCTTCGCCGTGATATCGGCGCCGATGCGCTTGAACTCCGCTGCCGGCATCTGGGTTGCCATCGTGCGGTTCCAGATGAGCGTGTAGAGCTTTGACTGCTGATGATCGAGCACGCCTGCGAGCGACTCCGGCGTGCGGCTGATTTCGGTGGGACGGATGGCTTCGTGTGCTTCCTGCGCACCTTTCGCCTTCGTCTTGAATGTGCGCGCTTCACTGAGCACGTATTCGCGACCGTAGAGTTTCTGGATCGTCTCGCGTGCATCGGCCAGCGCTTTCTGGCTGAGGTTCACGGAGTCGGTACGCATGTAGGTGATGAGACCGGTTGATCCTTCGCCTTTACCCAGACTGATTCCTTCGTAGAGCTGCTGCGCGACGACCATTGTCTGCTTCACCGAGAAGCCGAGCTTGCGCGATGCCTCCTGCTGCAACGTTGATGTCGTGAACGGTGCGGCGGGGTTGCGGCTGACCTCTTTTTCATCGATGGCACCGACGTTGAACGATGCATCGTTCAGATCGCCAAGCACCGCATCTGTGTCGTCTTTTGTATGGAGCTCGAATGCTTTGCCGTTTTTTTGCGAGAGGGCTGCGGTGAATGACTCACGCTTGTCTGTCTCGAGTTGTGCTTCGAGCGACCAGTATTCAACCGGATTAAATGCGCGGATCTCGCGCTCGCGATCGACGATGATGCGCACGGCCACCGACTGCACGCGTCCAGCGGACAGTCCGGAATACACCTTCTTCCACAGGAACGGGGAGAGCGTGTAACCAACGAGGCGATCGAGAATGCGGCGCGCCTGCTGCGCATCGACCAGGCGCATGTCGAGCGTGCGCGGGTTGGCGATCGCTTCTTTAATGGCCGGCTCGGTGATTTCATGGAAAACAATGCGGCGAATGCCGGACGGATCTTTGATACCGAGCGCCTGCGTCAGGTGCCATCCGATTGCCTCTCCTTCGCGATCTTCATCGGTTGCGATCCACAGATCGTCGGCGGTTTTGTAGAGATCTTTCAATTTCTTCACCACGCCCTGTTTTCCTTCCGACACTTCGTAGGTCGGGGTGAATCCTTTATCGACATCGACGCCGAGTCCGCTCTCCGGGAGGTCGCGGATGTGTCCCATGCTCGCTTCCACGATATAGTCTTTCCCCAAAAACCGTTTGATGGTTTTTGCTTTCGCAGGAGACTCGACAATGACTAAATGCGTCGGCATGACACTTAATTAAGGAAGGAGGTGTTGCGGAGAGTAGGGATGATGAAGCGCCATTGTCAACGCGGATGTGCATCGGATCACTGAAGCGATTTTGCGATAATCATGTGCCAAACTCTGGTTTTAGATGGAATTT
>CAYXNG010000037.1:0-7145 GCA_964466635.1 uncultured Candidatus Peribacteria bacterium | reverse complement strand
CATCGATTGTCCATCGACAATCTTTTTTGAAATGCGATGCCATCGAATATCGTGCTCACCAAGCGGTACAGAGAAGCCGCCAAACGCCTTCTTGGAAGCAAGAGCGAACTGCTTGAATCGCTGACCATCGATCACCAGAACATCCCCGTCTTCTGCAGTGGCAAACATGAATGAATCGCCATTTTCATCAACGAGCTTGATAACAGTACCATGAAAAATTTCCCCCTCCGGCAATTCATCAATGGTTAGTGGACCCTTTCTCTGATCGATGCTTTTCTGAGGAATAACAGAAGCAAATGAGATCTGCTGAACCAGCACAGCGTCACCTTGTGGGTCCATTGTGACATTCTCCGGCTTCAGTGCCGATACCGGCGCTTGCTCACGATCATCGGGGCTGACAGCTTTTGCAGTAGGAACCTGTGCTGCAGGTTGTTCGTCACGATTGAACATCGACAACAATGCGAAGGCAGCAACGCTGGTGCCAACAATTCCACGCTGAACAAACGTCGATGTTTTGCCAAATCTCTTCGAGGCATCGGACGACGGACGGTTTGAGGGGGTGTTGTGCATATGTTGTATAAAGTACACTAATTTTTTCATTTGTCAAATATACTGAAAATACGTCAAATACCAGCTCAATAGCCAATTCTATCTATCTTAGATACTTTTCACGACCGCCTTCATGAATCCCCTGAACAATGGATGTGGCTTGTGCGGGCGGCTCTTAAACTCCGGATGGAACTGGCTTCCGACCATGAACGGATGATCCTTCACTTCGACAATTTCCATCAGGCCGGTCTCCGGGTTAGTACCGGAGAAGAGCAATCCTTTGGCCTCAAGATCTTTCTTGAAATCGTTGTTAAATTCGTAGCGATGGCGGTGACGCTCTTCAATCTGCGTTGAACCATATACTTCTGCCGCCTTACTGCCTTTGACCAGATCACACACATACGCACCAAGACGCAGTGTTCCCCCTTTCTCTTTTCCTTTGTGCTGACCGGGGAGGAAGTGCACGACATAGTTTGAGCGCTCCAGTTTCCCCTCTTCATCAAACTCTTCGCTGGTCAGATCCTTGTTTTTGAGCACGTCACGCGCAAATTCAATCGCCATGATCTGCGAACCAAGGCACAGACCGAGATATGGAATCTTTTCGGTTCGCGCATAGTGAGCCGCTTTGATTTTTCCTTCAATGCCACGCTTGCCGAACCCGCCGGGCACGACGATGCCATCCGCCTCCTTCAGCAGATCCCACGTCTCTTGATCCTCCTTCTCCAGCTTCTCGCTATCGACCCAGATGATCTCCGCCTTTGCTCCATTGAAAACTGCTGCCGATTTGATCGACTCGATGACGCTGAGATATGCGTCTTCGAGGTTCGTGTATTTGCCTACCAATGCAATGGTCACCTCCTTCTCCGCTTCTTCATGGCGCCTCCGTCCGTTCTCCCACTCCGACATATCCGGCTGCAATTCACCCAACCCAAGAATGGTTCCGACAATCCGTGCCATGTCGTACTGCTGATACGCAAGCGGCACGTCGTAGATCGAATGCAAGGTCTGCGCGGGAATGACCGCCTCACGTTTCACACCGCAGAACTGGCTGATCTTATCGAGCAATTCCGACGGAATCTTGTAGTCCGCACGAGCGAGGATCATGTCTGGCTGCAGGCCGATTCTGCGCAGTTCACGAACCGACAACTGCGTCGGCTTCGTCTTCAGTTCTTTGGATCCTTTGAGATACGGCAAAAGCGTGAGATGTACGTGCATCAACCTCTCCGGACCCAACTCCCCTTTCATCTGGCGAATCGCCTCCAGGAACGGCTCCCCTTCAATGTCCCCGACCGTGCCGCCGATTTCGACCATCAGCACATCGCAGCCGGATTTTTCGGCCGCGCCGATAATGCTCTGCTTGATCGCATCGGTAATATGCGGAACAACCTGAATGGTTCCACCAAGGAAGTCTCCTTTGCGCTCGCGGGCCAGGACATCGGTGTAGATCTTTCCGGTTGTGACCGTTGAGAGCTTGCTCATCGGCACATCAATAAAGCGTTCATAATGACCTAAATCGAGATCCGTTTCTGCTCCGTCGTCAGTGACAAACACTTCGCCGTGCTGGAACGGGCTCATTGTTCCAGGATCGACGTTCAGGTACGGATCGAGCTTTTGCACAAACACCTTTAATCCACATGCTTTCAGAATCGCGCCGATTGATGCCGCGGCAATACCCTTCCCTAGCGAGCTGCACACACCACCCGTCACCACAATAAAGCGAGGGGCTGATCGTCCCCCCTCTTTCGAAGGATGAACGCGAGCCTCTGGCTTGGACGGATTCATAGGGAAAATCTGGGCAGGATCTGGGGGAACGCCCGAGCGAGATTCTACACATCGGGGGAAAGATCGCAACAGATTGGCTGATTATTCACGTACTCCTCCTTCAGACAACTCCTCTATAACACGAAGGACATCTGCATTAACTGCCGTTGTAGCCTGTTGCAAGCGCTCTTGTTCTTGCAAGAACTGCCCCTCCAAAACGGCTGCATCGGTCATACCAGCAAAATGATGCTGGACTAACGTGTGATTTGGGTAACTCATAGCGAAAATAAGGGGGTAAATTGTCTTTTTTCAACATGGTTATCCGGAAAGTGGAACACCGCCTGAAGCGTCTTTTCTCGAGGAGCAGTTACTACATTCAATATATCATTTCGAATGGAATGTACGACTTCAGCGGCAATACGCATGCTTTTTAGGCCATATGCACGATGGAACAGTTGCATGAATTTTTCTACTCCGCAGCGGGCTTGCAAGAGATGGGTAATGCGATCGGGATCAACAGCGTAGTGCATTTCACATTCGCCTGTGTCTCTATTCATTCTTAGTTTTTGGCCCGTAATGGCATAGGGAACCAGGCGATGCTCATATTTTTTATCAAACTTTTCCAATCTTTCATGCACCTCTCCCAAGGTATAACGCCTTGACCTATTCGTCAGAGGTCGCTGAAGATTCGCATGATTATTTCGGAGCTCTTGCATCGCAAGTCCGGGGTCAACGCTCAGATGCGATGCATACGACAATAGATGGCTAGGATAGACACGAATGTGGGCATTATCCATCTTATCCCAGAAGCGCAGCTGTTTTCCTGCTTGTGAAACGTTTTCTGCATCGTACTGTGATGTATGGCTATGATTTAAAATCGCATCCCATGCTATTTCCATATGTTCCGACGTCCACCACGGAACTTCTCGACGCACATCGGGGTTGGTTTTAAGGAGCATGCTCATCTCACGCACAAACATCTCTGCGCCGATCTTCGGATGTTTCATGTGCGCCTCCTTGCCACGCTTTGCTGGGTCTGCGCCTTCGGGAAAATCATATCCAACATCGTGATAGATACCGGCAATCGCAAGGGTTTTAACCTGATCATCCGGCATCCCCAATTCCATTGCCATACGAACGGCTCCATTGGTAACCGATCTTGTGTGATCTAGCGAATGTCGATTGATAAACGCTAGCTCAAGACACTTGTCGTTATGTTCAACACGCTCTCCAAACGCACGATGAAGTGCCGACACTGTTGTCTGCACCTGGCTCATGATCTCGTGTGGAAGATCATCCGTTAATTCAATGGTAAAAAAAACGCCCCGACTGGAGGGCGACAATTCCTCACGCACATGTGTGAGTTCCGTGGAAGCCGACGCTGCTCCGCTTTCGGGGCGAGACATCATGGCTGACATGACTGGATGTTACCCATAATTTATAAAGAGTCAAATCGATTTTTGGCATATCAAAGCCATCTATAGGCTAATTTGGTCTAATTTGACAATTTGAACAAAAATAATTATATTAATAATACAAAAAGAAATGGTTTGCTACACTGGAAATACTCTCTTCCCACCCGTCCCCTGTCTTCCTCTCCCGCAATTCTGGTCACTGGCACCATCGCCTTCGATCACCTTTTTACATACGACTCTTCATTCCTTGAGCAGCTTCGAGAGGCAACAACCATGGAAGTGCTGTCAGTTTCATTCCAACCGGATCGGTATGTGAAGCGACATGGAGGGACCGGCGCAAACATAGCCTGGAATGTCGCGCTTCTGGGAGGGAATCCACTGTTGGTAGGAAAAGTTGGATCAGACGGAAAAGAATATCTGCAATTACTCACTGAGCGAGGAGTAGATGTTTCGGGAGTTCAAGAAGTATCGGAAGCCATGACATCAACCGGCGTCTGCTGCACCGATACAAAGCAGCATCAGATCTGGTTCTTTTACAGAGGTGCGGACGCGATCGGACACTGGCCCGATTTGTCCGATCGCAAAGACATCGGTTACGCCATTATCGGCGCACGTAACCCAGAAAAAATGCTAGAAGGGCTGCGCTGGTGCAAAGAAAACAATATCCCTCGTCTGTTTGACCCTGGTCAGTACATCATGGACTTTTCAATTGAAGATCTGCGCGAGGCGGTGGAGCTCAGCACGGGTGTCATTATGAATGACTTTGAATGGGGCATGCTGCGGCAGCGTCTTGCGTGGTCTGTTAAAGAAATATCGGACAAAACTGAGTATCTGATTGTGACTCATGGAGAAGATGGCCACACGATTTATCGGAATTCAGAGGAGCTGTCCTTCCCCCGTTGCAACTGTGACGCACCTGTAAACCCGACAGGCGCCGGCGACTCTTTCCGTGCAGGACTTGTTCTAGGCATCACATCGGGATGGACATTGGAGCAGGCCAGCCAGCTTGGCGCCGCTATTGCATCGTTCGTCGTTGAGCAGGACGGAACATTGATGGAATCGTTAAATATGGAACACCTGCAAAAGCGCATTCTTGAAGCATACGGGGAAGCATTGCCTCCCCTTCCTGTTCAGACCTTATAGTTCCCCCCGCTATCGACAATCGCAATCGTGTGCGGGTGACTTTCCTTCATGCTGGCCGCGGTAATTTTGATAAACCGCGACTTCTTGTGAAACTCCGGAACGGTCTTGCTGCCAAGGTAGTAGAACGATGAGCGGAGACTGCCTGCCGCCTGGAAAAGGAACTCATGGACGTCGCCTTTGAACGGCACCATCCCTTCCACGCCTTCGGCAATCAGCTGCTTGGCTGCGGTCTGAGCCTTCTGGCCGTAGCGCTCGGCGCCACCCTTCTGCATCGCCCCGATACTGCCCATACCGCGGTACTGCTTGAAAACCTTTCCGTCGATCTTAATCTTGTCGCCCGGCGACTGTTCGTGACCGGCTAACATCGAACCGAGCATCACCGCGGATGCTCCGGTTGCAAGTGCCTTGGCCATGTCCCCCATCATCCGGATACCACCGTCGGCAACGAAGGTGACCTTGGTTCCTCTGCAGGCGCGCGCAGCCTCCAGCAATGCCGTCACCTGAGGCACGCCCATACCGGTAATCACACGGGTGGTGCAGATGCTGCCAGGACCGACGCCGACGCGGAGCACATCGGCTCCGGCTTTGATCAGCGCCTTTGCCCCCTCGTACGTTGCGACGTTGCCAGCCATGATGACAACTTTGGATCCGTAGGTTTTCTTGATGAACCGCACACAGTCCATAATGTACGTGCTGTGGCCGTGTCCGGAATCGACAACGATCATATCGGCTCCGGCGGCGACCAGCGCCTTCACGCGATCTTTCATATCTGCACCGGCGCCAATGGCAGCTGCAACCAAGTATCTTCCCTTTGAATCCAGCGAAGCAACTCCTGAATCCTGACTCCTGACAGCTGATTTTTTCACATGCTCAACCATCTTCGCCTGCTTCTCAACCGCGAGGTTGCGGTGAATGACGCCGAGTCCTCCGAGCTGCGCCATCGCCACAGCCATACCGGACTCCGTCACCGTGTCCATCGGCGAGCTGAGAATCGGCAGCTTCAGTTTGATGCGCGGGTGCAGCTGCGTCGCCAGGTTCACCGCCTCGCGCGGGAAGCTGGATTCGTTGGGGAGAAGCAACAGATCATCAAAGGTCAGACCTTCCATGATAATTTTGGAGCCGGCGGAGGAGGATGGTTTAGGCATAAAATTGAATGAAATTCATCCCTCGTCTTCGCTCGGGATGACACGAAATGGGCGCATGTGTCATGGTGAGCGAAGACGAACCATGACAATTAAAAGATCAATTACAGATACAAATTCTTCCCCGCTTCCGTGGGGATAAACGTGCAGTCGAATGCCCACTGGATCGTCTGATTGATCTGATCTTCCGTCAAACAATCGTACTGGCGGAGGTAATCAATTTCTTTGCGGATGTTCGTCTTGAGCATCGACGGGTTGTCGGTATTCATGCAGAACTTCACGCCGTGCTTCCAGAGCGTCTGGATCACCTCGCGGAAGTGGTCGCCGTCTTTGATAAAGCCGACACTGAAGTTTGAGGTCGGACACATGCACATCGTCAGATCTTTCTTCGCGACTTTCTCCATCAGCTTCGGATCGGTGTAGGCGCGGAATCCGTGGTTGATGCGATCGAGCGGAAGCGTATCGAGCACGTAATTCATCTCTTCAGCCGTGCCGTCTTCTCCGGTGTGCACCGTGGTCTTGAGACCGTTGGCACGCGCCTCTTCGTAGAGGTCTGTGTAATCGGCGTAATCGAACTTGGTATCTTTCGGCAACGGTCCGGCAATATCAATACCGACCACACCGCGGCTGCGATACTTGATCGCTTTGCGGACGATGACCGCATTGAGTTCCTTCGGCAGACGGCGATCGAGCATCAGAATCAGTCCGGCGCGGATGGCCGGAAATTCCGCTAATGCCTTCTCCATACCGCGCAATGCGGCAAGAATGATCATATCGAGATCGCGCTCCCCTTCGCGGTTGCGGTATAACGGGTTAAACCCCGGTTCCGAGAGCGTGATGTTGTTGGCACGGTAGGCACCGGAGACCACTTCGTAGAGCGTGCGTTCCATGGCAACCGGCGAGCTCTGAATCAGCTCCGTCAGGTGGAACAGCTTGTGGTAATCCTCCCAGGTAATCAGCTCTTTATCCTTGTTCAACGTCACCAAATCGTAAAACTCCCAGTAGTCTTTGCTGGGGAGCTTGATGCCCTGCTCATGAGCAATAGACCACAAGATGTGTGGCTCGACACTTTGTCCGAGGTGGAAATGCAACTCCGCTAACTCCTGTGTGGGTCGGGTTGGCGTTACCATGTGGT
>CAYXNG010000036.1:0-7818 GCA_964466635.1 uncultured Candidatus Peribacteria bacterium | reverse complement strand
ACATTGCGGAAGTGGTGTTGGTCGGAGGAATGACCCGCATGCCGAAGGTGATTGAGAAGGTCCGGGAAATTTTCGGCAAAGAACCGCACAAAGGCGTCAACCCCGATGAAGTCGTCGCGATCGGTGCCGCCATTCAGGCCGGTGTGCTCGGCGGGGACATCGACAAAGACATTGTCCTGGTCGACGTGACACCGCTGTCCCTCGGTATCGAAACACTCGGCGGAGTTGCGACGAAACTGATTGAGCGCAATACGAAGATTCCAAGTAGCAAGAGCCAGGTTTTCTCCACTGCTGCCGACAATCAGCCATCGGTCGAAATTCACATCGTGCAAGGTGAGCGCGAATTGGCGAAAGACAATAAGTCACTGGGCCGATTCATCCTCGACGGCATTCCACCTGCACCGCGCGGCATGCCGCAGATTGAAGTGACGCTCGACATCGACAGCAACGGCATTCTCAACGTGACCGCAAAGGACAAAGGAACGGGGAAGGTTCAGCACATCACTATTCAAGGATCGACCGGTCTCTCGAAGGAAGAAGTCGAGAAGATGCGCAAGGATGCCGAAGTGAACGCAGAAGATGATAAAAAGAAGCGCGAACTGATTGACGCGCGAAACAGTGCCGACTCATTCATCTTCAATTTGGAAAAGCAGATGCGCGAACACGACGCGAAGATTCCCGATGCAACGAAGAAAACCGTGAACGATAAAATGAATGAGCTGCGTGAGCTTCTCAAGAAAGAAGATGCGACTGCCGAAGAGCTGAAGTCGAAAACAGAGGAACTTGGAACCGCGGCGCAGGAAATCGGCAAGATCGTCTACGAGGAGGCGCAGAAGAAACAATCCGAAGGATCGGATGACAAGAAAGAGAACGTCGTCGATGGGGAAGTGGTCGACGAGAAGAAAGAGTAATCGTCACAATCACAATGCCGGCACAATGCAGAGCGACTGTCGCATCAGGGGCGGGTCGTTCTGCTTAGCCGGAAGAATCGATCGCTGCTCGTGGATAAACTCGATATCTGCCCGGATGTACGACGCATAGATTCGCCGGATGGCGACAGCCATTCCACGACAGTACTGATCGATTTTCTGAGGATCTTTTGCACGAATCATGCGCCGCTGCATCGTCCACCACCGCGATGTGTCGCCGAGAATGGAAACAAACTGCCTGGAAGAAAGAGTTGTCGTACCGGCCGGCGTGGTGGCGGTCACCACGACTGTTTCTGTCACGTCATCCTGCACCGTCGCAAATGTCGGGTAGACGGTAAATGGCCACGAATCGATCTTCATAAATCCGAAAATCGTGTTAATGAGTAGAAGAGTCGTTCCAACTACCGCAATCAATATGGGTGGATATTGTGGCGGCGTGACACGTGAAAACTTTTCAGGAATACCGAGGCGCTTATAGAACGCCTGCCAATCGACAAGCACCGGATAACACCAGGTTATCTTCCAGAACTTGATCGTCATGAACTGTGCGACGGACCAATGGAAGAAGAGTCCTCCGATAATCCAGAGCCAACGCCACCGTGGAATGAAGATAGCGACGATGAATGTCAGTTCAAACAACATGATCGCAATCCCGACTGAGCGGTAGAGCAGGGGATACTGGTCGATGGGAAACGGAGGAACATATCCGCCGATCTCAAACCACTTCGTATACATCGCATTGCGGATGTTGTCGGATAGCGCCCAGTCCCAACCGGGACCGATGAGCTTCCAGAATCCCGGCATAAAATAGGTCAAACCGAGCAGCGCCCAGGCAAAGCGAATGGGAATCGCATAGATCATTGACGGCAGATAATGTTTTCGTGAGAGCCATGTATCAATCGATAAGGCATCACCACATCGGCTGCAGGCAAGAAGTGCCGTCAGCCACAGCAAGTGATGATTATGATCGATTTTTCCGAACAACTGCGGAACACCGTAGACATATAAGCCGGTCAGACATGCGACAGCGCATGATGTGCGTGAAAATAGTCCAAGCACTCCGCACATGCAGGCAAAAAGAAATACACCAAGTACGACATACGGGATCGTATGGCTAACGGGAATGAACGGCATCATCCAATCCAAACCCCACGGAGCAATTCTCAACTCTGCCGGCAAAGCATTCATCTGCGGAAACCGCGGAGGGCAAAATGCAATAAGCGTCGTACAGAGAACGATGCGGAATATGGCCAGGTTCTCCGGGTAATCCGGAGCCGTCAGTGTGCGCGGAAGGCGCATTGCAAAGGATTGTAGCGGGAAAATCATGACAGCTCGACACACTCATTTGCTCGTATAGAAAAATATTGCACGGATTACTATAATGCCATTATGGCGGATAAAACGACGAACGATTTTCATCGGCACGAACAACCTGATTTATCTGAAACCGTGCACAGATTGGATATCGGCAGCCTTCAGGAATTGGCGATATGGCAAACCACGAGAAGAGATGCGGACGACGCAGAGCGAGCAGAAGTTGCCAGGATCATAGAAGCTGACACTCAAAGAACGGCGAATGCGCTGCAGTTGATGTCGAAGCAAGATTTGCTGAGTATCTTGGATACAATGAGGCAACGGGGCATTCGCTCGTCGCTTATCGCAACAACGCGTTCTGCCCTCCAAAATGCATGCAACGGATCGTTACAGCAGACCGAAGTCGATGCGCGTAAAACGCTCACATATCTATACGTACAGCTGCGTATCAGCGGATACCATAAATGGTTCGAAGACATTCTGCGAAAAGACTAAAGCTTTCCACCAATGTACTTCGCCAGTTCGCAGATGCGGTTGCTGTAGCCCCATTCGTTGTCGTACCAGCCGAAGATCTTCGCGAGGTTTGATCCGGAGACGTTCGTCAGTTCCATATCCAGAATGCAACTGTGGGGATCGCCGACGATATCGTGCGAGACAATCGGGTCATGTTCAACTCGCAAAATACCTTTCATGCGGCCATTCGCCGCTTTTTCGAATGCCGCATTGATCGCTTCTTTGGTCACTGGCTTTTCAGTCAGAACCGTCACATCATTCAGGCTTCCCGTCGGCGTCGGCACGCGAATCGCAATACCGTCAAGCTTGCCAGTCACTTCCGGCACTACCAATCCGATTGCCTTTGCTGCACCGGTCGATGTCGGAACGATGTTTTCCGCTGCAGCACGGGCACGGCGCAAGTCTGCATGAGGAAGGTCGAGCAGATTCTGATCGTTGGTATAGCTGTGCACCGTCGTCATGAATCCGTGCACAATGCCAAATTCCTCCTGCATCACCTTCACCATGGGTGCCAAGCAGTTCGTCGTGCATGATGCATTGCTGATGACGTGCATGGACGATGGATCGTATGTCTCCTCATTGACGCCGATACAGAACGTGCCGTCTGCTTTATCCTTGCATGGCGCGGAGATAATCACTTTCTTCGCACCGGCAGTCAGATGCATTGCGGCGTCATCACGCTTGGTGAAACGGCCGGTACACTCCAGAACTACATCGACCTTCATCTCTGCATGCGGCAACTTTGTCGGATCCTTCTCTGCCGTGATGCGAATGTCATCATTGTCCGTCTTTAACATGCCATCAGCAAACTCCGCCTTGCCTGCATAGACACCGTAACTGGAATCGTACTTGAAGAGATGAGCCAGGGTTTTACCATCGGTGAGATCGTTGATAAGAACAACATTCAACTCTGGGTGCTTCTGCTGGATGATGCGCAGAGCTTGGCGTCCGATGCGTCCAAAACCGTTGATAGCAAGATTGATGGCCATAAGAAAATACGAAATTGTTAAATTGCTATATTGTTATATAGATAATCGGTCAGTGATGCGAGTAGAAGATATTGAAAAACAGCAACAATTTAGCAATATAGCAATTTACATCGACTCATATGTTTTTTGCAGAAGAAGCGCATCTTCCTCAAGCAAAGGTGATTCACTGACAAGGACACCTGCAACTCCTCGTTTCTTCAGAATCGACAAATAGCCACGCCAATCCGTATCCGATTCCTCTAACGGCAAATGGTTCCGCTCACCTTTATCGGTATAGGCAATGCCGGAGAGGTGCAGATGCATCGACTGTAGCGATTGTTTCCCGAGTGCTTCCACATACTGATCAAACATCTCATTCCACGAATCTGCATCATTGAAACCACCATTGCTCCGCGCATGTAAATGCGACACGTCGACACAGGGATAAATATCAAACTCTGTACTGACCGCAAGCACCTCTTCCACTGTGCCAAATTGGGAATGCTTGCCCATTGTCTCGTAGGCAAGGTTCACGTCGGGAAAGAGCTTCTGCTTGTGTTTCATCAGTTCATCGGTTGCACGGCGAACGTTCTCCAGTGCCTCACTCTGTCTGCCGTTATAGAACGCAGCATGCACGCAGACCGACACCGCTCCGGCAATTTGCGCCATGGTCAGTGCATCGAGAATGCGTTTTTTGCTTGCCGTGATTTTTTCTGCATCAACGGAATTGAGATTGATGAAAAACGGAGCATGTACCGTGAGGGTGAAATCGAGGGATTTCGCAAGTTCGCCGATAGCTGCCACATGATCGGGATTTTTCGGCACGCTCTGCACCCATTCCATTTCCATTGCGCGAATACCCAGGCTGTGCGCATGCCTGATGCCTTCGAGTGTCCCGCCCTTTTTGGGAGTGGAGAGAGGGACACCGGGAGTGGCAATGACGAGCGACGACATACGGGTATACTATGCACCAATGTCGCTCGACCGCGCCATCATCGATAAGACACTTGCAACCCCCTACGGCGAAGCAGCGTATAAAGTCGTTGAAACACTGACTGATGCCGGGTATGACACGTGGTGGGTCGGCGGATGTGTTCGCGACATGTTGAACGGTCATATACCGCAAGACATCGATATCGCGACGGCAGCGACACCGACACAGGCTCTATCACTATTCGCAAAAGGACGGGAGGTGCCCCGCCCGCTGGGGAGTGTCCGCATCAGATTGAAAACATTCGTGTTCGAAGTGACGACATTCCGCAAAGAATCACCAGTGTCCGACGGGCGCATTCCCGAGTCGATCGAGTTCAGCGAGAAAGAACCGGATGCGGAGCGTCGCGACTTTACGATCAATGCGATGTACGTGCATCCCATTTCGCGCGAACTGTACGATCCGTTCAACGGAGAAGCGGACTTGAAGGAGCGATTGATCCGATTCGTCGGTAATCCTGCAGAGCGCATCCAGCACGACGCGTTACGGATTATGCGCGCCGTGCGATTTCGTGCGCGCATCGATGGACAGTATCACCCTGAAACCTATGCGGCATTGCGTACACATGCGGCCTCAGTCGAAGGACTGTCCGGCATCCGCAAACTGGAAGAAATCGAAAAGCTGCTGCTGACACCGCACGCCGACCAAGGCCTCGAAGATCTGTGGGAACTCGGCATTCTCGAGCATATCGTTCCCGAACTTTACCAATGCAAGGGCATCGCGCAGCCCGCCGATTATCACCACGAAGGTGACGTATGGAACCATCTTCTGCAATGTGTCCGCTCTTTCCGCGATGATGACTTGGTTGATGTGCGTCTTGCGGCGCTGTTCCATGACATCGGCAAGGCGGAAACATTCAGCCTCAAAGAACGTATCCGCTTTGATGAGCATGCGAAGGTATCGGCGCACATCACCGGTGATGTGCTCGGACGACTCGGCATTTCCAACCGTCGCAAGGATAAAATCATGTGGATCATCGAACATCACATGATGATGGGATCGTTTGAGGAAATGAATGACGAGCGCAAGGCACACTGGTATTTCCATCAGTGGTTCCCTGAGCTGCTCCAACTCTTCTGGCTCGATATTGCAGGAACAACGCCATCGAATTTTTCGCTCTATGATGCGATTCTTCGTGACTACAACACGTTCCTCGATAAACACCCGCGCCCTGTTCCGCCGCTCTTGGGCGGCAAGGAAATTATGGAACTGACGGGGCTAAAGCCCGGATCACGCATCGGTGAAATTCTCGACGAGTTACACGACGCGCAAGTTAGAGGTGAAGTCGGCAGCAAGAAAGAGGCGATTGCATTCGTGCAGAAACTCGAGCACGTGGAGCACTAACGACCCGATCCGGCGTCTCCCTTTTCGTTGATGCGCCGCTCATATTTTTTCATGACGTCACGGACCGCCGTTTCCAGATCGATATTGTGTGCGTTCGCAAGTTGAATGACGGAGAACAGAAGATCTCCCATTTCTTGTTCAAGATCATCGGTTCTACTGGATTCTCTCATTCCGTATTCCGAGGATTTCAGCAATTCCTTTGCCACTTCACCGAGCTCCGACAGAACATCGAGTATTCTGGTTTCAGCCCGGGCGACCATTCCGTGATGAAGACAGAAAAGCCGGATCTGTTCCTGCAAGTCCCTCATACATGCATCATACATCCCCCAAATCGATGTGTCGCTTTGATGTTCGATACCAGCGCGTGAGGAACACGGCGAGCAGAACAACCACAATCGCACTGACAGCCGCAGAAGACCACGCGAGAGCCGCCTTCCATGCATATCCGAACGCATACCCCAGTAAGAGATAGGAGACTGACCAACCGACCGCGCTGACGATGTTGCAGAGGTAAAACGGAAAGCGCTTCATGTGCGACACGCCCGCGACAAAAGGAATGATGGGGCGAATCGGTCCGATGAATCGTCCGAGAATTACGCTTTTCGTGCCATATGTCGTAAAGAACGATTCACCGCGACCGAGGTACGCGCGAACAACGCGGAAGCGCGTGACTTGGAACCGGCCGATTCTTCCGATTTCATAACTCGCTGCATCACCAAGAATCGATCCGATGACCGCAAACAGCACGAGATCCGAAAAAGTGTACGCACCTTGCGGAATCAAACCACCCATAATGACCAATAACACCGTACCTGGAACGAACATTCCGGTCAGTACAAATGATTCACCGAACGTCGCGAGCAGAAGAAGCCAGTAGCCGGCTGTTCCGAGATTCTGAAGATGCGGTAGAAATGACTGTAACCATTCGGTCATGCAACGGCGGGAATGTCCGAACTACTGTTGAAACATCACCGGAATACTCAGACTCTGATCATACTCCGGAAGACCGGACGGATTGTCCTTCTGAAGAATTAGCGTTCCGTTCGGCGTTGAGGGAACATCAAATTCGAGCAGAACAGAGAAGGGCACATACTCTTCCGTCATCCAGTCTCCCTGTGCCTGCGCGGGTTCCACCGCGATCTCGTTACCGTTCCCGTCCAGCAAACGGACAGGAAAACTCGCTTCGAAGTACCAGGTACCGCGAGCTTCACCCGTGACAAGCAACGGGCTGAAAACCGTATCGTTTGGGAGAGGGGATGAAAGGACAATATCTCCGATCATCATCTGCGATGACGTCTGGTCATCGTTCATACCACGGGAGCATGCTGCCAATGCAAGCAAGGAGAAGGAAGCAAGCGAGAGGGAGAGAGTGCGATGCATACGGAAATGATCGGCGTACATAGGAAACAAGTCAACGATTCGGCAGCCGAAAGCTGCCATCTATGATTGACATGCCAGCGGTCTGTTGTAGGCTAAACCCCTTTGTTTCTTGTCATCATCGACGACTGTAGAGAGTCATCCGATCCTTCGGAAACGACTGGAGGGATCGGTTTCCCTCTCTACATCACCTCAATAAGGGGCTGTGACATGACAGGGCCTGTAACGCACAAGGAGCTGTGGTCCACGCAGCAGATTGATGGAAAGCGCAACCGCTTGGTTGCGCAGAAGTTGAACGACAAACAGACGAAATTGACGCTTAGTGTCGTGAAGCCCGGGAACAAGTGGTCGTTTGATCAGATCGTCCCGTTCACCATCGAAC
>CAYXNG010000035.1:0-7917 GCA_964466635.1 uncultured Candidatus Peribacteria bacterium | reverse complement strand
ACGCACCCATGGCCCGCAAATCGATCGTCATCAGCCAGCAGAGAAAACGCGACAACTACCTCGCGGCAAAAGCCGCAGGCAAGAAGCCGGTTTTCCCCACCCGCGTCTACAACCGCTGCAGCCTGTGCGGACGTCGCCACGGATTCATGCGTTTCTTCGGAGTATGTCGCATCTGCTTCCGTGAACTGGCCTCGAACGGTGATATTCCCGGTCTCACCAAATCCTCCTGGTAATCTATGTCCTTTGTGAACGACCCCATCGGCGACTTCCTGACCCGCATGCGCAACGCGCAATCGGCACGCCGCAAGACCTGCCGCGCTCCCATGTCACGTCTCAAGAAAGAGCTGTCCGATTTGCTGGTCCGCGAGGGATGGCTGCAGAGCGTCGAAGTCCTTGGTGACGCTCCCAAGCAGGAGCTGGAAGTGACGTTCGTTCCCGGAAAGACGCTGACCCTTGAGCGCAAGAGCACGCCCGGACGCCGCCTCTACGCACGCGTTCAGGATCTCCAGCCGGTGCTGCGCGGATACGGCCAGGCCATTCTCACCACCAGCCAGGGTCTGATGACCGATGAGGAAGCCCGCACCAAGAAACTCGGAGGAGAACTTCTTTGTACCGTCGCCTAATCATGTCACGCATTGGAAACAAATCAGTGGCCATTCCATCCGGTGTCACCGTCGAGGTGAAGTCCGGCATCCTCCACGTGACCGGTTCCAAAGGAACGCTGACCTACGCGATGCTCCCGGAAGTCACGATCAACGTGGAAGACAATGTCGCCAAAGTTGTCCGCAAAGATGACAGCAAGGCGGCACGCGCACGCCACGGTCTGACCCGCGCTCTGCTCGCCAACATGGTGAAGGGTGTCTCGGACGGATACAGCAAGCAGCTCGAGATCATCGGTGTCGGTTACAAGGCCGCACTCAAAGGAAAGACGCTGCAGCTGAACCTCGGCTACAGCCATCCGATCGACTTCGTCATCCCCGCTGATATCGAAATCGTTCAGGATGAGAAGAACAAGAACCTGATTACCGTGAAGGGCGCGGACAAGCAGCTGGTCGGACAGACCGCAGCACAGATCCGCGAACTCCGCCCGCCAGAGCCGTACAAAGGCAAAGGCATCCGTTATTCCGACGAGTACGTCCGCCGCAAGGTCGGTAAGGCCGCCGGCAAGACCGCTTAATACGACTCACTCATGAAACTCCCCAAGAAGCTCCAGGACCGGCTCCGCAGAAAGACCCGCATTCGCGCACGTATCCTCGGCACGGCCGAGCGTCCGCGTCTGACGGTCTACCGCTCACTCACGGGCATCAGTGCCCAGGTGATTGATGACGCCGCAGGCAAGACGCTTGCAGCTGCATCGACCAAGGAAGCGAAGGCGAAGATGAACGTCGAAGGTGCCAAGAAGGTCGGCGAGCTCCTTGCGAAGAAAGCAAAAGATGCAGGTGTCTCCTCCGTTGTCTTTGACCGCAATGCCTACAAGTACCACGGCCGCGTGAAGGCCTTGGCCGATGCCGCCCGCGAAGGCGGACTCAAATTTTAATTTTCAATTTTTCATTATTAATTTTCAATTCTGAATTACATGCCAGCTCCATCCTCATCACCGAACAACCGATCACGCGGCCCTCAGGGCGGCGGTGAACGCGGTGGTCGCGGAGGACGCGGCGGCCGTGACGGAGACCGCAGGGGTGGACGCGATCAGCGCCCGCCATCCGAGTATGCCGAGACGACGCTCAGCCTAGACCGCGTGACACGCGTGGTGAAAGGAGGACGCCGTATGCGTTTCCGCGCAGTCGTCGTCGTCGGAAACAAGAAGGGCAAGGTTGGACTCGGAACCGGTAAGGCGAACGAAGTGCAGGCCGCAGTCCAAAAGGCAACCAAGGCCGCCAAGCGCAACATCATCCTTATCCCGCTGACAAAGGGAACAATCCCCCACGAAGTCGATATTAAGTTCAAGTCCGCCAAGCTGCGTCTCATGCCGGCATCGGAAGGAACGGGAATCATCGCGGGAGGAGCTCTTCGTGTAATCTTCGATCACGCCGGCGTTGCGAACGTGCTGTCCAAGCGCTTCGGAACAGGAAACAAGCTGGTCAACGCTCAGGCTACACTCAAGGCGCTCGCATTGCTCAAGCCCGTTAAGGGAGGTGTCGCGGTCGAAGAGAATGCCGAGAAGGCCGACCCGTCGACCGCCAAAGTAAAGACTGTCTCCAAAGATCAGATTGAAGGCGGAAACCTGGTCGAGAAGCCGAAAGCCAAAAAGACGGAGAAGAAGGACTAAGGAGAAGAAGTGAGACTTTTTCCGTGAGTGCTTTGACGTTCGCGGTTATACTTCACGGTCTATGAAGACCGCACTCGTTATCATCGCGCAGACCGGGTATCAGGACAAAGAACTCGACGGTACTGTGAAGGGGCTGACCAACGCGGGGTTCGATATCGTGATTGCCAGCACGGAGGTCGGCCCCTGCACCGGTAAATTTGGCGGAACGACTGAGGCAACCGTGACACTCCGTGATGCGATCGCTGCCGATTACGATCGTATCGCGTTCATCGGCGGACCCGGCGCCCATGCACTGGTCGATAACATTGACGCCTATCGTATTGCCCGCGAGGCAGTCGATATGCACATGCCACTCGGCGCTATCTGTATTGCCCCGACTATTCTTGCGGCAGCGGGTGTACTGCGCACCAAAAAAGCGACCGTCTGGGACGATGGCCATGGAACGCAGATTGAGCAGATCCGCAGAGGCGGTGCGACCTATACCGGTGAATCTGTGACGATCGACGGGAAAATCATCACCGGGAACGGCCCCGATGCGGCGGAGGAGTTCGGGGAGAAGTTGGCGGGACTTTAGCGACTCCTCGTACGTTTACAGCTGTTCGTTTGCATAGAACTTGCTCAGTTTGGAATCGTCACCGCCCCAAAATGCTGCACCCAAATACCGGCGTTTAACCCCACACCCGACAGGTTATACGCAGGGTTCAAAATCGCTGCCCGGTGTTCGTCTGATGCCATCCAGTCTTTGACCGCTTCCTGGGGCGTCTTTTGCCCTTTTGCGAGGTTTTCTCCGAGCGCATAGCCCTTCACACATCCGCAGTCTTTCTGGAACGTACGGTCGTAAAAGCCGGTTGCGGCCATCCGTTCGCGGATCGTTTTGCCGTCGGGACTGACGTGCGAGAAGAATCCCTCTTCTGCCATGCGGTTTGCGTACAGCTGAGCGGACTGCTGGAGTCGTTCATCAAGCTGGAGTTCCGGAAGGTTGTGATCGCGGCGGATCTCGTTAATCAGGTTCATGACCGTTGTGCGTTGCTGGGCGACGCTCAGAGGAATGCGAGTGCGGCGAACAAGCGGGGTTTTGGATGATTGCGATGAGGGCGTCACCAGCGGAACGCGATTGCGACGCGAAGAGATGACGGTATAGATCCGCGGATCTTTCGTGACTGCTCCTCCATCGATGCGTAATTCGCCATTGACCGATCTGATGGTTTTTACAAGCAATAATGCCCGATTCACCTCATCCATCGTCATCAATTTTTCCGGCTCCAGCAGGTCACTCTTCTCCGCCGAAAACAGCCGATATTCCGTCGCCAGCCCGGCGTAGGGGGCATACCAGCTGTCCGCAGGGACATCGCTGTACGAGTGAAACAGCCCGGTCGGCAGTGCCCACGCACGGGCAATCATGACCAAGAATTCCGCACGCGGAACGGGATTCATCGGATACAGGCGTGTCTGGCTGTCGGCTCGGATAATACCCAGCCGTTCGGCGTAGAGCATGTAGGCCTCGGCAGGATGGCCTTTGGGCATATCACTGAATTGACCGGTGTTCCGAATAACGGGGATATCGGGCGTCAGGGCGAGAATAATGCCCTGTACGACGGTCATTCTGGCGGCAGGCTCGGCCGATACGGCAGGCAGGACGGTGCCCCCGAAGAGCATTGCTGTCAGAATGAGCCCAGTGAGGAGTTTTTGTGGTTTAATACTATATTATATACTATTTTTGTAGTTTTAGCAATTAATCCTGTTCCCGGAATTGCCGCAAAACCGCGGTGTACCCTTGTAAACAGACGATCCAGCCCCTACTATGGCGCCCCGGTCCTCGTTCGATGACCGCAGATTCCTCTTTCCGTATGCTTCACTCCCTTCGCCCGGCCTCCGGCTCAACTAAAAAGCGCAAGCGCGTCGCCCGCGGCAACAGCGCGGGAGGAGGTACGACCGCCGGACGCGGTACAAAGGGTCAGCAGGCTCGTGCCGGTAAAGGCCGCCGCTTCGGTTTCGAAGGAGGTCAGATGCCGCTGATGATTCGCCAGCCTAAGCAGCACGGATTCAAGCGCCCGCGCCGCGTCGAGCACGAAATCATCACTCTGGCCGCCATCGAGCGCGCGTTGCCGGAAGGTACGTACACTCTGGCCGATCTGATCGATCGCCGTTTGGCGCATGCCGGTCACCCGGTGAAGATTCTCGCGACGGGAACCCTTTCCAAGAAAATCACGATCGAAGCGAACGCCGCATCGAAGTCCGCTATTGAAGCGGTCAAGAAAGCAGGTGGCTCGATCACGCTTGTGAAGTAAAGGTGGTGTATAGTGAACGCATCTACTGACTCCTGATTTCTGTCTACTGCCTACCTCGTCATGTTCACCTATCTCCGCCAGCTCTGGCACACCGAAGATCTCCGCAAGCGCATTATCATTACGATCGCGCTGCTTCTTGTCTATCGTATCGCGGCACATCTTGCTGTTCCCGGAACCGATCCGTTCGCGCTGAAGCAGTTCCTCGACAGCCGCGCATCCGGCGGTCTCATCGGCGTGTTCGCCGCGCTGACCGGTGGAGCAGTCGACAACTTCTCCATCATGATGCTCGGTCTGGCGCCGTACATTAACGCGTCGATCATCATCCAGCTGTGTACTGTCATCTTCCCCAAATTGGAAGCGCTCAGCAAAGAAGGTCAGCAGGGACAGCAGCAACTGAACCGCTACATGCGCTGGCTCAGCGTGCCGCTCGCATTCATCCAGAGTTACGGCTTCCTTCTGTTGCTCAGCCGCGGAGGTGTTCCACTTATCGACACGACGTTCCCCAACGTCCTGCTTCCCATGCTTTTCGTGACGGCTGGTTCGATCTTCCTCATGTGGCTTGGAGAAATGATCACGGAGAAGGGGATTGGTAACGGCATCTCGATGATCATCTTCACCGGTATCGTCTCCAGCATTCCCACGCAGATCGGCGCGATGATCATCGGCGGTGAAAGCCAGCGCACGGCGTTCATCCTCTTCGGTCTCGTCAGCCTTGCAACACTTATCGCCGTCGTGCTGTTCACCGATGCACATCGTCTCATTCCCATCACCTACGCCAACCAGGGTGCTGGCCGCGGCGTCTCCGGCGGTATTCCGGTTCGTCTGAATCAGGCGGGCATGGTGCCGATCATCTTCGCCGTCTCACTCATTACGCTGCCTGCCATCATCGCGCAGTTCCTGCAGACCGCTCCGCGGTTCCAGGGTGTCGTGAACTTTATCAATGCCTACCTCAATGCCACAACGCCGAGCTGGATCTACATCATCCTGTACTTCGCGCTCGTCATGGCGTTCACGTATTTCTACGTGTCGGTCACATTCAAACCAGCCGACCTTGCAGAAAGCATTCAAAAGCGAGGCGGATTTATTCCCGGCATGCGTCCAGGCAAACAGACGGCTGACATGCTCGAGAAAACCAGCAACCGTTTGAACTTGTGGGGAGGTATCTTCCTCGGACTCATCGCGATCGTTCCCTTGATCTTCACGAAGTTCTCCGCACTCGACAGTCAGAACTTGCTGATCTCCGGATCGGGGCTCATCATCATCGTCGGTGTCGTGATGGAGCTCATTCGCAGAGTAAACGCACAGATGTTGGCGCATGATTATGATAAGTTGGTGTAGGGGGTGTAAAGAAGTAGGGAAGTGAGGAAGTGATTGAGTATCACCTCTTCTCCCGTCTACATGATGTGGAGAGTGTATGGACAAGAGCTGATACATAGTAAATTTGTTTCAGAAGTCGATCGTATTGGGCATCGCTTACATATTTGAGGTCGTGTGGCAATCCAAGAAAGTAATCGACTTCTGCAGCAGATGCGTATGCACGATCGTAATAGAGTTTTCAATGATTCATTGTGGGCATGCGAGACTCTTCTGTTATTTGAGCCGGAATCGAACTGGCTGCGCGTCTTATCTGATCCGTAATGCCGAATCGTTCCTCTTTAGGAAATGATCGAGTGATACGATAGATATCCAAAGTCAGCTGGTGTGCGTTCTGCCATGCAAGCAACTGACGAAAGCTGCTCATATATTTTCTCATAGTTTGCCGATTATAGGTGAATACAAGAGCATTGTGTGCTTTAGCGCTTCAGAGCAGTGAAGCACTTACCAAAAACCCACCAAACCCAATCAACCCACCAAAACCCCCTCTTCCTCTTTACCCCTTAAACCCTCTCCGCTACTCTGCCGCGGCCTATGGACTTGGTGCTCTTCGGTATTCAAGGATCCGGCAAAGGAACCCAAGCAAAACGGTTAGCCGCCGAGCAGGGTTACGCCATATTCGAGACGGGCGCAGAACTGCGCAAAATTGCCGCATCGGGCACGGAGCTGGGACAGAAAATCGCGTCGTATATCGATCACGGACATCTCGCGCCCATCGATGTCGTGATGGATGTCGTGCGCGCCGCCGTTCAGGCGTACCCCGCCGATCAGAAATTGCTGTTCGACGGTTTCCCGCGCGATCTCGATCAGATGCACGGATTCGATGCGATGATGAAGGATATCGGGCGATCATTCAGCTGCATCCAATTGATCATTGACGAGGAGGAAGCGGTCGAGCGCATTAAGCAGCGTGCGGTGGAGCAGGGGAGGGCCGATGACGCATCGGAAGAATTCATTCGCCGTCGCATGGGCATCTTCCACGAGAAAACCGAACCGGTGATCAATGCCTACATCGCGCAGGGCAATGTGGTGCAGGTCAGCGGCGAGGGGACAATGGATGAAGTGTATGAACGCATCATCGAGGCGCTAAGCGTCACTTCGTGACGAATGAAAAATTGATAATTGAAAATGTAAAAATGAGAGTACGATGACCAGCCGATCCTCGTTGGACCGGAGTGTTCCTTAAAAGTTCGTTGCACCTCAGGAGAGTCACAATGACGGCTATGGCCATCGAGCCCGCGGGGTATATTCCGCATGCTGGGCGTACCACGACGTTGTTGCAGTTGAAGGAGATCGGCGATTTCACCATTGGTGGAGATGTCTACGCGACGTGCATGTCTCCCGATCGGCGCTTCATCGTTGCAGTTGAACAGAGCGGGACGATTCACGTCCTGCAACGGCGTGAACCGGAAGATGCGAAGGTCGTGCATCACTCTGTCATCCATACGAAGTACGGTCTTGCCTGCTTCGTGGCCATCGACGACGATGCCCGGTCGATCTTTCTTATCGACCACGACGACCGTTGCCATGTTTTCTGGAGGCGCCAACGCGAGTGGACGGAAGAGTCGATGGGCATCACGATTGGACTGATCCATCATGCTGCCCATTCGTATCGGGCAACATTGGAGGAGGAGCCCGACGAGGAAACGGTCGAGTGGTTTCTGCGCAGTCCCATCGATGAAGAGACCTATCGCTTCACACGCTATGCGCGATGGCTCTGGTGGTGGCGCGGGTTTGTATGGTTGCCATACTGACCTATCTCCTGTGGCAACGAACCATGCCCGGTCCCGTCTTCGCACGGGGCCGGCATTTTTTAGTTGTCCACAAACCATTCTCCATTAGACTCGTTCGTACATGCCCGCCATTCAGACATTCACCCCGGCCGAAATCGCCAGTTTCCGCAAAGCAGGAACCATTCTGCGCGATTGTCTCAACATGTTGGCCCCTCATGCAAAGCCCGGCATTTCAACCTTGGAACTTGAT
>CAYXNG010000034.1:0-8468 GCA_964466635.1 uncultured Candidatus Peribacteria bacterium | reverse complement strand
ACTACGGTATCTGGACAGCGGTGAAGCGTGCGCTCGTCGAAATGAAAATCGAGCCCTGGCAGGTCTTGCTCTGTTACGACGTCGGTTGTCACGGCAACACCAGCGATAAAATTAACGGCTATCGCTTCCACGGTCTGCACGGTCGCGTGTTACCCTTTGCTGCCGGTGCGGCTCTCGCAAACCGCAATGTTCCCGTCATGGCCTTTGGTGGCGACGGTGCAAGCTTTAGTGAAGGTGTCGGTCATCTCGTCCATTCCATTCGCTCCAATTATCCGGTCACGTTCGTCCTCCACAACAACGCGAACTACGGTCTGACGACGGGGCAGGCGAGCAGTCTGACGTGGCAAGATCAGAAGATGAACACCGCGCCCAATGGCATTCCGGAACACACATTGCCAAGCATGGACTTCGTCTTCAGCTTGCAGCCGACGTTTGTTGCCCGAGGATTCAGCGGCAACATTCCGCAGATGGTCGAGATCTTCAAGGCAGCCATCAAGCACCGCGGTTTTGCATTCGTCGATATTCTTCAGGCCTGTCCGACCTATAACCACTTTGCAACGCACAACTACCTGCTGGAGCGTTGTTACCAGGTGGAGAATCACGACGCATCAGATTTTGAGAAAGCGCGAAAGCTCGCCGTCGATACATCAGAACGAATTGCGACCGGCATCTTGTATCAGAACGAGAATATTCCCGGCTTCGATGAGCGATTGGTTCCTCGGCAGGGTAAAACGACACAGCTGATTGATGAGGTTGTTCCGCAGGATATCAGCGGGCTGATGAAGGCGTTTGTGTAAAGCCGTGTCGGTGCTACGATCAGTCCCTTTCCTTTTTTCTCATGTCCGAATCCGTTGCCGTTCAAGTCGATGACAAAGAGCTTGCATCCCGTGCGTTTGCCGATGTCGTCCGCCGGACGGCGCATCTCTTTCCGGACGCCGCCTACCATCCGCGCCTCCTGTTTGACCGGACGGTGAACGCGCAATACGGCATCCACCCCGGGCGTCACACGATCTTCACCAATGCCGACGGCACGGGAACCAAGCCAGAACTCGACGAACGCATGTTCACCGAGACGGGGGATTACCGCTTCTTCGAATATCCCGCGTTCGACGTGGTGGCGATGGTCGCCGATGACGTCGCGCGTAGGGGCATCTTCGTCGCCGGCATCGCTAACAGCCTCGATCTCAACAACGCCGACGATCCGGCATTCGTCCTCGCCCTCGCGCGGGGTATGGAGGCAGCCTGCAAGGCTGGCCGATTCCCGCTGCTCAACGGCGAAATTGCAGAGCTTGGTCACCGCACGCCGGGATACGGGAACAATCATCTCAACTGGAATGCTGTTGCCGTGCAGCTCATCAACCGCGAGAAAATTATCGATGGATCCAAACTTCGTCCAGGACAGAAAGTCGTCGCCTTGCGTGAGAAGTCGATCCGCAGTAACGGCCTGACGCGTGCACGTGCCATCATGGAGAATGCGTTTTTGCAGAATGAAATGGATGGCATGACCAAGCGTCAGTATGTCGCATCAGCTGTACGCAAAAAGATCGGCACTCTCACTGATGCCGACATCCTGAGTGTACTCGATGCGACTCCTGCCGGTGCACAACTGTGGGAGCAGATTCAGGTGCCATGGCATACGGTTCGACCTGAACTCACCGAGAAGCTTCTGACGCCTTCGACCATCTATGCGCCGCTCGTGTATTGGGCGCAGGGCGGTGTCGACGGTGCTGTGAATATTCCGCTTACCGGCTGTGCACATATCAGCGGTGGCGGCGTGCCACTCAAGGCACAGAGGATGCTCGAGGGAACCGGTCTCGGATTGCATCTGGATGCAGTGTTCCCCGATCCTGAAGGTGTCGGAGAGTTGATTGATCTTGCGCAGGCGCATCCTCATCCGGAAAAGGGCTTTCTGGTTAATGAACGCGCGGCCTGTGAGCAGTGGAACCGCGGCGTCGGATTCCTCTGTGTCGTCGAAAATGAAGATTCGGCGGGAATGCTTGCCGCGCAAGCTTCATGGATGGGCTATGAAGCTGCAGTCGCCGGTGAAATCATGGCACAGCCCGTTATCGAATGGCGTGGCGAGACGTGGGATATCTGATCAGATCTTACGCCACGCTCTCCATAGTGCCCCTAACACCAACCACGGATGCCGCACGGCAAACTTCTTGAAGTTCCCGCCGGCTGTTCCGCCTTGGGCAATTATTTTTCCACCCTTGCGGATCTTCTTCAGAAACTTTCCGGCCATGTCCGTCAGTGCTTCATTGCGTGATGTTATGACCAAGTCACGATCGGCTCCTGATGTGTGTTTCAGCAATTCTTCGAAGCAGCGGAAGCGGTCGAACGCGCCGATGCCCTCGCGCTGGTTTGTCTCACTCACAGAGCCGGGGTGCACACGGAACCCGCCGCAGTCGTCGGGTATGTAATACCAGTCACTCAGGAGTAGGCAGCGCAGCGCGTACTCCTCATCAAGATTCTGTTTCATGTCCTCCAGATACCATCCCGCTTTCTGCACAACACTGCGTCGCAACATCACGAAGTCCGGCTCGCCGACGATGTTCGGATGAATGCCGCGTTTCACCCACCACCGGAATGCCTCGCGTCCATCATGCATACCGGGCTTCACATTCTCTTTGCGGAATGTTGCGGGGTATTCATAGAGGGCCAGTGACGGGTTCGGTTCATCGGAAAAATAGCGGTGCTCCAGCGACACGATGCCGACGGACGGATGCTCGTCCATCGCCTTCAGTCCCTTTGCTAAAAACTCTTTATCCCACACGTCGTCGGGGAAGAGGAATTGGATGTATGGGGACGATCCCAATTTCATCGTCGCGTTCCAGTTGCCGCCAATGCCGAGCTTCTGCCGGTTCGGATGCCAGCTGATCCGCGGATCGCTGAGATACGGCTTCACCATCGCCTCCATATCGACCGTCGAGGCGTCGTCATGGATGTACATCCGCCAGCGGGTTTCGGTCTGGGCCAGGGCACTGTCGATAGCCTGCTTAAAGTATGCAGGATTGCAGTTCCAGACCGGCACGCAGATGTCGATTAAGGCTCTCACACGCTCAGCTTATAGTTTTTAGGTTTTAGCTTCCAGAAGGGATTTTCCGGCTTTTCCCTGAAAGCTGAAAGCTATAAGCTGAAAGCTCCGTATGCGCATCGACGTGATCACCCTATTCCCGGCAATGTTCCAAGGACCCCTCACAGAGTCCATCCTCAAACGTGCTCAGGAGGAGAAGCTCCTAGAGATCAACTTCCATGATCTTCGGCAGTTCGGCGAAGGGAGTTATAAGCAGATTGATGACCGGCCGTACGGCGGCGGGGCGGGAATGGTGATGATGTGTGAGCCGATTGTGAAAGCGATTGAAACGATTACGGAAAACGGAAAACAGACATCGGATAGCAATCCGTATCGCATTTACTTCTCACCCCGCGGTGAACGTCTTGAGCAGCAGAAAGTTGAGCAGCTTGCGCAGAAACATGACTGGCTGATTCTGCTCTGCGGTCACTACGAAGGAATCGATCAACGAATTATTGATGGGGGATGGATCGACGAAGAGATTAGCATCGGCGATTATGTGCTGACCGGTGGTGAGCTGCCGGCAATGGTACTGATTGATGCGGTCGCACGGCATATTCCCGGCGTGCTTGGCAAAGACGAATCTGCGCAGGACGAGAGTTTTTCTAAGTCTTTGGATCGTAAAAAAGAGTATCCGCATTACACCCGTCCCGAGGAGTTTCAGGGGCTAAAAGTGCCGGAAATTCTCCTTTCCGGAGACCACAAAAAGATCGCAGAATGGCGTAAATCGAAGATCGGCTGAAAAAAACGGTGTGAACACTTGACTTAACATATACCGGACGCTTAAATGCCGCATTCTTCGTGGGAGTTCACGAGGAAATGGAAGTTCCGATCTTTCAAGGATTGTTGACATGCTGCAGCCGGTTAGCGAAGAAGTTGGGCATCGTACGTTGCTGTGCATCCGCCTCTATTCCCGCCTCTTGGGTTTTAGTCAGGGTGCCAACGGCTGGGAATGCCGCGTTTGGACTCAGAAGGAATTCGCTTCCTTCTGCGCCCGCCATCTCACCATTAGCGACGATGCCGTTCAGTCACTCTATGACTATCACGTCGAACATGTGGAAGAGGGGCATATGTCTGGCCTTAACGCCTTCCGCGTTCGCTGTATTCCGTTCGCTTAATCGCTTCTCCCGGCGCTTCTGCCGGAACATTCCACCCAAGCCCCTCGTCGATGACGAGGGGCTTATCTTTTATTTATCAGCATTATTTAATCTGCGCTGTTGTCTTGGACGGCAGATTTTCCTTGTCTGCTTTTAGGCGATACATAATTTCGGCCATCTGCCCGCGGGTGATGACGCCATCGAAGCGTTCGATACTGGTGGGAATAGCGCGGCGCTCCGAGAGGGCATTCACATAGGGAATAAACCAGCGCTCATCAGCCTCGTCGGTCGTTGTCTGCAGAGCAAAGGTGCTGACGATGATTTTGGCTGCCTCGGCGAAGTTTAGATTATTGCCGGGCCGGAATGTATTGTCCGGGTAGCCGCTGACGATTTTTTTCGTGTGCGCCAGACAGAGTTCCGGTCCGTACCATACATCGCGGCGGACATCGGAGTAGAAGATGCGGTCCGCGTCTTCATCGACGTTTTCCTGCATGCATCCATGGAGTCGGGCGGTATCCAGAATGAAGGGATTGGCGATGAGCTTCACCATTTCCGCACGGTTGATGCGTGCATCGGGACGGAATGTGCCATCCTCGTAGCCTTTCAATACTTTCTGCTGGCGCAGATATTCGATGCCTTCATAAAACTGATGAGATGTCGGAACATCCGAAAAAGGCTTGGTTGGCCAGGTTGTGTCTTGCGCAAAAGCGACACTTGAGCCAAGAACAGCCCATGCCGAAGCGAATGCAATAAGCGAATAGCGTTTCATAGGAGAAGGGGGAGAAAGATAAGGCCGAGAATGACCTCGGTACTAGCTGACGGATGAGTGTTACTATTCTTACAGCCAATAATGATAGACCCCGTTCTCCAACGGCTTCAACAGGAAGGACGGATTGATCTATTGGTCCGCGTACGTCCGCATGCGGCGCAGTCGCGACTTGTTGCAGTACTGGATGACGGCAGTCTCAAAATCGACATTGCCGCTCCGGCGGAAGACGGACGGGGGAACACGGCGCTCGCAAAATTTCTTGGGGAGACGTTCAATGTCTCTGCATCTTCGGTGAAGATTCTTTCCGGCAAAACCGCCCGACTGAAACTTGTGCGCATACTCTCAAATGGTTCGGCAGGCTCACCATGACGGAGGCCTTCTATTTGTGATGCCCTTCGACAGGCCTGCCTACCGGCAGGCAGGCTCAGGGCGCTGAGCTCGTCGAAGGGCTTAATGTCGAGCAAGCTAGTGTCATCCCGAGCTTGCCGAGGGATTACCGCTTCATAGCTTCATTGATTTGCCCTCTCAGATCCGCGAATTCCGGAAGGCCGGTGTAGCGGACGCCATCGATGAAATATGTCGGCACCAGCGAAACATCCAGCGACCGGATCACTTCGTGCTGAATCGCCATCATGTTTTGCAATACATCGTCGTTTTCCAGACAGTCGGCAAGTGCGGGGAATGCGGTTCGTCCTGAAAAGACAAAGCGATGTACATCTGCACCACTTCCGGCCAATACGCCGCATATGACAGCGTGAGCTTGTGAGTCGCTCTGCGGATATTTCTGCAATGGGACGGAAACGATGGTGATACGAAGATGGCCGGGCTGGATAAATTCGGCATCGAGTCGTGGCATCAGCACTCGCTCAAAATCAACGCTGTAGGGAGAGTTGTAGTTCATGAACAGCAGCATGCTGACCGGCGCGTTGGAAGCGCCAAGCGTGAGAGCACCTGAGACGGTGGCAGGGACGGATGTGGATGCGGAGCTGGTACTCATCTCAGTACCCGACATAGACGATGGCATCTGTTGTACTGGCACCTTCGGAGCGGTGCAGCCGGAAAGCAGAACGAGAAACGCGCTGATGGCATACCAAGTAATCTTCATACACGCAGAATAACAGAGTAGTCGTAATCCGAATAACAGGACCCTGTTATTCTGTTAGTCTGATATTCTGACTCCATGTCCCGCGTCACTATCCTCGGCATTCCCGTTGACGCCCTCACCCGCTCACAGGCGGTGGAGCGCATCAAATCCATGCTTGGCGAATCGCGGTTTCATCATGTAATGACGCCGAACAGTGAGATGATGGTCGAGGCATCAAAAAACCCGTCATTCCATCAGCTTCTGAATCGAACCGATCTTAATATTGCCGACAGTGCGGGGTTAGTCTGGGCTGCGCGTCGGACGAATCAGCATCTTCCCGAACGCGTGACAGGTGTTGATACCGTCACCGATCTCTGCACATCTCTTTCATCCGATCATCCGGTCTTTCTGCTCGGCGCCTGGGGTGACACGGCGGAGCGAGCGGGGGAGATTCTCAAGCAGAAGAATCCGATACTGGTGATTGCCGGAGCACTCAGCGGATCACCCAAGGACGAGGATGCCGCAGACATCATCACGCAGATCAATGACAGCGGCGCACATGTGTTGCTCGTTGCATTCGGCGCACCGAAACAGGATCTCTGGATCGATCGACATCGCGATCAGCTCAAACATATTCGCGTCGCCATCGGCGTCGGCGGAACATTCGACTTCATTGCCGGCGTTCATAAACGCGCGCCCACGCTGATGCAGAACCTGGGGTTGGAGTGGCTGTGGCGGGTAGTGAGAGAGCCGCAACGATTGCCTAGGATTTTTAAGGCGGTGATCGTGTTTCCGTGGATGGTTCGGCAGGCTCACCATGACGCTGCCTCTTTATCGACAGGCCCTTCGACAGGCTCAGGGCGCTGAGCTCGTCGAAGCGCTTAATGTCGAGCAAGCTAGTGTCATCCCGAGCTTGCCGAGGGACTATTCTCGCATCCTTTCAACATACCCGACTTCCCATTCTCCATTGGTATTTTTGACGAGTTTCACCAACTTCGGTCCGTCTTTGGTTTCGGCTAGATAATCGCGTACCGTGTCGGTCTCACGCAGCAGGGTCGTCTGACCGATCTCTTCTTCCGGCAACAGCAGATAGATCGCCACATCTGGTTTGTCGACGAGGGCAGCTTTGAAGTTCTTGGTTGCGCGCCCCAACAACGACGCGCAGACAACGATCGCGATGCACAAAAACACCGACCACACGACAGTCCGCATGTAATTCCGGCGTGACAGCGAATGGACGTGGAATTTGCTCATATCAGGATATTATAGCACGGAACGCGTGTTTTCTCCAATAGCGTATGCTACGCTGACGCACATGTCGACACTTATATTACTCCGGCACGGGCAGTCTCAATGGAACCTTGAAAACCGCTTTACGGGATGGACCGATGTGCCTCTTACCGAACAGGGAATGGCCGATGCCGCGAAGGCGGCCGAAGTGCTGAAAGAGTTCCGGTTTGATGTTGCATTCACCTCGCGTCTGCAGCGTGCCAACCAGACACTCGATATTATCTTGAAATCTCTTGGTCAGTCACCGGAAGTTGCGTATGACTCCGCACTCAACGAGCGTCACTATGGGGATTTGCAGGGATTAAATAAGGCGGAGACCGTTGAGAAGTATGGACAGGAACAGGTGCAACTCTGGAGGCGCAGCTATGGTACACGGCCGCCGAATGGTGAAAGCATTGAGGATTGTGAACGGCGCACCTGGCCGTTCTTCAAGCAGTACGTCTTACCGCATCTTGTTGCGGGTGAAAACGTGATTATTGCCGCACACGGCAACAGCCTTCGTCCCATTATCAAAAATCTGGATAACATGAACGGCGATGATGTTGCCGTGATGGAAATCGGGCTTTGCACGCCGTACATCTACACCTTTGACGGCGAAACAGTCAGTGGCCGCGAGGTCCGCGAGGTTCCGGGTATCGTCACGAAGGGTGCGTCTCTGACGGAGAAGAAGGTTGAAGGGGGTCGGGTGTAACCGTTCTCCATAGGATCAATTCGCTTGCTCTCAAAAGCTGAATCAATCTGGCGACACTTTCCTGCGGTCCTTCAACAGTCACTTCACCGACACCTGGTCGTTCGTTGGTGATTCGTATACCGGTGTTCTCGCAGAACACATGGATGTCACCGAGTATCGTTTGAAAGTGTTCACGCATTTCATCAATCTGCTTCGTGTCACGCGTGAAAAAGTTGATGTGCGGAGGCGCTGCCAGCATCAATGACTGAGATCTTTCTGCGGGGGCTATAGATGCAACCATGCCGAGTATTCTACCCTGTTTTTTGGCTGATTCCAGCGGTACAATCCCTTTATGGACGCCATAACCTATCGCTCCCCAACGTTTTTTGATGACTTGGCCGGACATCCCGACAAGCATGTGCATCTCATTTTGATTGCGACCAAGCCGGATATCATCAAACAGATACCGTTGTATCTGGAGC
>CAYXNG010000033.1:0-8980 GCA_964466635.1 uncultured Candidatus Peribacteria bacterium | reverse complement strand
CCAACAGCTAAAAGCTATCAACTTACGGATTATACGTCACCGTGTACTCGAACTGATCTAGAATCTCGTTCTGCGCGTTGCGGACAACAATGCGATAGACGTTCGTGCCAGGCTTGAGCGTGTTGTACTCCGTCTTTGCGATGTAGTTCCACGTTGTGACGCCGGGCCTGTACAGTTGCAAGCGGTAGCCGTTCACCCAGACTGATGCCGTCTCGCGCGGAGTGGTTCCCTCCAGCAGGAATTCGCTGCCGGTGGCGGTGTAGGCAGTTCCAGCTTGGGGAGCGGTGATACTGATTGTCCCCGGCATGAGCGGAGCATTATTCGGCAGATCCGTTTCAGACACAGTCGGCGTTGAGCTTGTTGCCGCTCCTCCGCCGATCACCCCTTCGGCGCCGGCTTCGATCATCACCGTAATGCGAACCGGTGCACTGCGATTTCCCGCGTTGTCGATTGCCGTGATGTCAAAAATGTTCTGACCATCCTTCAGGTTGCCGAGTGCCTTGCTTGCAAGATAGCTCCACGTCGTATCGCCGGCGCGGTAGAGCTGCAGACGGTAATCGTTGACGATGATGCCGGCAGTTGATGCAGGGGTTGTACCGCTGATCGCGATTTCCTCCTTCTGAGTGCGGTATATCTGTCCTGCACCTGCAGGAGAGGTGATGGCGGGCGAAGCGACGGTTGTCGATCCTCGATACACTGTTCGACTTTCCCGGCCAAGAGCCAGACCTCGTGCATCCAGTGCTTCAATCTGCAGAACAGTCTGATTGCCTGTCTGCATCGCAAGTTCCTGACTGAATGTTCCTCCTGCGGCGTCGATGGTTGCGTCGTAGCCATTGATCCGGACACGCTCAATGACGGATGAAATGCGTCCGCTGACGCGCACGCTTGCTGACGTAACGGTGGCGCCGTTTGCCGGCTCAAGAACGGTCAGAGGTTCGGTGTCGGTAACCGTGCCGGTTCCGCTGGCTGCAGGCGTAGTCGATGAGATCATCATCGTGCGCGATTCAGTGATGAATGCACGTTGCACGGCGAGCGGCTCGATTGCCGAACGGTAGGCATACGGATCGCCGGCGATTTCTCCTTCCGGCAGTTTATACTGCTGCCCTTCTCCAATGATGACCGGCTGATCGAGTCCTTCCATGGAAACCGAAATCCCCTGGCCGTCTGCGCTGAACACCATCAGCTGATCTTCTTCCAATACCACTTCCGTGTCACTCGTCAGCGTAGCCGTATAGCGTGGGAATACGACGGTGCGTGCGATGGTGCCGGAATACGTATCGAGATTCGGCGTGCGGGCCCACAGTGCACCCTTCACGAATGCCACTTCCCACTGCGCGCTTTCTGCATCCTGTGAATCCTCCTCAATCGTCAGATCTGTATCGGCATCGATGCGTGCGGTCGATCCGTCAAAAAAGGATAGCTGGGCGTTACCGGTAGCACCGGTGACGATCCGATCGTCCGGATAGACTTTCAGCGTATCCTCGACTCTGCGAAGAAGACCGTCTTCCACCGCTACGCTGACCGATCCTCCATCTTCGACCGTCAGTGTCGCTGCCGTCCGCGGCAGATCTGATCCGCCGAATGCCCAGAACATCAGCTTCGTGAAGCCGTACAGAATGAGTCCGAGCAATGCGAGAAGAATCAGGCTGCGGACGATGGACGGAATGACGGATGGGGCGGCCATCGCATACGGTCCTCGGCGGGCACGGTGACGTCGGAGCATAGGGGAAAATGGTACGGGAGGGCTTGTATCCTATGCAAGATGTTTCACGATGTTCGAGTACAGGAGATGTACAAGAAATGAAAAATGGATAATTGAAAATTGATAATTACGAGAGGAATTATCGTGATATCTTCAATTTTTCATTTTCAATTATCAATTTCGTGTTATGCAGTAACACGTTCAATCTCCTCTTTTGTCGTGATCTTCTGTTCAACAAGGACGTTCCCCCACTCTTTCATCGTGAGGTAGCCGTCTTTGCGCGCCTGTTCGAGCATGCGCTCCTCGCTGTCTTGATTGAGGATCATATCCCGCAATGTTGGCGTGACGGTGACGAGTTCGGGGAGCGCCAAGCGGCCGGTGTAGATCGATGAGTCGGATGGATCGATTTGTGTGCTGTTCTTTGCTTCATCAGACAGAGTACGGATCAGACGCTGTGCGAGAATCGCCCGCAGCGCAGGGGCAAAGGTGTACGGACTGACGCCCATCGACAGAAGGCGCGGAATCGCTTCAATCGCGGAGTTTGTGTGTAGTGTCGAGATCACCAAGTGACCTGTTAGCGCGGCGTCAATGGCCGTCTGTGCCGTTTCCAGATCGCGGATTTCTCCCACGAGGACGACGTTCGGGTCGTGGCGGAGCACGGAACGCAAGCCCGATGCGAAGGTGAATCCGTGGTCGGGGTCAATCTCACTCTGCACAATGCCGGGAATTTCATATTCCACCGGATCTTCCAGCGTGATGATGTTGCGCTTAGTCCCGATCACCGTCGAAAGCATCGAATACAGCGTGGTTGTTTTTCCCGAACCGGTCGGACCGGTGACGAGGATCAGGCCGTTGGGCAGACGAACCAGTTCCTCGAGTTTCGCTTTCATGTCTCCGGGAAAACCCAGTTGCTCCAATGGGACAATCCCGCGGCGCGGGTCGAGCAAGCGCAGGGTCACGGTTTCGCCGAAGCGTGACGGCAGAGTGGCAACGCGGACGTTCACCGTGCGTGCCGGTTCGCCGTCAGAGCCGTCCATCTGAAAGGTGTATTGCCCGTCTTGCGGAATATTCGTGACGTTGAGTTTCAGTTTCGCTGCAAATTTGATGCTGCGGATGAACTGTTCATACGTTGCCGAGTTCATCGGCGGCAATACCTCGAGCATGCCGCGCAGGCGGATTTCCAGGCGCACCTCTCCCTTCTCTGGTGAGGCGTGTATATCCGACACCCCCAACTGCGTACAGCGCTGCTGTAAACGGGCCAGCAACTGGTCTCCAGGAAGGCCGTTAAGGTCAGAGAAATCCATCTCATTATTATACCATATAGTCCGTTTTTCTGCCATATCTATTCACAGCGTAGTAATTAGAGAAAGATGCTTTTCTCGCCATAATTATGGTCTTTTTGCGCTATCCCCCGCCCACTTTCCCCAAGGAGAAAGGGATGCACAACATCGGGAAAAAGATCGCGTGAAGAGGCGAACTTGCTATATTCTTTCTGCCTCCGATGCCGACGTACCGATATTCCGCCGGGCAGTCCGAAACACAGAAAAAGCGGTCACTCGCCCAGCGGATGGTATTTGTGCATGGTTTCATGATTATTTGCGGACTGTTGATTGTGTCGCGCCTGGCAGAGCTGCAGATCATCGACCGCAGCGACTATTATGCCATGGCCCAGTCGCAACACTTCGGCGGCGTCAAACTGCCAGCGCAGCGCGGTGAGATTTTGGCTCTCAACAGCAAGACCGGCGAAACCAGCATTCTTGCGACCAATACCACGCTCGATCTGCTCTACGTCGATCCGCTCGTCGTCGATGATTCCGCAATGATCGCCGAAACTCTCGCCGATGCGCTGGTGACGCCCGAGTATCACGAGATCTGTTCCACCGGTGACCGCCGCTGTCCGCGTGAACTCGTACGCTTCATCGGTTCACCGTATGCTTCCGCATACGATCCGCTGACGCTGCTCGGTCAGCTCTCTTCCGGTTCCTTGCTTGAACCGATTCCGCAGGACCTCAGTTCCACGGTGACGGGCAAAGCGTCGGTTCCCGACATCACCGAGGTTCGCCGTTTGTTCGCCCGCGACATAGAGCGTCGTATTTCTCAGAAGCGCGTGACATTCGTTCCGGTGAAATACAGTGCCACAAAAGAAGAGATCGTGGCGGTTCGCGACATGGATATTCCCGGCGTTTCTATTAATGAAGAACAGAAGCTCATCTTTGCCGATCCGGAAGAAGTGAACCAGCTGAAGCTCTCGACGATTGCGCGCAAGCTCGCTCCCCCGCTCGGTTTGGATGCGTCAAAGCTCGCGTACTCATTGCGCTCCCGGCCGTTGCGATATGTGCCGATCATGCGTCAGCTGCCGCCGCATCTCTCGCTTGTGATCAAGCAGAAAAAACTCGATTCCCTGAAGGAGACAAACGTCCGTCGCCAGAATGCGGCGACACGAAAAGAGCTGGAGGGCATTCAGGATCCGCTTCGCGGCATCGCCTTGCTGCCGGAGCACTGGCGCTTTTATCCGGACGGTTCCATTGCGTCGGCCGCCGTCGGATTCCTCAATGACGGGCAGGAAGCGCAGTATGGCATTGAACGCACATTCGATTCGCAGTTGCGCGGACAGGAAGGCCTTATCAGTACCGTCAGCGATCTGCAGGGTGGACAGATCCTCACGTCCGATCAGACGATTGTGAACGCGAAAGACGGTGACACGGTAATTCTTACTATCGATCCGTTCGTGCAGAAGGAGATCGAGCGCATTCTTGATCGTGCGGTCAAGGATTACAAAGCCGATGCGGTGCAGGCGATTGTCATGGAACCCGATACCGGCCGTGTCGTTGCAATGGCGAACGCGCCGGTCTTCGATCGCAACAACTATGCGGAAGTATACGAGAAAGTGCCGTTGTATCTCCTGCCCGAACAGGAGCAGAAAATCGTCGTGGAGATTTACAATCCCATCAACAACTCACGCATCGTCAAAGATTACATGCCGACGGTGTTCTCGGAAGAAGGGCGCGCTACCTTCTCCGAGAAAGTCCAAGAACAGTTGAACGAGGTCGAAACGATGTATGAACTTCACGATGTGGCGCGTTACTACGTGTATCAAGGGGAGAATGCGCGGTATGAAGTGTTTCCCACCGACATTAAGGGCGTCTGGCTGAAGTACACAAATAACATCGGAGTCGGTGCATACCTCAACCGCACTATTCAGGAAATCTACGAACCGGGATCCGTGATGAAGCCGATCACCATGGCAATCGCGATCGATCAGGGAGAGATCAAGCCGGACGATATCTATGACGACGTCGGGCCGGTGAAAGTCGACGAATATGAAATCAAGAACGCTCTTCTCAGTTACTACGGCAAAGTCAGCATGACCGATTGTCTCGCGTGGTCCATCAACACCTGCATGACGCACGTCTCCGGTACCCTCGGGCGCAAACTATTTGAACGTGTCATCACCCGCTTCGGATTTGGCAGACTCACGGGCATCGAACTGGAGGATGAATTGAGCGGTGAAGTGAAACCGTGGAAGGATTGGGCGGCGTCTGACCTCGCGACTGCGGCCTTCGGACAAGGATTCTCCGCGACGCCGCTTCAGGTAATTACCGCGTTCTCGGCACTCGCGAACGGGGGCAAGTTGATGAAGCCGATGATCATCGATCGCATCGTTCACTCCGACGGCACCATCGAAGAATCCGAATCGGAAGTCGTCGATCAGGTTCTGACGCCGGAAAGCTCGCGTATCATCACTCAGATGCTTGCGAATTCCACCGATTACGGATTTGCGAAAGCCGGTAAAGTCCCAGGTCATCGTCTGGCCGGCAAAACCGGAACGTCTCAGATCGCCGGACCCGGCGGTCGTTATGAATCCGGTACAGGATCGACGGTGAACACCTTTATGGGGTACGCACCACCGGACGATCCAAAATTTATTCTGCTCGTGAAAGTCGACCGTCCGAAATTCGCCCAGCGCATCTTCGCTGAAGCGACGTCCGCTCCCCTCTTCAAAGAGATCGCGACGTTCCTCTATGACTACTATGGGTTGCCGCCAGACGAAAGGTAGCTTCTTAGCTCCAAAGCTCCTCAGCTACTAAGGAGGGTGTTCTACTTATATAGAGAACCTATTTTTCCTTGGATCAGAGCCAAAAATTACACATCAATTTATTGGAATAATACTCACCATCTTTTTGTAGCGTATATAACAAAACATACTCAATTTATTATTTTCTCCTTTTTATATGCCTACTGTTATTCATACCCATAAAGATTTAGGGAATGTCCTAGATTAAGGTAGAGATATTCTATTGACTTCACGTTTGGCGGGTGTACGCTGGCCTCATCTTCCCCAGCCGCCTGTGAACATCGTTCAAATCTATCGCAAGTTCCCCACCCCTGAATCCTGCTTGAAGCATATCGAGGAAGTCCGGTGGCACGGCAAGCCCGTCTGTCCGTATTGCCAGTCAGACAACACGACACCAATGCCTAAAGAATCACGACATCATTGCAACAACTGCAATACGTCCTTCAGTGCAACAGTGAAGACGATCTTTCACCACACGCACATTGATCTACAGAAGTGGTTTCTCTGCATCAGTTTGATGTTGAATGCCAAAAAGGGGATCAGTGCCCGACAGCTTGCCCGTGACCTTGACGTAAACAAGAACACGGCATGGTTCATGGCAATGCGCATCCGCAACGCGATGGTGGATCAGCGGGAACTGCTCACCGGGATTGTCGAAATGGACGAAACCTACGTCGGGGGCAAACCCCGCAAGGGTGGTGGTAAGCGTGGACGCGGTACCAAGAAGGTTCCAGTCGTTGGAATGCTTGCCCGTGGCGGCAAAGTGAAAGCGAAGGTTGTAAAGAACGTCACGGCCAAGATGCTTGCATCCCTTGTCCGTGGTCATGTTGCAACTACCGAAGCAACCATGATGACAGACGAGTTCAAAGGATATATCCGTCTCCGTGAGTTCGTCGCCCACCTGACAGTCAATCATCAGAGAGAGTACGTCAACGGTACGACACATACGAACAGCATCGAGGGTTTTTGGGCATTGCTGAAGCGCGGCATCGTTGGTCAGTACCACAAGGTCAGTGCTCGATACCTGCCAAAGTACATCGACGAGTTCTGCTACCGATACAACCATCGGAGAGATGAAGATGTATTCGACACGTTACTACTTCATTCCCTCACCCTCGGCGTATGATCCACAAAGCGACTCATCAAGGTGAATTGAAAATCGGAGAAATCATTCTTCCATGTGCCGTTCTTGAAGATGGAACTCGTGTTCTTTCGGAACGCGGCGTTGGTGCTGCCCTTGGAACTGGCTCCGGAGGCGGTTCTTCCGGAAGTGCGCAAAGATTACCTCGGTTCTTGCAGGGAAATGCACTGAATCCGTTCATAAGTGCAGAATTACGTGCGCAAATCGAGAAGCCAATTCAATTCAGTGGAAGTGGATTGAAACGAGGTAACGCGGTACCAGCAACCCTTCTACCTCAGATTTGTGCTGTTTGGCTGGACGCATGGCACGCAGGGGTACTACCAAAGTCGCAAGAGGCTTTTGCACGTCAAGCAGACGTCTTGATGCGTGGGTTCGCCCATGTCGGCATTGTAGCCCTCGTTGATGAGGCTACGGGCTACCAAGAGGTTCGTGCAAAGGACGAACTCAATAAGATTCTTGCAAAGTACATCGCGAAGGAACTTCTACCGTGGGCGAAGCGTTTCCCGGACGAGTTTTACCAGCAGATCTTCCGATTACATGGTTGGCCGTATGATCCAGCTTCAGTGAAACGACCCTCTGTTGTAGGTCACATGACAAACGAGCTGATTTACGAGCAACTGCCGCCAGGTGTTCTAGAGGAGTTGAAAACAAAGAATCCGAAAAACGAACGAGGCATCCGAAGTCATAAGCACCATCAGTTCCTGACAGACGACATCGGCAACCCGCACTTGGAAAAGCAGATTGTTGCCGTTACAACACTCATGCGTGCCGCTCCAAATAAAGGAGCATTCATGCGGTCGTTTCGCCGGGCATTTCCTCGTGCCGGACAGCAGGAAGAACTGCCTCTTGGTATAGATGAAGAGTAGTTATACACTCATTTCTTCTTTTTCGTCATTTGCTGGAATACCCAATAGCCAGCATATACAGCGAGAACAAGAGCCCCAAGGTTCACAAAGGAATCTATGTTGGCCACATTGCGTGGTGTAGATAGGATGCCGAAAGAGTTTATTGCGAATACAGCAATCACCTTGAATAAAAACGTGAACACAAGATTGCTGAGACCGAACACTATTACGGCACAAATGCCTGCTATAATCTTCATGCTGGAGAATGGGAAAGGACGTCAGAAGTCTACTCTAGCCAGTAATGCTGTAAAGTCTCTACCTTAATCTAGGACATTCCCAAGATTTAATTGTCTGGCAAAAATCGATGGATCTTGTGTGTCTTATTTATGAACTTACTGAAAAGTTTCCAAAAGAAGAAGTATATGGATTAACTTCTCAAATGCGTCGATGTTCCATTTCAATTCCTTCCAATATTGCTGAAGGTCGTCGTAGAGGATCAAAAAAAGATTTTGTTCAATTTCTTCGCATAGCATCTGCATCAAGTGCCGAATTAGAAACGCAGATTGGAATTGCAAAGAGGTTAAGAAAAACAAAAGATCTTGATTACGTACATATAGAAAAATTGCTCGATGAAGTGCAACGGATGTTAAGTGTTATGATCGCAAAACTTAATCCTCATCATATATAAAGCTATGAAGCTTAGGAGCTGAGTAGCTTAGGAGCTGAGTAGCTTAGGAGCTGAGTAGCTTAGAAGCCTTATTTCACCGTCACGCTCTTCGCCAAGTTCCTCGGCATATCCGCCCTTCGGCAAGCTCAGGGTGACGGTGGCATTTTTGTAATAAGACCCTTCGACAGGCTCAGGGTTTCTTAATAGCGGTGAGCTTGTCGAACCGCATCATAAAATTAAAAGGTTTTGTCATGGTGAGCTTGCCGAACCATTCCTTATTTCACTGTCACTGATTTAGCGAGATTGCGGGGCATATCTGGATCTTTCCCGCGCTTCACTGCGAGTTCATATGCGAGGACTTGGATCGGAATGATATTCACAAGCGGTTGTGCCGATCCTGCATCCGGCACCTTGATCCACTCATCGAAAATTTCATTATGTGTCGGTGCAATCGCAATCACCAATGCGCCGCGGGCTTTCAGCTGCACGGCGTTACTGAGGACATCCGGCGTCACTTCATCGTTTCCCATAATCACAATGCACGGTGTTC
>CAYXNG010000032.1:0-8983 GCA_964466635.1 uncultured Candidatus Peribacteria bacterium | reverse complement strand
GGCAGAACGTGTGGCACGTGTTTTATAACGGAACCGATATGCGTCCGTTATTGCAAAAGCTGAATGTCACTGACGCGATTGTTGATGTTGATCCGATTGATGTTTTGTAGCTTCTAAGCTCCCTAGCTTCTCAGCTTCTAAGGAAGATATACTGGTTATCCATATGTCACAGAGACACATTCGTCTACTGGCGCATAACATTCGATCACTTTGGAATGTCGGTGCATTTTTCCGGACATGTGACGCACTAGGTATCGAACATTTATATTTGACCGGCTATACGCCACACCCGCCAAGAACGGAGATCACAAAAACAGCAATTGGAGCAGAGCTCTACGTTGCGTGGGAACATGCACGTGAACCTCTTTCCATTATCAACGATCTGAAAGAAAAAGGATGGGAAATCGTCGCTCTTGAATTAACAGAACAATCGGTCGACATTGCTCAGTTCAATCCATCGGATCGGGTATGTCTGATTGTTGGGCATGAATTAAGTGGGGTTCCAGAAGAAATCCTCACACTGTGCGACGCTATTGTCCAAATCCCAATGCATGGCAAAAAAGAATCGCTCAATGTTTCAGTTGCTGCAGGCATCGCCTTACATTCACTGCGATCAAAAGCCTAGAAGCTAAGTAGCGGAGAAGCTTGCAGGCTAAATCGTCATCACCTCTTCTTCTTTCTTCTTGCGCAGTTCGTCGACTTTGTCGTTCGCCTTATCGACTTCTTTCTGCAATTCATTCTGAAGAGAGTTGCGCAGCGTCTCGTTCGGATCGGCCTTGATGGCATCGTGCGCTTTCTGGCGTGACTGGCGAACGGAAATGCGCGCTTCCTCCGCGAGTTTCTGCACTAACTTTACCAACTGAGCTCGACGCTCTTCGGTCATCGGCGGGAGAACAAGGCGGATGACCGTTCCGTCGTTAACCGGGTTCACGCCGATATCGGCAATCTGAATAGCCTTCTCGACCGACTGAAGGATGCTTCTGTCCCACGGCTGAATGACGATGGTGCGGCCGTCGGAAATGCTGATACCTGCAACCGCTTTCATCGGCTGACGCTGTCCGTAGGCATCGACGTCGATGTGCTCAACGAGCGACGCATTGGCGCGTCCTGTCTGGAGCTTGCTGTATTCGACCTGCAAATACTGCAGAATTTTCTCAATATCGGCGACAAAGGATGCAATACGGGTGTCTGGCATGGTCGGAGTATAGCAAAAAGAGGTCCTTTGTCATGCCCAGGAGGACACTTACCCGTGCACCAGCGTCCCCACATCCTCGCCCATTGCCGCTTTCATAAGATTTCCTTCCACGTTGAAGTTGAACACGCGGATCGGCAGACCCTGATCCTGACAGAGACTGAAAGCTGATTGATCCATGACATTCAGGTGCTTTTCCAGCGCTTCCTGATACGTCAACTCCTTGTACATTACAGCGTCGGCATGTGTATTCGGATCCTTGTTGTAAATTCCATCAACGTTCGTTGCCTTCAGTACCACGTCACAATCAAGTTCCAGTGCGCGCAGCGCGGCAGCAGAATCGGTTGTGAAGAAGGGGTTACCAGTTCCACCGGCGCAGATGACGATGCGTCCTTTTTCCAGATGACGGATGACACGGCGGCGGATATACGGCTCGGCAACCTGCGGCACCTGAATAGCCGACGCGACGCGGCAGAATGATCCGAGTGCTTCCAGGGATGCCTGAAGAGCAACACCGTTCATGATCGTCGCAAGCATGCCCATCGTGTCCGACGCTGTTCGCTCAATGCCGCTGTCCGAGGTATCGCGATAGCGCCAGATGTTTCCGCCACCGACGACCACGACCATTTCAATTCCCTTACGTGAAACCTCGGCGATATCCTGTGCGATCTTCAGCAGTGTCGGCTGGTGAATACCCTGACCCTTTCCTTCTTTGGAGAGAGACTCGCCGGAAAGCTTCAGCATGATGCGCTTGTAGGTCATAGGTCAGTCGGAGGAGTGGGTGGGACCGGAGGTTGTGCGGACGGTACAGGAGTCACAGAGTTCGGGGAAGATGTTTTCGGTTTGCGCATTCTATTCCACATACGAGCGACCCAGTCGACAATCCCCTGCCACGAACGGCGCACGCCTTTCATGTCACCGTGGGATAATGCATGAATCATCGGCAACTCCTTATACTGACCCTGTGCTGCGGCCAGAAAACCCATGATCGCCAAGGCTAGCACGCCGAGTTCCAGAAAGCGTCCGATAAACGGGATAAACGCAAAGGCAATCGACAGTCCGAACAAGATCATGCCCTGTCTGGCATGGAACCGGACAAAAGGAGAATTCTGTCTATAAAAAAAGGCAAAAATCGACAATACCCACACATAACTGAGCGCAGCGATATCCTTATTGTCCCGAATATCGGGGTCTTGAATGGGGGCCTGTTGCTGTGCGTTTTGAGCCGTATCCATCCTGTTTATTATACCAGAAACCATCCTCTTTTGCAGGGTTCGAAAACACGAAAAAAGTGCTAAAATATGTACAGAAATCGCTTATGTCCCGGTAGCTCAGTTGGATAGAGCGGGAGCCTTCTAAGCTCCAGGTCGAAGGTTCGAAACCTTCCCGGGATACCATATTTATAAGAATCAGAATTGATTAGCCGCAGGCCTGCCTGCCGGCAGGCAGGTTCGATTCCTGCCGGGGATACCATTTTCACAACGCCCCCAAATCAATCTCCTCCGTCACATGAACCTGCCGGACGAATTCTTGATCGTGACTGACGAGAATCATTCCCCCTTCATAGTCATTCAACGCTTCGGCAATGACCGGAATATGACGGAAGTTGATGTGATTAGTCGGCTCATCGAGAATCAGCAAATTCGGTTTCTGTAACATGAACCGCGCAAAGCAGAGCAACCCCTTCTGTCCTTCCGAGAGTGCTGCAGCCTTGTTCTGAATTTTATCGGACGGAAGCAGGAAGCGTGCGGCAGTTGCGTAAATTTCCTGATTGTTCGGCGTTTCCATCGCTTCTTCCAGAATCTGATACACCGTCTTGTCCATCGGTAATCCGGAGAAATCCTGCCGGTAATATCCGACCGTAACGCCATCGGTAATCACCGCCCCTTTTTCCGTTCCTTCCGCCATCGCTTCCAAGAGCGTCGTCTTGCCGATGCCGTTCGGACCTTTAATGAGAATACGATCGCGGCGACGGACGGTGCGCTCGATTTTCTTTCGCACAGGCTTATGATCTTTCATCACACCGAGCGATGTCATCTGAATCAGCGGCTGCGAGAATGCGGGTGCCTCAATAGTAAACGGGGCGATTGTTTTATCTTCGCGACGAACCTCTACTTTATTTTCTTCCGCCTCTTCAACGGCATCGCGCATTTTGCTCGCAAGTTTGCGCATTTTTCCTCCCTTGTGCGAGAAGAAGTTGATCTTATCTTTCTGATCCTGAATCGCTTTCTCCATACGAACGTTCTGCTTTTGCTCACGTTCGATCTGCGCTTCAATCTGCTCGACCGCATCAAAGTAGTTTCCGACGTACTGGTCCACTTTATGCAGATGTGTATCGAGATACAACACGCCTTCTGTAAAGCTGTTCAAAAAGTCCGCATCGTGCGAAATGACGATGCACGTCTTGTCGTACATTACGAGAAAACTTGTCAGATGATCGATGCCCGCTGCGTCGAGATTGTTCGTTGGCTCATCAAGCAGCAGAATATCGGGCTCTTGAATGATTGCGTACGCAAGAAGGAGTCGCGCCTTCTGCCCTCCGGAGAATGCCGCAAGTTTCTTATCGAGGGGCGCAGCCAGATGCACAATGTCGAGAACGCGTTTGATGTCCCGTTCGATATCATATTTTTTCTCGCTGAACGCTCCCTCAAAAAATTCCAAGACGGTTTTCTGCACATCGTCATGAGGAATCACCTGACGCGCAATCCCGATGGTCGCCCCCTTCTTGATGTGGATCTTCCCTTCTTGCGGTTTGATATCCCCCATCATCAGTTTGAACATCGTGCTTTTCCCTGCGCCGTTCTGCCCCATAATCGTCAGCTTCGTATTTTCACGCACGGAAAAACTCGCCTCTTTCAGAACAGGCTTATTGTGATCGTAGTGATACGACACCTCATCGAACCGGAGAATGACATCGCCTTGGGACACGGAAAAACAGGAGGAATGAATGCAGGAGCCGGCAGTGTAATAGACAACCGGTGTCGCCGTATAGCCTGTTTTATTGCCCGTCTACCTTGCGCGGCGAAAGCGCCAGACGCAGATTCAACATCAACAATGCCGCATTGACCGCAATGGCGACGGGAAGCATCTGATACACAATCTCCTGCATACGAGAATAAGGGGAAAGAAATGCAGGTCTAGACACTACCAAAAGCCTTGTGAGGATCCAGAAAAATCCGGACATTTTGACCTACCAGAACGGCAGGCGGATCGCATCTCTCAACCACTGCAAGAACGATGTCGAATCGGCGAGACACTTACTGGAGCATCCGTCACCCGAAAGCGTATTGCCATCATCACACGTCTCATTCCAGTCGATGATGCCGTTACCGCAGGCAACAACAGTACAACGGGTTGTGCACGCATCGAGATTCGAAGCATTTCCGTCATCACATTGCTCACCCTGATCTTTCACTCCGTCACCGCAGTGAGGACGAGCGCAGTTCAGGCGACAACGATCGGCTACCGTGTTCGAGTTATCCAGCCCCTGATCGCATGCTTCGCCGAAGGAAGCATCCAATATGCCGTCTCCGCAACGCGGCAACAGACAGCGCGTACTGCAGGAATCGGGCTGGGAATCGGAATTGCGGTTACCGTCATCGCATTCTTCACCCGCCTCCAGTACACCGTTACCGCACAATGAACGTGTGCACAACGGCGTACAGCCGTCACCCAGAATATCGTTGCCGTCATCACATTCCTCTCCGTAATCGGTAACCTTGTCGCCACATCGTGCGGTCGTGCAGTCCAAGCGGCAACTGTCGGGCAAGGTATCGGAGTTACGTTCCCCGTCATCGCACAACTCATCGTTCTCGCGGACACCGTTGCCGCAGGAACCTGGGCCGAACGACGATGAGACCCCGGAGTCTTGCACGCGAATGCTGGAAGCAGCTTGCGGCACGATACTGGAAGACGGTGCTGCGGCGGCCAGCGAAGATGAAGACGATGCAAAGGCGATGACCGCAAAAGATGACATCGACGTCGATTGGAATGTCAGCCTCGTTTCCGATGAAACAGGGGTAAACAGCGGTGCAGCGCTCGATGTTTGCTGCGTTGCACGGCAGGCAGGCAAAAAGACCCACGTGCATCCGCCCAGACAGATTTCATCATTGTTGCAGACCGGAATGGTGCACATGCGGCCGCCGCAGGTTTGAGCGACGTACATACCATCCGTCTCGCGAACCGGCTCACATTCCTCGGACTGTGACTGCACAACGCCGTCTCCGCAGAACGTGTCGCTGCACCATCTGTTACAAAGCGGTGACAAGCCGTTGAAACGACCTTCATCGCACGTCTCCCCTTTTTCGGGTTCCAGAATACCGTTACCGCAGTGAGCGGGCGGGCCGCGCCGTGATGACGACTGCGAGTAGTTCACTTCCACGATCGCTGTCGCGCCTATTCCCTTCGCTTCGGTACAGTTTGCCGCGCACGTACCGACACCTGGCGGTTCGCAGGACTCCAGACCAGCGCGGATATATCCGTCTCCACACGCCGCAAGAGCACAGCTGTTAAGACAAGCGTCGGTATTCGACGCATTGCCGTCATCACACTGCTCTCCGGCAGCTTCGTTGACGTTCTGGTCTCCGCACACAACGGCGGTGCAGTTGTCGTCACAGGAAGCGCTTTCGCCGCTTGTATCGCAATCCTCGTCGTCGGAGGTGCCGCTAATGCCGTCCGCTCCGTCGGCTTGCACAACGCCATCTCCACACGTCGCATAGACGCAGGTGTTCCTGCAGGCATCATCGTCGTCGCTGTTGCCGTCGTCGCACGCCTCGGCTCCCGCAGGAATGCCATCTCCGCATGTCGTGGAGCAACTGCTCGGTGCGCCGGTACAGTACCATCCGGTCTGCTCATCGCATGATGACGTACAGCCGTCACCGTTACTGGTGTTGCCGTCATCACATTCCTCACCCGACGTCACGATGCCGTTGCCGCAGACTTCGCTGCAGACGGTCGGGGCATTTCCTGTGCAGGACCATCCTGATTCGACGGTACATGTCGCGGAACATCCGTCCCCCGAACTGGTGTCACCATCATCGCACGCCTCTCCGTTTTCTTTCGTTCCGTTTCCACACGATGCATTGAGTGTCATCTCGCAAAGATAGTCATTGGCGTTTGTACAGTAATTGTCGTCCCATTTGTACCCGAACGGCTGATAGAGCGCGGCACAATCCTGATTGCCCCCAAAGTCATCGGGTTGCCCCGACTGCCAGTTAGTGTACGAGACCGCTTCGCCGTGATCCCACACGAACGACCCTTCGGTGGTCAGGTCGTTAAACCCAAAGAATGTCGTTTGGGACGGAAACGAAAAGCCGCTGACAATCTGGTTATGTTCGGCAGAGGCAGTAATGGATGCAAGATAGGAACCGCTATAGGACGCACAGGCAGCCTTTGCATTCGTCCACGTTTTATCGACGCTCGTGAAAAGCATGTAGCAGTGGCCGTTATACTGCATTGTCTGGTTCGCCCCGGATGTTCCAGCGCATGCAGGTGCGGCTGAAGAAGATGAGGCAGATGACCCATATCCGAACGCGATATTCATATGCTCCAAGCTGAATGTCGGTGTTTTTCCGGGTTCCAGCGAAAGTTTGGCCTGTACAATAAACAGGCAGGCAGCCACTCCGATGAAGAGCACTGTCCACGCCTGTTCTGAGAATCGGAAATTCTTCATGACTTCGATCCTCGGAACCTTACGGCATTCCGTGGAACAGCGGAACTGTCGCGAATGCGCTGTTTATGCTCTAATGACGTGAATACGTTTACGGGTTAGCCGCGGGAACTATCCGCAAATACTGCTGTTTTTTTGGCTGCTGCATCACTTGGACCGCAGGATCGTTCTGCAACGTCTGCAATGATTGCTGCTCGGCAATCTGCATTTTCAGCACTTCGTCTTCCAACAGCAGTTGCGATCGCTGGCGTTCCAGATTGCGCAAACGGTAACCCTTGGTTGCGTTCGCATTCTCGTGGAACAGAATCAGCAACGCGAGAATCAAAATGAGCGCACCGATGACAACCATCAGCAATACGGTGCTCTGATCGACCATTTTACCGAGCGATGCACGGGACACCGTGCCTGCCTGCCGACGGGTAAACAGATTCTGCACGGCAGGCATTCTAGCGCCTCTTACGCACCGCACGGAAGCGGACACTGCGTGATCGCGGATTTTTTTCTTGCTCCGCCTCATCGGCCTGAATAGCGCCCTTGATGATCGACTCGAACGGAGCCTCAACCGTGATCTGTCCGGTCAGCTCGTCCTTCTGCGGTTCGCAGATTGTTTTGAACGTCTGCTTCACCATACGATCTTCCAACGAGTGATAGCTGAGCACGCCCATGCGACCTCCGGGTTTGAGCAGCAACAATCCTTCATCAAGAAATGTCCGCAGCACACCCATCTCATCGTTGACGACAATGCGCAGTGCCTGGAATACCTGCGGCAAAATTCTTTTTGCGCGAAAGCCAAAGAGTTTTTCGATCACAGTACGCAGTTCGGTGGTGGTCTCTATCCGCTTGCCAGCAATGTCGCGTCCGATTCTGGTCGCCTCTTTCCAGAGTTCACCGTATTCCTTCAGCCAGCGGATAACCGACTCTTCGTCCGATGCATGGATCAAGTCGGCAGCAGTCGGCCCCTGTGTCCGGTCATAGCGGAGGTCCAGCGGACCATCGAACCGGAACGAGAAGCCACGCTCCGGATCATCAAAATGCGGAGAGCTGACACCCAAATCGGCGAAGACGATATCGAATGTCCCCAAGCCGAGATCAGGCAACTGTCCAAAATTCGCGTGGACGAAGGAGACCCGGTCTCCAAAGCGAGACAGCCGATTGCGGGAAAGCTGTAAATTGGCCATGTCAGCATCCAAGCCAGTCAGATGCCCTGAATCACCGATCTTCTCCAAAAACGCCTCTGCATGACCACCTAGACCAAGCGTCACATCCAGTACCGATTCACCGTTTTGAGGCTGTAAAACCTCTAGAACGGTTGGAAGGAGCACGGGAATGTGGAGAGGTTGAGACATGGTGAAGTGTCATGGTGAGCCCGACGAACCAAGACAGTGTATGCCATGTCACCCTTCATCGAGCACAGGGTGACACTTTTTGTATACATTTTTTATACAATATGACCGAAAAATGCCAATATTATAGAGGCCTGTATCCCCTGTTTTGGCATATGCAAGAGGAAATTTAAGAATTATGGACATTGACCATAAATTGTTTCATAAGTACGATGAGACCCTCTGTTAGGTTCGCTCTCCGCTGTTGTCGGCTTGGTCATGATGAGCAGCAACCCGCTTGCTACTCAGTACGTTCCCCTCTCCCAATGGGAGCCTATGGAGGGCGACCGTTTCGTTGCCGATACAGCCGAGAACGTGGGATACCTCATTCATGAGGATGGAACCTTCACGAGCACCAAAATCGCCTCCGGAAAGCAGTCTGTTGTTCACTACGGCGGACGCACCTATTTTGCCGCAACCCCGTCGGAAAGCTGGGTTGCCCGTGAAATCAATATTCAAACCGATCGCATGACCTTCGGCAAAGATGGCACGTTTATGCGCCTGTATAAGGACGGAACCGAGGAAACCCGCTACGGCATCCATAGCGTTGCCAACATCGACGATCTGCTCAAAACTGACAAGCGCTACTACAGCATGGGTTGCGTGCTTGTTGACTACAAGATGCTCGATATCCTGCTTGAGACGTACGAACTGAACAATAACACGCTGGATGTGACGACGGTTGATGGATTTGATGTGATGACTAAAGCTGAATAATACTGGCGGAGAGGGGGAGATTCG
>CAYXNG010000031.1:0-9824 GCA_964466635.1 uncultured Candidatus Peribacteria bacterium | reverse complement strand
AATTCTACTGGGACCATGCCACGGACAGTCCAATGGACCTGCACAAGGAATTTACCGACAACCTCAGTTGGGTTCTGCCCGACAGCGGCACTGGAGTTGAAGCGGTGATTGTCCGTCATGGCGAGACCAATTTGAACAAGAGCGAAACGATGCAGGGCGGGAATGTCGACTCCCCGTTAAACGACACTGGCCGCGCACAAGCTCGTGATCTGGCAGCCAAACTTAAAGGACAGGTGTTTGACTGTGTTATCACATCAGATCTCTCCCGAACCAAAGAAACTGCGGCGATCATCTGTGCGGAATTGGGATTGCCGGACCCTGTCGTGATGCCGCTACTCAACGAACGGCATGCAGGCGAGTGGAGCGGTCGACCGGTTGCTGAGTTGCTTGCCGCCCATCCGCCGGTAGTCGAAGGTGTCGTCGCATTTCACCATGGCACCCCACCGGGGGGCGAGAGTTTGAATACATTTGTTGATCGTGTTTCAGCCGCACACGAAGAGCTTGTTGCGCAGTATGCAGGTAAAAAAGTACTGGTTGTCGTCCATCGCGGCGTCATGCAGGCATTTGCTGCGGTGGCCGAGGGAAAGACGTACCGCGAAGCAGCATCATTCAAGCCAAAGAATGTCGAGGCAGTCTCGCTGACTCTGCGTCCGCGCCTGTATCGCATTCCCGATGTGCTCGACTGCTGGTTTGAAAGCGGATCGATGCCGTATGCACAGTGCAATCATCCATTTGCATACCGCGGAGACCGTACATCGGAAAACGGATACCCTCATGGCTTCCCCGCCGATTTCATCGCCGAAGGCATCGACCAGACGCGCGGCTGGTTCTATACCCTGACCGTGCTCTCATCTGCCCTGTTCGATCAGCCGGCATTCGAGCACTGCGTCGTCAACGGCATTGTTCTGGCGGAAGACGGGCGAAAGATGAGCAAGCGCCTGAAGAACTATCCGGAACCAACCGAAGTGCTGGAGAAGCACGGCGCCGATGCGCTTCGTTTTGCCCTGATGAACTCCCCTGCCGTCCGCGGTGAAGATTTGCGCTTCTCGGAAAAGACCGTCGAGGAAACACTGCGCAATGTGCTGCTCCCACTGTGGAACAGCTACAGCTTCTTTGTGACCTACGCAAACCTCGCGCAGTTTGAACCCTCGACTCTCGCAAAAACCAGTAATCACTCACTTGACCGTTGGATTCTGGCCGAAGTGCAAGATCTGTGTAATCGCATGACCAAGCAACTTGATGCATACGATCTTTCTGCCACCTGCGGCGAATTATTCGAGACCATCGATGCTCTCACTAACTGGTACATCCGCCTGTCGCGTCGCCGCTTTGCCGGCAAAGGATCGACCGACTTGCCGGAAGCCGAACCGGAAAACTTTGAGGAGGACAGAATCGACGCGCTGAACACCCTGCATCGCGCGTTACTGACGATCAGCCAAGTCCTTGCGCCGTTCTGCCCGTTTGTCACCGAAGCCATCTACCTGAATCTCGCAGGCGAAGAGCACGGCTCCATTCATCTGACCGATTGGCCGGAGGCGAAAAAGCTGAGCAAAGAGGAAGAAGAACTGATTGCGAAGAACCGCCTTCTCCGCTCCATCGTCTCACTGGGGCTCAAAATCCGCTCCGACAAGAAGATTCGCGTCCGCAGTCCGCTGGCGTCGGCCACCGTCGCCTTCCCGCCCTCGCTGTTGAAGGGCGAACTCGGCGAGGCGGATCTTGCCTTGCTCCGCCAGGAATTGAACGTGAAGACCATCACCTTTGCCGATGATCCGGGCAGTCTTGGTGAGCGCTTCGTCCAGGTTGATGCACGCAAAGCGGGTCCGCGTCTCGGCAAGCGCGTGCAGGAAATTATCCAGGCCGGAAAGCGCGGAGAGTTTGACGTCCTCGATGATGGTCGCATCGCGATTCTCGATGAAACGCTCGGACCCGACGAAGCGGTTATCCTCTACCGCGGTGCGGAAGGATCGGATATCGCGGCGGAAGCGGGAATCGTCGTCTCGCTCGATACCACTGTTGATGAAGCATTGGAACTGGAAGGATTGGCACGCGATGTAATTCGTGCCATTCAGAAACTGCGCAAAGAGCAGGGCTATAATCTTGGAGAGAAGATTGCGATCGGTGTGACGGGAGCAGATAGCATCCTTGCGACACACACTCCGTTGATTGAACAGGAGACGAGCGTGACGATCGGCAAGAACGACGGCGCTGCCCATACAGTGGAAATTGGCGACAGTACGGTGACGATTCATCTGGACCCCAAACCGACCCATGGGTGAACAGCAAGGCAACCTCTCGGCACCGGTGCGACTGATCATCCGGCTGCTGCTGACGATCGGTTTGATCTACATTATGAATACATTTTTAGAACAGATATTTTTCCTTCAGGGAGGGCTGGCAGCATTTATCATTATTGGATCTCTTATCACACTAATGAACGTGATCGTTCGCCCTCTGCTGAACCTGATCATGATGCCGTTCAAGCTGTTCATGGGTTTGGTTGTACTGATTGTCGCGAACGGATTGATCCTGTGGCTGACGGAGAAGATTGCCGAAGCAATGGACCCGACGCTTGTGGTACTCGAGATTGATCAAGGAATCGGCGGATGGTTCCTGATTGCGATTATTCTCGGCCTGGCAAACTGGGTGATGAAGGGGGTGCTGCGCTAAGAAGCTGGTTAGCTAGTTAGCTTCAACAAGGAAATTTTTTGATATGTGATGATCACGAAGTCCTACTTGTTGCTTCGCACATTTTTAACATTGTTCCGCATAGAAGCTGAGAAGCTGAGGAGCTAGCTAACTAGCTTAGAGACTTTTCGACACAAAATCGTTCAGCGCCCACGTCATGCCTTTGACTGCCGCATTGACCGGCATTTCGTGGAAGGAAGAAACAACCCCGAATTGTTCGTCATTCTTCTGCCAGCCGAAGACGATAAACCCGGGAATGCCGAGCTCACGGAGAAAGGCTTCGCACTTCTGCTGGATCGCGTCGTTGTCGATGGGTCCGGTAGTCATGCACCAAGTATACCGCACCGGTATCTATTTTCACGAAAAAGATCACAAAATCCGCCGCATCCACGATGGGTGCAGCGGATTATGAACATATTTATTGATCAATTATTTCTGTATCCACTTGGCAATCTGTCCGCCAAGAACTCCACCCACAATCGGCATCAGGACAAACACCGTCATCGCCTGCAGGGACAACTCCCACGCACCGAGTCCGAGGGCGACGGCCGGGTTAAGCACGCCCGGTGATGCCATTGATGCGACAGATGCACCGGTGAACAACGATAGGCCGACTGCGACGCCCGATAGCTCTGACGGAACTTTCTTGAGGACGACGGTCGTGACGCCAAGCACCAGAATCAGCGCGCCGAGCAGTTCACCAACGGATCCGTCTGCGATGGGGGCGGCAGGCATCGGCAATGAATACCAGGTGGAGAGCGCGAGCATCGCAAGGACACCGCCGATCACCTGGGACACGATGTATAGCGCAGCCTCTTTCGCCTTGATCGCTTTGACGGAGAGCAATCCAAGCGTGACAGCGGGGTTCACGTGTGCGCCGGAAACAGGGCCAAGAACGTACACGAGCGTCAGCAGCGTCAAACCGGCAACCAGTGGCGCCGGAATGCCCGTCTGTCCGGATGCACCAACGGCGGATGCAAGGATAAACGTGCCTACAAGCTCGGCTACATAGGGTTTAACGGATGCTTTCATACGAAGAGGTGGGGGGAAGGAATGTTGAGAATATTGTACGCATCGGTATGCAAAGGGCACTTTACAGAGCATAAAAGGGTGATACGATACCTCTCCTGTCTTTCCTCCATCCTCATGATCCGCTTCATCATCGCGTTCGGCCTTCTCCTGATCCCGGCAGCACCGGCGCATGCGCTCTTCCTGGAAGATCTGACGGTGAAACCGACACCAGCCGTCATCAGTAGTCCATCAGTGCAGGAGCAGGCAGAGACCGAGGAATCGACGATGGAGATGACAGAATCGGCCAGCGAGCTGCAGGCACTGCCGACATTTGCCGATAGCCACCAGATGACCCGTGCGGAGTTCACCGCGATGATCGTCCGCAGCCGTTTCAGTGCACAGGAAATCAAGAGCTGTTTCTGGGATATCGCTCCAAGCCTTCCGCCCAGCTTCAACCTCGTCTACGCCGACATTGCCAAAGATGATCCGTACGCGAAGGAAATTTGCACGGCAATGAAGAACGGCGTCGTCCGCATTGCCGCGCACGGACGCTTTGATGGCAACCGCCCGATTATTTTCAGTGAAGCGGCAACCATCCTGTCCCGCGCATTCGCTCTGGAACCGTACGCCGACGGCGACCGTGTCAGCGTGTGGTACTACAAGCATGTCCGCGCATTGATCCGCCTAAATGCTGTTCCAGTCTCCGTCCGTGCGATTGACCAGCGCGTTACTGCAGACATCACGACGGAGATGCTTGATCGCATCCAGAACGGCATCACCGACAGGCCATCACAGGATCAGCAGGTACTCATTCCCTTGATCCGCCCTGCCCCAACAACGCCCTCGCAGCAGAGCACGTCTTCTGTTCCATCGGCGACGTCGTCCGCCCCAAGCACTGTCTCAACCTCTTCTGTCCCGACAACTGTTCGGCCTTCGTCTTCCGCACGGTCCGTACAGGCATCGTCGCAGCATTCGATCGATGCATCGTCATCGAAAAAATCGTGGTGGGATCTGTTCTAAGAAGGACGTGATGCGCTAGAATTGCGTGCATGACGAAGAAGCGCCAACCATCATCGAACGATGACGACATCAAGTTATCTGATCTTGTCGGCAGCAGCGTTGCTATTGTTCAGCATGGGATTGATCTTGCCGTTACCGCTGGCCTACGCTCGCTTAAGAAGGCTGCGGAGGCACCATCCAAGACGAAAAAGAACACCAACGCAGCACTTTTAGCGGCTGCTAAGTTCACCAAAGGCTTTATCGGATTCCTTGCTCAAACCGGAGACAGCTATATGAGTACGTATGAAGAGCTAAAGAAGGATCACAAAAATTGATCAATTATTTTCTTTTTATGAAGGGCTGAAACTTTATGTCTACCATTCAATTACCATCGGTCTCCGTCCGTGCTACCGGCTTTGGTATCGATGTTCCGGCGATACCGTTAGAGCCAGGGGAGATTATGGGCATCTTCGGCAAATCCGGTTCCGGAAAGACGACGTATCTGAAACGCGTCCGTGAGCACTTTAGTCCGGAGCGTGTGCTCTACATGTCTCAATTCGATTCGCTGTTGGAAGAGATTACGATTCGCCAGAACATGGAGCTGGGGCTCGCTTGTTCCGCAAAGCCTGTCGCTGACGTGAAGAATTGGGAAAAAGACTATGCGGCGCTTCTTGCGGAGTTTGAAGTCGATCGCCACTTGAACAAGCTGCCGCGGCAGATGAGCGGTGGCCAGCGCAAGCGTGCGGAAATCGTCCGCTGCCTGATGATGGACCCGGAAATCCTCCTCCTCGATGAACCGTTCCAGGGCATCGGCCATCTGTTTGAAGCGGTCTCGACCAAGTACATCTTGGAGCGCTCGGAGAAGAGGCAAGGCGTGACCGTCATTGTCAGCCATGACTTTGACCTCCTCTGCCGTTTTAGTAAGAAGATTCTGCTGGTCGATGACAAGGGCGTGATCGAAATGATTCCGACTGGCGATCCCTCCTGGAAGCCGGCAAACCTTCGTGCAGCCTGGACACTCGGCGTCGAGAACCTGCTGCCCGATGATGCAGGGATGATCGCCTTCTGGGCACGGCAGGGGCATTGGAATAGTGCCGATGGAGAGTTGAAGCTCACTGTCCCACGCAAAAATATCGGCTCCCAGCGAACCTTCCAGCGTCACGGTGATACGTACACACAAGTGGAGGCAACCCTAAAAGACTCTTCCACTCCGCAGATTCTGATTGCGAAAGGTGCAGCAGAGACGATCGGCGATTTAACGCTACACGTCCGTGAGCACTGGAAAGTGAAAAACAATGAACAGACAGAATAAAAAAAAACCGGAACGCGCGCAGCGCTCCGGGGAGGAAATTGACTATCAGTTCACGACACGAGACGTAGGGGCATTGATTGGAGTTCCGTCTCATCCTTCGACTTGCGGCGCAACCCCTTCGGGAGCTTTTTGCGAATTGATGTAAACTTTTTCATCATACCTTTCAGGTCCGGATGTTGGCGAAGCCTGATGCGCGAATCCTCGATGAGACAGACCAGTTCGGCGTAGAACAACTGCGGCTTCATGTAGCTGCAACAGCGTTTTGACTGACGGAATGCGCGCAAACGCTGCGCCGTCACTTCTTGATTCGCCGAGCGGCGATGGAAGTCATGAAGCAAAATCATGAAATCGTATTCCGGGCTCTTGAAGAGCCTCATCGCAACCCTCGAAGCAACGGCGGCTAGAAACTTCCGATCGAACATCTTTCCCGATTGCACTACGGCTTTCAGTGTGCGGCGATGCAGAATGGAACGTTTGAAGAGACGCTGAGTGCGCATGGTATTATGCCTTCTGCGTGAATGAACAGTATCCTGCGAAACGCTTCGCAGAACGTGAATTTCCTTGCATGCAAGATACCATAAATAATTTTTTCATAATACAAAAACAGCCCTTATTGCTAAGGACTGTTTTGATCACAAATTTTATACAATAACTACTGCTTCACGCTTTCCCAGGCAGTGTTGTACATCTCAACGGCATCGCCGACATCCTCCACATACTGCAGCTTGGTCAGCGATTCTGCTGCTGGGAAGACCGCGGTGTTGGAGCTGACATCCTCGGCAATCAGATCGAAGGCCTCAGTGTTCGGGTTACCGTACTGCACTTCATCGGTAATGGCGGCGGAGACATCGGGGCGCAGGATGTAGTTGATCCACTCATGTGCAAGGTCCGCATGCGGTGCGCCGGCGGGAATCACCATGCTATCAAGGAACTTCATGCTGCCGTAGGACGGAATCATGTAGCGGATTGCATCATTCTCCGCCTGCATCTGCAGACTGTCACCACTCCAGGCGTATGCCACCCACGCACCTTCCGTCACCATCAGCTGAACAGGGCTGTCCGACGTGAAGCGGACGATGTTCGGGACAACCGTGCGGAAGAGGGCGATCGCCTCATCCAGCTCAGCCTGATCGGTCGTGTTTGGGTCATGGCCCAGTTCCATCAGGACGGATCCGAGCACGTAGCGCATGTCATCCATGACAGCGACTTTGCCTTTGTACTTGGGGTCTGCCAGCTGCTTCCAGCTGATATCGGCATCGGTAAAGTACTTCGAGTTCACCGCAAAACCGGTTGTTCCGTAGGCGTACGGGACGCTCTTACTCATGTCAGGGTCGAAGTAGCTGCCCTTGAAGGAAGCACCGATATTCGTCAGATTCGGGATCTTTGCCGGATCGATCGACATCAGACCGTTGTCTTTGTTCATGATATCGACCATGTAGTCACCAAGAACCGCAATGTCGTAGGTCCCGGGGTTGGCGGTAATGCGGGCCAGAGCCTCCTCGTTGCTCTTAATGAGCTCATAGGTGACCTTGGCACCGAATTCCTTTTCGAAGTTCGGGATGGTTTCAGGGCCGATGTAGTAGTCCCAGGACAGGACCGTCAGTTGCTTCGCGCTGCCCGTTCCGGACACGTAGTAAAAGCCGGCTGCAACGATGGCAATAGCGATCACAATACCGATCAGTTTCTTCATAAGAATGAAAGAAGAGAAGTGAAAGGAAACAATTGCCCCAAATCGTAAATGGAGAAAGGGTTATTCACAAGAGAATTCGAAAAGCAGTCCAGCGGACGACCGTGCGATCCGAACGCAGGCCATCACGCTTCGGAACTTGATAGACAAACGAGGGCGGACGGCTGAGTATTAACCTTTGGATCTTGGAATGTGGATCTTGTATCTTACATCGAGTATGCGCAAAGCAGCCGCCGCCTTTGGCGCACTCAACGTCGGTTTCTGGATACTGTCGATTCTGCTTCTGGCGGTGATGGCGATCGTCCCGTTCCTGCAGATCGACCGCAGCTTCAATATCAATCCAAGCTTCTCGCTTGCCGGTGTCGTCGCGACGTGGGATGCGTCATTACTATCCGCTCTCTGGAATTCCATCGCGCTCTCGGTGATCGCCTCGTTGTTCGCGATTGCGTGCGGAGGATTGCTCAACCGATTCATCGAAAAGCGGCCGCTGTGGCTCTGGGGACTGATGATTGCGGTCTACAGCGTGAACCCCGTCGCCCGCGCTCTCTCGTACTTCGATCTCTTCCAGGTCTACACGCCAATCAATACCTGGGTATCGGCGGTGGTCGGACAGAAATTCGCGACATCGATTCTGCTGCCATCGTTGATTCTGGCGATGCACTACCTGCCGATTTACCTGATGCGCAATCTGTTCATTCTTAAAAAGGAGAATCGTACACACGATTTACCGCCGCTCCTCGAAACCCTGTTCGATGACATTCCGATCTGGGTCCGGGGATTCCCGATTTCCTTCGCGCTCTTTTTCCTCCTGACCTTCTTCGACTACTGGGTGATTCAGGTCATCAGCGGTAACACGGTACTGTATTGGACGCCGCTCTTCGTGCAGCGCGGATTCCAAGCGCGAGCCGTCAGTGAAGCGGCGCTGATGATTGTGATCGGACTGGTCGCAACGTTGGTCGCATACGTCGCGGCATTGCTGGTGAGCGTGACGATCCGCACGTTATGGAAAAGACTGCGTCCGCTGATGTTCGCCGGTCTGCGAGTCCGCACACGTGCCGGTGCGATGATCGGCTTAACCTGTGCGTGGATCGCCCTCATTTTCTGCAGTTGGCCGCTGTGGGGGACGCTCATTCGGCTCATTACCACGCTAACAGGGAACGATGAATTCCGTCTCGTGCTCGATACCGACCGCGGCATCTTCGTCATGCTGGTCTTGGGTATAGCAACGGGCGCCGTGTCGGCGACACTTGGCCTGATGCTCTCGGCGGCATTCCAGGAGCGTCCGCGCGCGAACCGCTGGTGGCTGCCTGCGCTGTACTTCTTGGCACTGGTACCGGAAGCGGCCTATGTGCTGTTCAGCTTGTTCGTCACCGGCGCGGGGCTGCTGCGCGGCAATCCGTTCTGGCTGTTCTTTTTACTTGCCAGCTTCAGCGTCCCGATGAGTTTCTTCTTATGGGAAAGTTTGTGGGGGCCCATTGAACAGCAGAAATTGTGGATGCTCGGCAATGCAATGAGCAGGCAGCCGATCAAAGCGGTGCAGCTCGCAATGAAGGAATGGGGGAAAGCCTGGGCCACGGTGTTCGCTGTTATTTTCTGGCTGACGATCGACAACGTCTTCATTACCGACTTCGCCGCGGGGCCGACGTGGAAAACACTATCGGCCGTGATCTTCAACTCGACCAAGCGCGGATTCTCGGCCGAAGAATTTTATTCGAGTGTTCTGGGAACGCTCAGCGTGCTGACGGTGATAGGTGTGACGTTGATGCTGAGTAAAACAAAGAGGGACTCAGCATGACATGAGATATTCCCCATATCCCTCTTTCACCAACTCCTCTTTGGGAATGAACCGGAGTGATGCGGAATTAATGCAGTAGCGCAGTCCCCCTTTATCGGACGGTCCGTCGGGAAACACATGGCCGAGGTGCGAATCGCCCATCTTGCTGCGAACTTCAACACGGGGAAGATACAAACTGAGGTCGCTGCGTTCGACAATCAGTGCCGGATCAATCGGCTTGGTGAAGCTGGGCCAGCCGGTGCCGGAGTCGAATTTATCGGCCGAGGAAAACAGTGGCTCGCCGGAAATTTTATCGACGTAGATACCTGCGCGATGCTCATCCCAATACGCATTTT
>CAYXNG010000030.1:0-10161 GCA_964466635.1 uncultured Candidatus Peribacteria bacterium | reverse complement strand
TCGAAATGGTGATGCCGGGTGACAACGTGAAGTTCACGGTTGAACTCGTCGCTCCGGTCGCTCTCGAAGAGGGCACACGCTTCGCTATCCGCGAAGGCGGACGCACCGTCGGTTCCGGTGTCGTTACCAAGATTCTGTAATCCATGATCGCGTAGGGGCGCCTCGCTCCCGCGGGGCCCCCTACTCCCGATCCTTATCTCCCCCTGCTCCTTCCCCCAAAGCTCATGACTGCCAAGACCGCCAAAGAAACGACGAAGAAGACCTCTAAAAAGAAGTCTGCCGATGCAGATGAGCCTGAAACCAAGTCCAAATCCAAGAAGACGGAGTCCGCCGTTCCGGGTATCCGGATCCGTTTGAGCGCGTTCGATCACCGTGTGCTCGACGAAGCTGCCGCAAAGATCATCGACACCGCAGAGCGCAGCGGCGCCATTGTCCACGGACCGATTCCGTTGCCGACCCGCATCCGCAAGTTCACCGTCAACAAGTCGACGTTCGTCCACAAGAACGCACGCGACCAGTACGAGATGCGCACGCACCGCCGCCTCATCGATCTCACCGAGACGACGTTCAAGACCGTCGAGTCTCTGCAGTCCCTCTCGCTCCCGAGCGGTGTGGATATTGAGATCAAGATGAAGTAATGCCTCCGCTCGAGGTTAATCTAATCTGCATTGATATACCTGTGCTGCGGTTCTACTGATCACGTCACTTGGTAAAGAATTAATGTTTGTTGACGATGAAACTGAGAGCAGCATTGTGCTAACAATGAGATAAGGGATGCGATCGATGAATTTTCCCAGAGCTTTTCCCATGGAATCGAAAGAGGGAAATTCTAGGATGATAATAGTTCCAGAGTTATAAGAGATCACATTTGAATTTTTGGCGGGCTGCTGCGTGTGGTGTGCTGCCAGTGCTTTTCCCATAGAAGATAGAATGGAAGTAAAGGTTCGGATGAGTGACTTGGAGAAGGGAAGAAAAATAACTCAGCCGCGTAAATAAAAATAGTCTTCTTACTACTGCAACACAATGAATCATCAACAGAGGTTTACCATTGAGTCAATTTTGGCTTAAAGAAAATAGAAAAGCGAAAAATAGAATGTAGAAAAATATTACTTTGAATAATTTTCTCTATGATGTCACTTCTACCCCTCCGCTTTTCGGCAGATATTGAGATGGAAACAGAACGAGCGTAGCCTTGGGCTATGGGCACCATCAGGATGGAATCGTTTATTCAACGCAAAGAAGAAGTAACTGCTATTAATCAGAGGCTTTCCGATGCTCTTAGTGGAAAACCTCTTTTTCGTAATAGAAAAGGAGAAGTGTTTGTAGGAATCGGCGAGATACGCAAACCCCTGCAAGAACTTCTCGATGAAGTCGACCCCTATCATCGGCTAAGCTACTGTCTATTAATGCAAAATGCCGATCCTATCGAGTACTCAGACGATCTACAGCAGACAGCATCCGAATTGGGTATTGACCTCAACCCGGTTTTTGAAACAAGAATAACGATACAACTATGTATCGGGAAAGTATTTGAAACACCATAATTATTTCCACCCCTTCGCCTTCAGTCCCGCTTTCGCCGCGGCCTGCTCGGCTTTCTGTTTACTGTTTCCTGATCCCTCCGCCACTTTTTCTTCGCCGATAAACACGGCACAGGTGAACTTCTTCAGATGATCCGGACCGACTGCTTCCAGCGCCACATAGTGCGGCGTGATACCGTGTTTCTCTTGCGCCATTTCCTGGAAGACACTCTTCTCGTCGCGATGCTTGCCCTGTGCCAGCAGGCCTTCCAGCTTGCGCAGAATGAACTGATAGCAGAAGTGTTTGGCATCCTCGAATCCGCGGTCCAGGTAAATGGCACCGATCACCGCTTCGACTGCGTTGGCCAATGTCGAATCACGATCACGACCTCCGCTCGCTTCTTCGCCGCGTGAGAGCAACAGATACTGACCAAGCTGGATATCGCGCGCCACGGATGCAAGGTGCTCACGCTGCACAAGTGCTGAACGCCAGTTTGTCAGTTCGCCTTCCGGCTTTTCGGACAGGTGATAGAGGTACTCCGTTGCAGCAAGCTCCAGCACCGCATCACCCAGGAATTCCAGGCGCTCGTTGTGTCCGGTCCGCCTGCTTTCGCGCACCGCAGAACGGTGTGTTAAAGCTTGCACAAGCAGATCTTTATTGCGGAAATGGCAGCCGATCGACTTCTCGAGATTGACGAAAGAAGCAGTCATCTAGGAAGAGTGTAATTGAAAATTGATAATTGAGAATTGAAAATTACCAGTGTCATGGTGAGCTCGACGAACCATGAGGCCCTTATTTCTGCACCATCGCGTTCAGCACGCCGTTGACGAATTTGCCGGATTCCTCGGTACCGAATTCCTTGGCAATTTCAATGCACTCGTTCATCACCACCGCCGGCGGCGCGTCATTGCCGTAGGTCAGTTCCCATGCACCCATGTACAGCGTGCAGCGGGAGACTGGATCCATACGCTCAAGCGTCCAGCCCGGTGCGTGATCCTGAATCGTCCTCGATAATTCATCCTTGTGCTCCATTACACCCTTCAGCAGGACCTGCGCAAACTCTTCATCCATCTCTCCCAACTCTTCGCCGTTCAAATCGAGCGAAATCATCGGCTCGGCAGTCGGATGCTGTTCTACTTCAAACAGAACCTGCATGACGGCAATGCGGGACTGGTGGCGTCGACGGGCCATAGAGGAGGAAAGAAAAGAATAAATTTAGTAGTTTACATCAACACCCCATTGTATAGCCCATCTCTTTAGCAACTTGTAGCATATATCCTTCACCCAATCAGCAGTCATTGCCGTACAGACATTTTCGGAAGGTGAATTTCCCATTTTTCCAAGTGCACAAAGATCTCTGGATTCTCCTTCGGGTAAGTTGTTACAAATAGAATTTTTTCCCCGATTGAATTCGACAATGAAACGATAACACCGGCCCCGATCCGTAAGATTTTCAAGTTTGTCGCAATGGACTGTTTGCATTCCCTTGATCTGATCATAATTCAACCAAGGACTGCCGGTAATCGGTTGATTAAGAGAAGGGTTAACAGCTTGATAGCATAGTATTTTTGTAAATGTCGGACCCATCGTATCGCAAAGCACAATCTCAGAATGATAGGCTGCCAAATTTGAGAGGCACATATCGCGATTTCCATCCTGTATCATGGCTTCGCATACTGCTTTATCACGTGTCTTTGTGGCAATTGATGAGATACACCCGTCAATCTTCCACTCAAGCGGATTTGGAAATGCCTGCACGTGTTGAAGGAAGACATTTTGTAGCCCACGGCATATGGAGGGGTCGCCCTTTTCTACAGCTACTTTGGTTATAGCTTCTGTTGAAATAGCAAATCCCGCTCCATGGAATAGGGAAAACGAAAATTGATGAACAAATGGGAATGAGACAACAATAAAAAAGGCAATCAATAGAACTCTGAATGCCTTAAAAATCAATCCATGTTTTGGCATATATTAAGCCTTGATGCGCGTGATCGCCTTCTCGACCTTGTTTTTCGGCTCAGCAGGACCTGCGTACGGCGAATTGCTGCGCTCGCGCAGACGGTTCACTTCCAGCGACGTGTAGTGTGAACGCTGGAGCCGTGTTGCGCGCTTTGCGCGCTTTTTCTTCGGTGTAGGTCGCTTTGCCATAAGTACGCGGTAGAGTAGGGATCGGAATAGGCCCTGTAAAGAGAAAATCCGGCTCGGATATCAGATTTCAGTACTGATATCAGCTATCTATCGGCGATCGCCCGATAATGCCGTCATAAAGCGGAGAACCGCCAAAAACAGGTTGTAGATATCCAAATACAGGCTTAAAGCGAGCAAAAACGGGTTAGCCCCCAACGCACCCTGTTGCTGCAGCCGCTGGATATCAAACGCAAGAAACAGGCCAAAGAGTACTGCTGCGCCGCCGGAAATGATCAATTCCATGCCTTGTGTGCGCAAAGCCGGAATAAAGAGCTGGAACAGGGTGATACCGATTAAGCCTATAAGGCCGAAAAACAGCGCATTTCCCCAGGCAGAGAGGCCGGGGGCAAGGCGGGACAATACAACAGCAGCCAGGCTGAGCCAGACCGTCGCCAAAACGGCATTCCAGAGGATTTCCGGACCATTCACGTATCCCGTCGCTACCATGAGCAAATAGGGTGTGATCGACAGCCCTGATAGAAGCGGAAAAGCCGCAAAGAGGATGTAATTCAGAGGACTGGAACGGGACCACCATTGCGCAGTAAAAATTAGCCCCAGCTCTGCAATGATGAATACCAGGTGAAGGCCAGAATTCAGGAGCAAACCGGCAAATTGCATGGCTATGTACACGCCTAGTAGGGTTAATGCCATCGCAAAGGCGAGCAGGCCGTACGCCTGGGATCGAGTGGATGCCGAAAGGGGGGCAGAATAAACGGGAGAAGAGGTGTATTGCATGGTATTCAGTGTAATGCTGAAAGTGCGATACACAAGAAAACACTGAGGTAAAAGTAGAAAATCGCTATATATTGCTAAATTGTTAAATTGCTACCCGGAAACTGCTCATCAACAATTTAACAATTTAACCTGATTTAATTGGTTTCTGACGACGCCAAATCCTCTGTAACGAATATAGGTTTATATGGCTTTTTAGGCCTATTTTTGCTATAATAGAGAGATTTATGTCCTTCTTCGAGACCCTGTCCGCCATGGGCCAGAAACTCGCAGCCGATGCTGTCTTCGGGATTCCCGTCCCGACGATTCCGACGGTAACAAACCCTTGCGGAATCGCGGGAGGACTGCCCTGTGGCAGCGGGGGTGCGGCAGGTGTCAGTGATTTCACGGTAGCGCTCATTATTCCAGCACTCGAATATATTTTTTTGGCGATTGCGATCGTCATGTTCTTCTTCTACGGCGTGCGCCTGATGCTCGAAAGTGAAGAGGACAGCACGATCAGCGAAACAAAGAGCGCCATCGCATACGGTGTCAGCGGTGCGGTGATCGTCAGTATCGCAGGATTGATTGTCCAGGCAGTAGGACCGGGATTCGCCAGCGGCACGATCGTGAACGCCGGACCTGTTACCACTGCGTTCGACTCGATCGTCCTCTTTATGCGTCTGATGGTCTCGGCGGCAGTCAGTGCCGTCATCGTGTACCAAGGATTCCGTCTGATTGTGCTGCAGGGAGATGAAGGCGAAACGGAACAGACGAAAAAGCGCTTCTTCAACGGACTTATTGGCGTCGCCGTCGTCACGCTGGGGAACTTCATTATCGAAGGATTCCTGCCGAGTTCCGGACCGACGGTACTCACGGTGCAGATCATCGGCATCGCGAACTACCTGCTCGAAATATTCGGCGCACTCTGCGTACTGGCATTCCTTGTCGCCGGATTCATGCTCGTGATCTCGACCGATGAAGGACTCAAAGACCGCGCGAAGAAAGCGATGTTTACCACGACCATCGCTATCATTGTTGTGCTTTGCTGCCTGGTGATCGTCAACTTCGTGATCGGCATCAGCAGCGCTGGTTAACAGTATGATGCATCTATTGTCGCTCATCGGCGATCTGCTCACCCCGACTGCCTTCGCACAGATCAGCGGACCCGCAAACTCCGTTTCAACCGCGAACAACCTGTTTGCGATCTTCGGCGGCGGAGGATACGTCGGTATTGCGGAATCGATCCGTTCGGCGGTACTCCTGGTGTTGACGCCTGTCGGTATCTTCATCATCGTTCGTGCGGGACTTCGCCTCATCAACAGCCAGGAAGATGACAAGCTGAGCAAGGCACGCACGACCATCGCTTCCACGTGCGTCGGCCTGATGCTCGCGTATGTATCGGACCAACTCGTTGCTGCGTTCTACACACCCGGCGGAACATGGAGTAACGGATCAGCCCAGACGGGAGCCAATATTTTAACATTGGAAATAGCCGGCATCCTGAACTTTTTCATGACACTTGCCGTGGTGGTGTCTGTCTTCATCATCATTATCAGCGGTCTTCGCGCCGTTTCGTCGTTTGGAAAAGAGGATGGAGCGGCCATGCTCAGACAAACGATCGGCGGAGTCGCAACCGGTTTGTTCCTGATGATCATTGCCGGCAGCATCAAACTTGCCCTCGGTCTTGCTGAAGATGTGATTGCAACGGTGCCGACCGGCTCGACGCCCGATCCGATCATCCAGCGCATTGCCGATGTCGTCGGAGCCGCCCTCGGATTCCTCGCGCTTGTCGCCTTCGCGGTTGTCGTCTATGCAGGCGTGATGATGGTGCTGAGTGCCGGAAACGATGAGCAGTACGGCAAGAGCAAGAGCCTGATTATCCGATCGATGGTCGGACTGGTCGTGATCTTGCTTGCAGGGGCGGCTGTGGTATTTATTCAGCAGCTCATTATTTAAAAATCAAAGATCTAACGTCCTAAAGCTCTAAAAACGCTCTATAATTTAGAACTTTAGAGTTTTAGAACTTTCAAAATTTCGGTAATCTTTCTGCATGTCTTCGATCGATCCTCGCATTTTTCGCGCCTACGACATTCGCGGTCGCGCCTATGAGCAGTTGTCCGCTGATGCGTGTCGCCTGATTGGACAGGCGTTTGGTACGGAGCTGCACGAACGAACAAAGAACGATCATCCGCGATTGTGCGTCGGACGCGATGCCCGGACGCACGGACCGGAGTTTGAGAAAGCATTGGTCGAAGGATTGGTCGCTGCAGGATGCGAGGTGTTGTTGATCGGTCCGACTCCGAGTCCCGTCGGCTATTTCACGATCTGTGAACAGGAGCTCGACGGCGGCGTCCAAGTAACCGCCAGCCACAACCCTGCACACGACAACGGCTTGAAGCTGAGTATGCACGGAGCCGAGGCATTTGCCGGTGACGATATTCAGGAATTGAAAAAAAGAATCGAGCGTGGAGCACTGCGTGAAGCGGAAGGATCGGTCAAAACGTTCGATGCAGTCACGCCGTACATCTCGCATCTTGCGAGCATGTTCGCCAATACCGCACACGGTATGCGCATAGCGGTCGATGCAGGAAACGGGATTGCCGGACCGGTCGCGTGTGATGTGCTCCGAAAATGCGGCGCCGAGGTGATTGAACTCTACACCGAACCCGACGGCACGTTCCCCAATCATCCGGCAGACCCGAGCAAGCGCGACACGCTGAAAGATCTGCAGGCTGCGGTGAATGAACATCGGTTGATGGTTGGTGTTGCCTTTGATGGCGATGGCGATCGACTCGGACTGGTTGATGAAACAGGCACGATCCGATCAGCCGATGAAATTCTGCTGCTCCTCGCACAAGATCACCTCTCACGGTATCCCGGCGCACCGGTTGTCTTTACCGTCAGCAACTCCGGCATTCTGCAGAGCGAGATTGCCGCATGGGGCGGCAAGCCGGTAATGTGCAAAGTCGGACACTCGTTCGTCGAACACGCGATGCGCGACGCGGGCAGCATGCTGGGAGGAGAGCAGTCCGGTCATTTCTTCTGCGGTGAAAACTACTATGCGTTCGACGATGCATTGGTTGCCTGTCTGCGGGTGCTGTCGATTCTCCGTGCAAGCGGACAAACGTTATCATCACTCTTCGCATCATTCCCACAGGTCCATCAGTCCGACGAACGCCGTCCCAAAGTCGCCGATGAACACAAGTTCCGCATTGTCGATGATGTGATCAATCACTTCCAGAAACATCACACGGTGCTCACACTCGACGGCGCGCGCATCGAATTTGGCGAAGGAGCATGGGCGGGCATCCGCGCCAGTAATACGTCACCGTGTCTCAGTATCTGCATTGAAGCACGGGATGTTGATACGCTGCGCGACATTGAAGAGCGCGTCTTGAAGCATCTGAAGGAGTATGAAGAAATCGAGTGGGACGGCGGACAGTAAAAAAAGAGACTGACGGCGAACCGTCAGCCTCCTAAGAATTGTCGTCGAGCACAGCGTTTACTTCCTTGAAGCCATGATCACGTTCCTGACAAAGCTCTCATAGCGTTGTCCTGCTGCGATTTCCGGTCTGCCGACGGGCTTGTTGGTGATGGCAATTTTCCCTTTCGGGAATGCCTTCACGTCGATCTTCGTCTGCACCACTGGCTTTTTCGGATTATAGCCAGGCTGCGCCGAGACGGGTTGTCCGTCCGCCGGCATCATGAACACCGCAATCGCCCCGTTCGTGTCTGTGACACGAACCTTCTGCCAGTGATCGACATCGATGGCATTTTTATCACCATCCCGATAGGCGATCGTTCCGCTTGCGACATCGGTGACCTTCTCCACCTCCTCGACTTTTTCACCATCTTTCTGTGTCAGAAACTCCCTTGTGGAAATGGTCACCTTCCCTGTGTCTGCATGGATTTGGACCAGTACAGACTTGACCTCCGTCTCTCTCAAGACGATGGTCAAGATGTCCGCCTTGTCCGTGTGCTGGGCCCACGCCCAGTCCAGGTCGAGGATAGTCTTGCCGACGTCACGCAACGTCCGAATTGTCGCGCTGTTCTCGATTCTCAGCTCCGGAATCATGGCATTTGCGTGACCGTACACGCGCTCACGGTCGGCAGCGGCTTGCCGGTTCACGACGCTGCTTTCGAATGGCAACTCGACCGACCAGCCGAAGCCAGTCAAGTCAACCGGCTCGGCTGCGTGGACCGAGTGGATCGATGCGATCCCCAAGACGAAGAGACAGAATACCCGTAACATGGCGATTCTCCTTTTCTTTGCTCAACGGTGGTCTCAACGACCGGGCGTATCCACCATGGACACGCGTATGTAAAGAATTCTAACCAAAATGTATACTTTGTCAATAAATCCGATCAGACACCATCTCTTCTACCGAACGTTTGTGCTACACTTTTATTCATGTGGCCCTTCCGTCGAAAGAAGAAGATTTCCAAACCGGGCAGAATCGTCAAACAGGTCGTCACTGGCGTCATCATCGGTGGTGCCATCGGATCGATTGTCGGCAAGAAGTTGATGGATCAACACAAAGCTGAGGATGACGAACAGGAGGACGGGAATGGATTCACGAAGACGGAGGTGTGATAGCTGGTTAGCTGGTTAGCTGGTTAGCTTTTTCTGGAATTCCATTAAAAATCCGCCCCTCCTTGCGCTCGCGTGTTCCGGATGAAGACGCAGGTAGAAGGAGAGGCGGATTAGCCAAGACACGCGTGTGCCCTGGAGATGAGGAGACCATCCTCACTCCCTACCACGGTTGACGCGTTAACGGAGCGCGCCGCCCGTGTATGTTTGTGTTGGAGTGTTTGTCCTCTGTTAAGAGCCGAGGAGCGCATTGTGTGTTGATGTTTGTGGTTGAATCCCTCGCAGAGGAGGGAGTCTTGCGGTGGTCAGCCGCAGGGCAGGGAGGAGGAAACGCACAGGTTATACTAGCTGTTAGCTTTTAGGTGTACTTCCTTCTCCCTGCTTAGTGGTAGGTGAGTGTTAATGAGCGAACCCTTAATTGTATCAGAAGTACGTAATTTGGACAAGGGGAAATGATAGGGTAGAATCCCCGTATGGAGCCTCAAAACAGCCCCAAATCGGCAAATCTGACACCTGGCAAATTGGTGCTTCTGATTGGCCCAAGCGGCGTTGGAAAAAGCGTGATTTTAAAGCGTATCCGTGCGATGCATCCGGAATTCCACATCCCCCGCTCCGCCACCACCCGTGCACGACGCGAGGGTGAGAGTGCCGATCTGTATCACTTCGTCAGCGATGAAGAATTTGATGCGTTGATTGCCACCAACAAGACGCTCGAATGGGCGATTGTCCATGGGGGCGCTCGCTACGGCACGATGGTCGATGAAATTGTTCCCTACATCGACGAGGGAAAAACCGTGATCCGCGAAGTAGACGTGCAGGGCTTTGTCAGCATCCAGAATCATCCGATGTTCAAAGACGGTCAATACCGTCTTCAATCGATTTTCATTCTGCCGGAAAGCCAGACACAGCTGATTGAGCACATCACCAATCGCTCGGCGATTTCCGAAGATGAACTCGCACGGAGAATTGAAAGCATGGAGAAAGAGCTGGCCTATGCGAAACACTGCTCCGCATCGGTTGTGAACAGAGAGGGGAAATTACAGGAGACGATTGAGGAGGTGGAGAGATTAATTCTCGAAAAATAATGAGTGGATTTGGTGGAGCTGAGGGGATTCGAACCCCTGACCTCTTCCATGGCTATCGCGGAA
>CAYXNG010000029.1:0-10586 GCA_964466635.1 uncultured Candidatus Peribacteria bacterium | reverse complement strand
CGAGCGGTCGATCCGCAGCAAGGCGCCATGAACCAGGGGTAACGGTGTATACGCGCAAATTTTCCCTCATTGCCGACGCATCGGTTCCAGCCGAGAAAATCGCCGCTCAACGGCAAGCAGCCGCTGCGGCAGGCATCTACCTGCAAGTGCTGCACGCATCTGGCGTGACATTACCTGTGATCGGCGACGATCAATTGACGTCCTATCTTGCGGAACACGCAGACTCGCTTGCCGGCACAGAAACCACGGCTCTCTGGACGGAAGGTGTCCGCGGTCTCCAGGCACTGACTGAGGCGGTTGCGAGTAAGCCCGATATACAGGCCAGTTTGCAAAACCAGACGATCGTGCTGATTACCGACGGCAGTCTGAAGACGCTTTCGCGCATCGCACTCGGCCCGTTTTCCCAGCTGCAACCTCAGTCGATCGTCGTCACGCGGCCGGAAGCGCTCTCGGCTCTTTTCTCATCCGTTTCGATCGACGAGTTCTATGTCCAACTGGAAAGCAGAGATATCGGCCATCTGCGCATTGACGATTCGACCATCGCCGTTCGTCCGTGGAACCTCTTCTCCTCGCTGGTCAATCTGATGCTCGCGAAAGGTGTGCCCGCACAGACGGTAATCCTGCTATTGGTGCTTCCGGTGATCGCGCTCATTCTCACATTCCTCAAGCAGGTGATCGGTATCACAACCCTCGGACTTTACCTGCCGTCCATTATTGCCCTTAGCTTTTTGGCATTGGGCTGGCCGCTTGGAGTACTCTTCCTGCTGTTCATCATTCTTGCGGGGTACGGTGCGCGGGCTCTTCTGAAGCCATTTCGACTGCTCTATATCCCGAAAGTCGCGATCGTTCTGACGGTCGTCAGCATATTCCTGCTTCTGCTGATGGGAGTGTCTGCGTTCTTTGGCATCACGTTCTCACGCGAGACCATTTTCATTCTGCTGATCATGAGTACGCTCTCCGAGAGTTTCCTGAATATCAAGACCGAACAGGGGCTCATGAACGCGGTGATGGGGGTGGGCGAGACGGTACTCGCATCGCTCATCTGCGTATTCATTGTCCAGTGGAGTATTTTCCAGTCGCTGATTCTCGCGTATCCCGAACTACTACTGCTGACGGTTGTTGCGAATGTTGTTCTCGGTCGTTGGACTGGTCTTCGTCTGATGGAGTACGTCCGTTTCCGTGAGGTCTTACGACATATGCAAGAAGAATAATGTTCTCCCTGTTTTCATCACACGGCATTCTGGGGATGAACGCCCGGAATCTTCTTTACATCAAGCCGTTCAATCCGCGTAAGGCGGTGGCGTTTGCCGATGACAAACTCAAAACCAAGGCGTATCTGAGCGCCCGCAGTATTCCCGTTGCCAAGGTGTTCGCGCGCATCGAAGACCATGCCCAGTTACGATCATTCGACTTCCGAAGTCTGCCCGATACCTGCGTGCTGAAGCCAAACTTCGGTTTCGGCGGCGGAGGGATCCTGGTATTCAAAGGGCGTGACAAGCACGGGAATTTTCTAGAGCAGGGGAAAAAGCCGATCTCCGAACGGGAGCTGAAAGAGCACATTGAAGATATTCTCGACGGAAAATATTCCGTGAACGGATTGCCCGACACTGCGTTCTTTGAGCGTGTGCTGTCACCTGATTCCGCCTTCGCGCCGCTCCGTCCTGCGGGACTTCCGGACATCCGCATCGTGGTATTCAACTTGGTGCCGGTCATGGCGATGCTCCGCATTCCGACGGCCGAAAGCAGAGGGAAGGCCAACGTCCACATGGGCGGTATCGGTATTGGTATCGATATCGCCAAGGGTGTGACGACGCATGCCACGCAGTACAACAAACGATTAACACGTCTGCCGCACGGTGGATTGCCGTCGGGTATAGAAATTCCGCGGTGGGACGAGATGCTGCTCATTGCTTCGCGCATCCAGTCGATCACGAATATCGGATATCTTGCGGTTGATCTCACGCTCGATGCGGAACAGGGACCGGTTCTACTGGAAGTGAATGCCCGTGCGGGATTGATGGTGCAGGTTGCGAACTTGGCGCCGCTGCGCTCGCGTCTGGAGCGCGTCGAGGGGCTGAAGGTCCAGACACCGGAACAGGGTGCGCGCCTCTCCCGTGAATTGTTCGGTACCAAAACGCCGTCGCGTTCGACAGATTCCGATGCAGGAAAGCCGGTTCTCGGATTATCCGAAACAATCGCTGTCGCGGGTTCCGGTGCCACGGTGGAAGTGTTGGCACAGATTGCGCCGGAGAAAGAACGCACTGTGTTTTCGCACGATCTTATCCATAAGCTGCAGAAGGCAGGAGCGCTGACCGCGGAGCAATCCGACGAGTCCGCCTACCGCGTGAAATTCACGCTTGGGGGGAAGAAAATTCAGACCGTCGTCCGCGAAGGGTCGACGCCACATCCGTTCCGTGCGGTCATCGGACGGCGCGACATTGCCGGGTATCTGATCGATCCTACCCGCATTGCGGATATTCCCGCTGCCATTCGGCCCTCTGCAAAACAGGATATTCGTGCCATCGACAAATTCCTGTCGCAAGCCGATGAGGAGTTGATGCTCCTGCGTCACGTAAAGCCAGTGAACCTTGCCGAAGAGCGTGCCGAAGCGGAGCGCGATGCTCTTTATAATCCAGTATTCCGTTACGCACCGGTACCCGATCAGGTTGCGGATATCGAATCGCGCCTACTCTCGCTTACCCTCGGCGATGATCCGCTCGCACTGCTCTTTAAGAAAAAGCGTCGGGAACTTTTGCAGCGCATCAGTCTCATCCGCTCCCGCGGCGACGCACGTCGCTTTACCGAAGCATCATCGGCTCTGTTCGGTCTGCCGACATCGGTGCTTCTTGCGTCGGCATCCGCCATGTTAAAGAGCCGCGAGGCATGTGAATTACCATCTCCACCGTCCGATATGTTGGAAGCGCATGCTGCTGCTAAGCTCTTCGAACAGACTCTGGAAGAGTACGGTTTGCATGACTGGAAAGTGGCCGTCAAAGAAGAGACGGTCGCCCGCATGACTGTTGGCGGAACAACCATGACCTTGCGAGATGGCGCACTGTTTCCCAGGCGCATCATTCCCGCACTCATTGCCCATGAATTGGAAACACATGTACTGACTGGCGAAAACGGTCAGCATCAGCCCTACACACTCTTCCGCCGTGGATTCGCGAATTACCTCGATACGCAGGAGGGTATGGCGATTTACAACCAGAACCGATTCCTCTCGCCATACAACGATAAGCGGTATGGCCCTGTCCGTAATATTCTCGGCCTCGCATTCGCACTCGAGCACTCCTTTGCCGAGACGCGTGCCTATCTGGAGCGAGAACTCGATTACGAACCGTCGAAGGCGTTAACCAAAGCAATCGACTTCAAGCGCGGATTGCACGATACGTCCGATGCGGGAGCGTTCACGAAGTCCGTCGTGTACTTCCGCGGGCTGCGTGCTGTTGAGCAGTATCTGAAAGGGGGAGGGGATATGGCGCGGCTCTATATTGGAAAGATTGCACTGGAGGACCTCGACATACTGGAAAAAATTCCCGGCATCAAACCGCCGTTGATATTGCCTATCTTCCTTCGAAATGAAGGAGCGCATGCATCAGGAAAAACATCTAATCGAAGGAAGCGCTGAAATTGTTAAATTGCTATTTTGCTACCCTTCGTAACAATTTAGCAATTTAACAATAATTGTCGTCTATTCTTTCTTCTCGTCTCCAGCAGGGGCTGCACCTTCGACAGCAGGAGCACCTTCACCTTCAGCGGCAGGAGCACCTTCTGCGGCAACCGGTGTCGGTTCCGGCTCTTCTTCGCGCGGCTCCTGTGCGATTGCGATCACTTCTTCCACATCGTTCAAGATCGTCACGCCGTCCGGAACGACGATGTCGGCAACCGTGATGGTCGAACCGAACTCCGTCAGCTTGGACAGGTCAACTGCGAGGTCATGCGGCAGGTTTGCAGGTAGGGCCTTCACCGTCACTTCGTGCAGAGCGGTCACCAGGATGGCTCCGTCTTTGATAATCTGAGATTCGCCTTCGAAGCGGATGTGTACGTCTGCCTCCACTTCTTCCTTCATGTTCACTGCGTAGAAATCGACGTGGGTCATGCGGTCGGAGACCGGGTCAAAGTCGATGCTGTGGAACAGAACCGGGACGGTCTTGCCGTCGCAGTCGAGCTGGACCAGCGTGCTTTCACCGGCCTTGATGTAGGTCTTCTTGAGCTCCACCTCGTCCATGCAGACCAGGATGTTGCTGTCGACGTTGCCGTAGACGTTTCCCGGGACTTTGCCGGAAATGCGCAAATCTTTGATAGATAGCTCATTTGGGCGGGCCGGGGCTTTGAGGACGATTTTTTCCATAGAAAAACGGGTGAAACGGGGTCACAGGGTAGGGGAAGGGCTAGGACGGGTCAATAGTACTTATCACGCCCTTTTAGCCTTTTGGTTAGTAAAAAATAACCTCCTGTCGACGGATCGACAGGAGGTATTGCAGGAGAGGCGGGGTCCTGCGACCCCCTTCTTCGCGACTTAGGCCGTCAATTGGCCGGTGTCGGTGGCGCAGCAGGTGCAGTTCGGTGCGTGCGCGATCTTGGGCGCCGCCGTTCCGATGATCGTGAAGCCCAGCACCATGCCCACCTTCGTCGTGTCGCTCAGAATCTCTCGTCGCCGTCGCATGTTCTTCTCCTGTGATTTGATGACCCGGTCACGCCGGGTCAATCAGAGGTAGGGTGCACGTGCACCCTGTAACGTCCCCGCTCACACGAGCGGGACTAGCGGCAATCTACGGACGCTGTACCGCTCGGTCAATACAATCCGATAATCACTCTTAGGCTCCCCGCCACTTCCAAAAGTATTTTAACGCACTGATGATGTGCGCGCGGCCGGCTTTTCGCAGCGGCAACTTCCACAGCGGCATCTCGCTGAGTCGCTGCTTCTTATCAATTGCCACTGCCTGCGGAAAATACAGAACGGATTTTCCGAGCTGATGAACGCGGCGGCACAGGTCGATGTCTTCGAAAAAGAGGAAGAAGCGGGGATCAAATCCCTTCAGCTGGTGCATCAGGTCTGTTCGCATCAGCAGGCATCCGCCGATCACCCAGTCGACCGTGCGCTCTTCGTCCGGTGAAACGTCGCTCTGCAAATACCGGCGGACGTTCTTCGTGTTTGCGGCGCCGGGCAGACGCTTGAAGATCACGTCGAAGAGACGGGGGAATGATCGTGCGGACGAGCGGACCGAGCCGTCATCGTGCATCAGCTTAGGAGCAATAATGCCGATCGATGGATCGTGTTCCAGTCGATCAACCATCTTCTTCACCGCATTCGGTTCCAGAATCTTGGCGGGGTTATTGAGCAGAAGGTATGTCCCGCGCGCCTGACGAATGCCCACTGCGTATCCTCCGCCGAATCCCGCGTTGCGGTTCGACTCCACCAATCGGACGTTCGGAACATTCTTGAGTCTATTCTGCAGAATACCCAGTGCATCGGTATCGGAGTGATTATCGATCACGAGAATCTCCATCGACTCCACGTCTTTCTGCTGCAACAACGCATGAACACACTTCACCGTTTGGAGCGGCTCGCGGAAGTTCAGAATGAGAGCGGTGACGGAAGGGATAGAGGGCAAAGAAGGCAAAGAGGATGAAGAAGAAATCGAGGCAATCGAGGACGCGTAGAGGTAGTATACAGATGATGACCGACGAAATTCTCAATCAACTTCGGAAACGCGTAGCACGGGCTTCCACGGAGCCCGGCGTCTACCGCTGGAAAAATAAGGATGGCGACATCCTGTATGTCGGCAAGGCGAAGAATCTGCGCAACCGCCTGCGCAGTTATGTCCAGAACGATGCATCAAAAGGACAGGGTCCGTGGCGTCAGTCGTTCTACAAACAGATTGCCGACTTTGATGTGACGGTGACGAACACCGAACTGGAAGCGTTGGTACTGGAGACAAATCTCATTAAAGAAATCCGCCCCAAGTACAACGTCCTGATGAAGGATGATAAGCACTACGTGTACATTGAGGTAACAGTCGCAGAGCCCTATCCGCGTATCGCGCTGGAGCGCCGGATGCAGGATCCGAAAGCGAAGTATTTCGGTCCGTTTCTCAGTTCGTGGGAGACGAAGCAGGCGCTGGAAATGCTGAATGAAATCTTCAACTTTCGCGCGTGTAAAGAATCGATCGCCGCACTGAATAGAGCCGAAGGCGATTCCGAAGCGGTCTACAACTCCGGCAAGCTCCGTCCTTGTCTCGATTATCAAATCGGCCGCTGCTGCGGGACATGCGCCGCCGCCGTCTCTCCCGCTGAATATCGCAGTCGCATCGATCAGGTGATGCACTTCTTTAAAGGCGATTATAAACCGGTGCTCGATAAGGGGCGTGATCTCATGAAACAGGCAGCTATCGAGAAGAAGTTTGAGCGTGCGGCCCGGCTGCGTGACATGCTCGGAATTATCGAAAGTCTGCAGGAACGTCAGCTGGTATCCGATACCTCCGGTGAAGACGTCGATGTGATCGGCGTCGCGGTGCTGTCCGGCAAAGCCCATGCAGTGCTGATGCGCAAACGAGCCGGAAAGTTGATTGGTGAAGAGCAGTTTTCGTTGATGGGTTCGGCGGAATCAGTTGCCGATGTGCTCGACCAATTACTCCCACAGTATTACGACGCGGCTGCCGATATTCCCGATGCGGTGATCATCGGTGAGGACATCCCCGATCGTGATGTATTCGAATCGTTCCTCAGTCACATCAAAGGAAAGAAGGTGAAGGTGATTGTTCCAGAGCGTGGCCGCAAATCTCAGTTGCTTGAACTGGCCGAAAAAAACGCACACGAGAAAGCGAAGCAGGCAGAAGCAAGTTGGGAAGCGGAATCCCGTAACATCGAATCGGCGCTGGAAGAACTGCGATCGACTCTCGAGCTTGCGGACATTCCCGCTCGCATCGAGGGTTATGATATCTCTCACACCGGCGGCACCGAGACAGTCGGCAGCATGGTGGTGATGATTGATGGCAAGCCACGCAATGACCAGTACCGGAACTTCACCATCCATACGATGGCCAAAGGCGTCATCGACGATTACCGTTCGCTCAAAGAAGTACTGACACGCAGACTCCGCCATCTCACCAATGCGTTTGAGCGGGAGAAGCAGGCGTGGGAACAGCAGGGGATAACAGTAGGCAAAGCACGTAAAGCGGAAGTGCCTCTTATAGCCACTAGCCTCGAGCCACTAGTCTCTAGCGGCCAGGAGCCAGAGGCTAGTGGCCTGTCTGAAAAAGATAGTTTTAAAGAATGGATCGTAGCAAGATATGAACAGCAGATCGTCGCCCGCGCCCGCCTAACCGGCACTCTCAGTACGACAGAATTGAAAGATGTCTGGACCGATGAATCCTTCGGCAATGGCCAACTGCTGCCATTCTTGATTCGCAGTATTCTGCACAGTCGGAAGAAGGGAAAGATCTACTCGCTGGTCAATCCTATACATGAGCTCGCGTACGGATCACTCGGTTTTCGTCACGTGATCAAGCCGCCATCCTTCATAGCCGATCGCGTGAATGATCAATCCATCTGTCTCGTCTACGATCCGGTTCAGCACAAGACCGATGGGTCGCTTGCATCAAGGCCGGACCTACTTGTGATTGACGGAGGCAAGGGGCAGCTCAATACGGTGGTCGAAGTTCTTTCGTCTCTCGAGTTAGCAATTCCGGTGATCGGTCTCGCGAAGAGAGAAGAGGAAGTCTTCGTTCCCGGTAAATCGACATCGATTCTGTTTCCGCAGGACAGCGCAGCGAAGTTTTTGTTGATGCGTTTACGCGATGAAGCGCATCGTTTTGCCAACCGCCATCGCTCACGCCGCGCACATAAGACCGCCTTCCGTTCACAACTCGACAGCATTCCCGGTATCAGTGTGGAGACACAGCAGGAGCTGCTGACACGATTTGGATCGGTGGATGCGATACGACGAGCGAATGATGAGTTGCTAGGTGAAATTTTGAATGCTCAACAAATTGCCAACATTCGAGAAAGCCTCTAGCCGCTAGCCTCTAGCTCCTAGCAATTCGAGCCAGTGGCCTGTGGCTAGAGGCCAGTGGCTTCGTCTTGCAAGACTTCTTCCTCGCATCCGTCTTCATAAGCGGTATAATTCATTCTGTATTTTTCCCATCTTCTCCTATGAAAAAAATCTCTCTCCTCATGGGCGCTCTCGGTGGCGCAATGGCAGGGTATGTGTTTAGTAACACGAAGCTCCGCGAAGAACTCGCCGATGCCAAGGATGCCGAAGCAGCCGGCAAGATTCTTGCCAAGCATCTGCAGAAAGACGGTAAGCAGATCGGCAAGGAAGTCCAGCAGTTCGTCAAAAGCGATGCGGTTCAGGACAACGTGAAGAAGGCCAAGCAGTACGCCGACCAGCAACTTAAGAAGCTGAAGGGCGACCTGAAGGGCATGGTGGCCAAGGCGCCGAAGAAGGCGAAGACCACGGCTACGAAGGCCAAGACAAGCGCAAAGAGGGCGGTGAAGAAGGCCGTGTAAGAGTCATTTGTCATTTGTTGATAGTCATTAGCTGGATGGGTTTGACCCGTTCGGCTAATGACCAATGACTATTGACCCCCTACCCCTTTCGTCGGTTGCCCTTGCGCTCCGAACGGCTGCAATCCATGATGTCCGGGCAATTTTTCCGCTTTCCCCCATGGAAACCACTTTTTCCGTCCCATCCTTTATAGAGTCACTCTGGCCGGTCCTCGCGTCCGGCGTCTTGGCGCTTGTCGCCGCCGCTCTCATTCGCGTGTATATCGGACGCCAAGAAGCAGGCACTCCCGAGATGCAGAAGATCGCCGGCAAAATCCGCGAAGGAGCCATGGCATTCCTGACCCGCGAGTACAGCGTCATCGTCCCGTTCGTCGCGGTGGTCGCCGTCCTCATCTATCTGTTCATTGACGGGCGCAGCGTGCCATACACCGCCATCAGTTTCGTTGTCGGTGCACTCTGCTCTGCCATTGCCGGTTTCATCGGCATGCGCTCCGCAACCATCGCCAACGTCCGCACGGCACAGGCCGCTCGCACCAGCATCACCAAGGCACTCGGTGTCGCGTTCTTCTCCGGCTCGACCATGGGTCTGGCGGTCGTCGGACTCGGTATCCTCGGATTCACCGGCGCTCTCTGGTTCCTGCTCTCGCAGGGTCTGCCAGTCGATGAAGCACTTGAGGCTGCAACAGGATTCAGCTTTGGTGCATCGGTTGTTGCACTCTTCGCTCGTGTCGGAGGTGGTATCTACACCAAGGCCGCGGATGTCGGTGCGGACCTTGTCGGTAAAGTGGAAGCCGGAATTCCCGAGGACGATCCACGCAACCCCGCGGTGATCGCCGATAACGTCGGTGACAACGTCGGTGACGTTGCAGGAATGGGCGCAGACCTCTTTGAAAGCTACATCGGTGCGATCCTCGCAACGATGCTCGTCGGTCTCCATGTCACGTGGGACGTTGAGAAGGCGCTTTTGTATCCGCTCCTGATCTCCGCCATCGGTATCGTCGCGACCGTCGTTGCGATGTTCTTCGTTCGCACGAAGTCGGCTGATGGCGTCCAGAATGCGCTGAAGGTCGGCATGCTCCTCGCATCCGCGCTCTTCCTTGTTGGAGCATGGTTCTTCGGTCAGTCTTTCCTGCCGGCAGAAGTCGCCATGGGCGTCTTCTGGGCAGTAACAGCCGGCCTTGTCGCCGGTGTCTTCGTCGGAGGTCTGACGGAGTACTACACCTCCCATTCGTACAACCCCGTTCGCAAGCTCGCTGATTCCGCTAAGACCGGTCCCGGTACCGCGCTCATCGAAGGTCTGGCTCTCGGCTACCTCTCCACCGCCCTGCCGGTCATCGTGATCGTCATCGCGATTGCTGTCGCCTACGTCCAGGCAGGACTCTACGGCATCGGTGCCGGTGCAGTCGGAATGCTCGCAACACTCGCCATGACCCTCGCAATCGATGCCTTCGGTCCGGTTGCGGATAACGCTGGTGGTATCGCAGAGATGGCCGGCCTGCCAAAGGAAGTGCGCACACGCACAGACGCCCTCGACGCAGCAGGAAACACAACCGCTGCCATTGGTAAGGGCTTTGCTATCGGCGTTGCAGGCTTCATGTGTCTGGCGCTCTTTGGTGCATTCAAAGAAGAGTCCGGTCTCGTCGGTATCGACGTCAGCAATCCATTCACACTGATCGGTCTGCTGATTGGAGGAATGCTTCCGTTCCTCTTCAGCTCCATGACGATGCGTGCGGTTGGTCGCGCGGCTATCGCGATGATCGAAGAAGTCCGCCGCCAGTTCCGCGAGATTCCGGGTCTGATGGAAGGAAAGGCGGAAGGTGACACTGCCCGTTGTGTCTCTATCTCCACCAACGCCGCTATCCGCGAAATGATGCTGCCGGGTCTGCTCGCAGTCGTCTCGCCGGTGGCAATGGGACTGCTCCTCGGCATTGAGGCACTCGGCGGTCTCCTTGCTGGTGCATTGGTCTGCTCCATCTTGCTCGGCATGTCGATGGCCAACTCCGGTGGTGCATGGGACAATGCGAAGAAGTACATCGAGGCCGGTAACCACGGTGGAAAGGGAAGTGATACGCACA
>CAYXNG010000028.1:0-10720 GCA_964466635.1 uncultured Candidatus Peribacteria bacterium | reverse complement strand
TTCTGTATGCAAGCAGTTTTACGGCTTTTTGAGCTCAAAAAAGAGGGTGAGACGCATGGTCTCACCCAAGGGGTGTTCTTCCTCGATCAAGATTCTTTTCTCCTTAGGCCAACTGCTTCTTCCGGCCGACCAGGGTGCGGATCCGCTCCGCAAGCAACGCGGCATCGAACGGCTTGCGGAAGGTTTCGTTGAACAGCGAACGGTCGAAACCGCTTGCGGTGTCGTCATCGCTCAGTAGAGCAACCAGAACGGCATCAGTATAGTCCTGGTTCTTCCGCAGATTCTGAGCGACCAGCATCGCCTCGGTTCGGCCCATGCCGAAGTCAACGATGACACAGTCGGGGTGCAGTGATTCAGCTTGGATCCCGGCTTCGAAGCCGGAGTTTGCTGTCTCGATCTTGTAGTCTTCGGGCATCAGCTCGAGCATCTGTGCTTTCATGGGGCCTTCGACACCGATCAGCAGAATCTTCCCCATCGCTTCATCCTCAAGCTCTCCGAGAGGCATACCGTGCTCCTTGAGGAACCGAATCAGATGTTCGCGGGGAATGCGGCGGTCTTTTGAGCCTGGGACCCGATAGCCGCGCAAGCGGCCCGAATCGAACCACTTCACAACAGTGCGAGGCGCGACTTTGCAGATCTTGGCCACGTGGCCAGTGGTGAAGATGGTGCGCATCTTTCCTCCTCCTCTATGCTGAACGATCCGTCTCGCCCGCTGCACACGCAGCCGGCACATGAGAAAGAACTTATCGGATCCTCCGCCGGTTACAGGTACTCGTCAATATCGTCCGGTTCCGCTTCTTTCGCCACTTCCTGCTTATCGATCCAATTCAGCGATGTCCATGTCTCAATCAGTCTGCTGATTGTTCGGTCAATTTTCATCTTATTCATGCCCGGTCTGGCCAGAATACATTGCATCAATTCAGCGTCTCTCGGTTTTATCGTAAGCCGTTTAGTGTTTCCCAGCAGTGTTAGCATACATATTTCGATCCATTGCTCGTCGGTTGCCAGCGCGCCTTCTTTCGGCAGTTGTTGTACGCGCTCACAGAGTGCGGGGGATATGCCGCTGTTTAAGTAAATAATCGTCTTTTTTCGAGGAGCTTTCTGCACCGTTGAAATTCGGACGTCTGCTTTCTGCGTTAGAAGATCGCGATAATGAACAATGCATTCATCATGAATGCGGACAACGTCGGCCAAATCGGATGGAATTCCATGATGACGGCTGAGTGCACCGATATAGCAGATCATTCTTTCGGACAGCGCTTGGTTCTGTAAAAATTCTCCCTCAAACAACGCCTGCAGGATAGATCGCTGCACGATGATCTCGAGGGTTACTTCGCCTCTTTCGATTTGCTGTGTTAATGCCACCGCGTGTTCAATGGCTCTCGGTTTGGACCAAGGCGCCAGCACGAACTCAGGATCGGGGCGTGTATTCACGTTCATATGTATATTATAAAATATTATTTATTTTAAACAATATCTCAATCAGCCCTAAATCCTGCCATAAACGCCCGTTCGTGCGTTCCGCGCATGGTCGGCATCAAAGCCATCAGTTGATGTGCCCAGAGCTTCCAGCCGGTTGGAATCCGATCAAAATCCGGATCAATGTCCTTCATCTTCTGCAGAGACTTCCCGATTACTTCCATGCGCTTGAGCGAATCTTCCAGTTCGATGTGATGATGATGCAGTGCCTTCGCGTCGGGTTCGTACATCAGCTGCACTCCCGCATCGCGCAGTTCCGTTCCCCATAAAATATCTTCCCACCCGTAGAGGCTGACGTCCTCGCGGAAGGGATACTTCTTCGCTGTGTCCGTCGGCAGGCTGATGTGACTGGTGTAGGTGAAGCGATGCTGTATTTCCGGTGGAATCACTTTGTGCGCGTACTGTCCGATCATCGGATAGCCGAATTGCCAGCCGGAAGCCTCTAGCCAGCGCATGACTGGGGTAATGTGACATGCTGGGTCCCAAGTCGTATGACCAAGAACGGAGCCGGTCACTGGCCACTGGCCACTGGCCACTAGGTGCTTCTCGCAAGCATCGGGCATCAGAAAAATATCATCACCGATGAAAAGAATATGATCAGCCTTCGCTTTTTCTACGCCACGATTTCTTGCTATTCCTTGTTGCGATTTTGGAATATCAAAAAAATGAAAAGAGAATTTCCAGTCGCTAGAGGCTAGAGGCTGGTGGCTAGTGGCTCCGTCGTGGACTACAATCACTTCTAACTGATCAACAATCGTTTGGCGTGCGATATGCTCCAGACACTGCTTTAAAATGTCCGGGCGGTTATGGGTGGGAATGACGATAGAAAGCTGCGGCTTCAAATTGAAAATTGAGAATTGATAATTAAAAATTGCGAAGTACGATGGATTCTCCGCTTTTTATTATCAATTTTCCATTTTTCATTTTCAATTTGCGCCATGCGCATCCTCTTTCTCGATTTGGCCAGCAATTCCCAAACGCCGAACCAAGGCGCCAGCATTGCCTGTGTCACAGAAAAGAAGACGGAATCCATCCGCTTTGTCGATCACCGCATCGGTGATGGCGGGCTGATGCCGTTACTGGATGAGGTATTGAAGGAGGCAGGATGGACCGATCGCGATCTTACCCATGTTGCCTGCGTGACCGGACCCGGCGGATTTACCAGTCTGCGCGTGGCGGTGACGTTGGCGAATGTGTACAGCGATCAGCTGAATATTCCGGTGGCGGGAGTGCATCTCAGCGATCTCTATAAAGAGCGGGTAGTAGGTAGCGGCGAGCGGGTAGTTTGGTTGCACTCAACGAAGAAAACTCAGCTCTTCGCCCGATCATTCGGAGATGGTCCATGGTCTGAACCGACACTGCTGAGCATCGACGAGTTGCTCGCACAATTTCCCGATAGCGCATCAATCATCGGCGAAATACTCCCAGAGCACCGCGAAGCGATTGCGGCAAAGCATCCGACGTATCCATCAATCACATCTTTGCCTGATGCATTGCCGAGTTTTCTTTCGGGACAAAGGTACGATCGCACGCAGATCGTTCCGTGGTATGGACGAGGGTGGTGAGATTATGTAATCGGACCTCGCTCTAGAACAAAGGTAGAATTCGATACAAGAGTTTGCTGGAAAGAAGCAGCGAGAGCTCTCAAGTCTTCGAGAACCTGTTCATCCGTAGAATTATCTTCCTTCGAGGCAGGTGCATCGGTGCCAGCATGGATTGCATGGCTGCTAATGACGACATCGTGCAATAACTCCTTATTTCCAATCATAGTTTAAAGAGGGAAATTGTTCAGTACTTTAATAAATTATGCTATTCTGTCAACAAAGTGCGCTCTGATTTTGGCATATCCATCAATCACCGATATTGCCGATGTGTTGCCCGGATTCTTGGCAGCACAACCGTACGACCGCACACCGTTGCAACCGTGGTACGGGAGGGGGTGGTAATTACTTCTGGAGCCCCTGCATCCATTTGTCCAGATCGGCGCGCAGAGCAATATCTGATACGCCTTCTTTGTATCCTGCAGCTTTCAAGGCCTGAATATTCTCGGCAGAATAGGGCGATGTCAGAACAAGTACGGAGTGTCCGCCATCTGTCGGATAGTTCTGGCAATACCAGGCGATGGTTTTGTGCTTGGAATCATATGCATACTCTCCGGGTTCTAGCAGCGTAGTGGATGTACTCCACTTGCCGGGGTTTACCGGGATATTCGGGATTGGCAATTGCGCCGCACGGTTCATTCGATCAAGTGCATACTCCCGTGCTTTCCATTCATTAAACTGCGGCAGTTCGGCGTTGGAACCGGGAACTCCCCAGCTGTCTTCTGCGTATCCTTCATCTTTCAGGATCTGCTCATTTTCCTTGGTTGAGATCGACAGGTGCAGCTCATTCTTTGAGTCAACCCACGCCAGCGTTCCGTTGTTCGTGCTGAATGTGTGCTTCGGGCGAGGAGTCCCAACAATGCCGTACTCAGAAAGGCCGACATCTGCTGAATATGTACGATCAAATTCACGAATGCGTGGGGTCTCGGGGCCAGTAAGAGCGGGACCTGAAAGCTTGATATGCATACATGGAGATGGAATTGAGTATTACATAACTATTATACAATAAAATGCCAATTTAAGCAATATATCACTGTGCCTTATTCGGTGGTTCTGATACAGTCTATCGACCCGATTTACCATGCCTATCCTCGATTCCCTCAACAAACTCCTCGGCGATCCCAACGAGAAAGAGCTCAAAAAGCTCCGTCCGTACGTGAAGCTGGTCCGCGATTTTGCCCAAAAGCCCGAAATTCGGGCTTTAACCAAGGAGGATCTGCCCAAGAAAACCGAGGAATTGAAGGCCAAATATGCAGCAGGAGCGAGTTTGGATGACCTCCTCCCGGAGGCCTTTGCGGTGCATATCCGTGCCTGCGAACTCCTCCAGGGCGAGAAAATGACGATCGGAAAGCAGGAATTTACCTGGAATATGGTGCCCTTCGACGTGCAGATCATCGGTGGAGCCGCCCTCCATCGTGGATGCATTGCCGAAATGAAAACCGGTGAAGGAAAGACGCTGGTCTGTACATTCCCTGTGTATTTGAACGCACTGGCCGGCAAAGGCGTCCACGTGATTACCGTCAACGATTACCTCGCCAAGCGCGATGCGACGTGGATGGGACTGCTCTACAAGACACTCGGACTGACAGTCGGTTGCATCGTCCATGGTTTGGATAACGATGAACGACGCGAGGCGTACAACTGCGACATCACCTACGGAACCAACAACGAATACGGCTTCGACTACCTGCGCGATAACATGGTCAGCTCACGCAAGCAGCAGGTCCAGCGCGGTCTCAACTACGCGATTGTCGATGAAGTGGACTCCATTCTCATTGATGAAGCGCGTACGCCACTCATCATCAGTCAGCCGGCGGGAGAGTCGACCAGCAAGTATCTGCAGTACGCGATGCTCGTAAAAAATCTGCAGGAGAACGTGCACTTTAATAAAGACGAGAAACAGAAGACGGCGATTCTCACCGACGAAGGAATTAAAAAGATGGAGGAGCTACTCGGCATCGAGAACATTTACACCGAGAAGGGATTCGAAGAGGTGCACCACATCGAGCAGGCACTGCGCGCGCATGCGATCTACCAACGTGATGTCGATTACGTCGTTTCACCAGATGGACAGATTGTGATTGTCGACGAGTTCACCGGTCGTCTGATGCCGGGACGCCGCTATGGCCACGGTCTGCATCAGGCAATCGAAGCAAAGGAAAACGTGGAGGTGCAGCGCGAATCAAAGACGCTTGCGACCATCACCTTCCAGAACTACTTCCGTCTCTACAAGAAGTTGGCCGGCATGACAGGTACGGCAAAGACCGAGGAAGAGGAATTTGAGTCGATCTATAAACTACGAACAATCGTGATTCCCACGCATCGTCCCATGATTCGTAACGATCAGCCGGATGCGATTTACCGCACCGTGAGTGCGAAGTTCAAAGCGGTTGCGCAGTACGCAAAAGAGCGGCATGCGAAAGGCCAGCCGGTGCTGATCGGAACCACCTCCATCGAAAAGTCCGAGGTCCTCGCAATGCTCTTGGAAAAAGAAGGAGTCCCCCACAACGTGCTCAATGCGAAGAACCACGAGCAGGAAGCGGATATTGTCGCGAACGCGGGACAGAAGGGATCGGTGACGATTGCGACGAACATGGCTGGACGCGGAACCGACATCAAACTCGGTGAAGGCATCGCCGACCTTGGAGGCCTCTGCATCCTCGGTACGGAGCGTCATGAATCACGCCGCATCGATAACCAGCTCCGCGGTCGTTCCGGACGTCAGGGTGACCCCGGTGAGACGCAGTTCTTCGTCTCCATGGAGGATGATCTCATGCGCCTCTTCGGCGGAGACCGTCTGAAGTCGATGATGGAGCGGCTCAATGTGCCGGAAGATGTCCCACTCCAGAACGGTATGGTGTCCCGCTCCATTGAGGGTGCGCAGAAACGCGTGGAGGGTCATCACTTCGACATGCGTAAGCACGTTCTTCAGTACGACGACGTGATGAACAAGCACCGCGATATTATTTATAAGCGGCGGCAGAAAATCTTAGATAAACTTCACGAGAGCGAGCAAGTGGCCAGTAGCCAGGGGCCAGAGGCCTCTAGCCGCGAGTCACTAGCCTCTGGCACGCTCCATCAGGATGTATTAGATGCCATCACCCGCGAGGCTCGCGATGTTGTCTCCACGCACGCAACCGGTATCGACAGTGATGAATGGAACCGCAAAGAAATGACCGAGACGCTTGCGACATTGCACCCGCAGTTCCGCGACATGTTCAGCGAAGAAGTGCTTAAAAAAACCGATGATGCCGAAGCTCTGGCGCAGCAAGTGAGCGAGCAGATGATCGCCTTCTATGAAGAGAAGTGTGCACAGCATCAGGCGGATGTTGCGGCGACGGCCGAGCGCGTCGTGACACTACGTTCCATCGACACGCACTGGATGGATCATATCGATGACATGTCTCACCTGCGCGAACAGGTCGCCTTTGCCGGCTACGCCCAGCGTGATCCGGTGATCGAATATCAGGACCGCGCGTTCCAAAAGTTCCGTCAGTTGCTGCGCACCATCGACAGCGTGATTGTTCGCACGCTCCTCCAAATCGACTTCGCGCAGTTCGCTCCGCGCCAGATCTTGCAGCAGGCAGAAGAAGTCCTTCAGAACCTTCAGACCAACGAAGATCAGATCTCCGGAGAGTTGGAGCAGACCGGCGTGAACGCACGCGGTATGGCGCAGTCACAGGGTGCGTTGGCGGATGCCATCCGACGACAAGCGACGGGAGGAGTCAGGAGTCAGGAGTCAGGAAATACAGCTCAGAAAGCTATGCCGAAAGTCGGCCGCAATGATCCCTGTCCATGCGGATCGGGGAAGAAATACAAGAAGTGTCACGGGGTGAATGATTGACGAAATATAATAGTAGTTTTAAAGTAATCGATACCAGTTCAGTTCGTTCTTTCACTCTGTTCACAGAAAGTCGAGGTTCGTCGTGGTCAAAGCAGTGTCTCTGCACCTGTTTCTGAAGTTGGATGGTCAGCAATTCGCCGTTTGCCAAATCCGTGGCAGACACAACTTCGAACCAGAAGAAGGCAAACCGATTGGTCGGCCTGAATCTTGGGCCGGAGCATTACAACCAGCAGTCCATGGGAAGCTGCAAGAATCCGATAACGGTGAAGTTGCAGTATGTCTCCTCAGGGAGACGGTAGAAGAGTTCGGACAGCGGTTCGCCGAGCGCGTCGCAGATGAGCTCGTTGAGGCTGCTGCCAAGCCTATCATCATTAACAATGTGGCTCATTGCTGGGTAGAAGTGGATGATAGTGATGTGTCCTTGATTGCATTGCATCCTTCCACCGGTGGCCTGCGCTTATTGACGCCGATGGAGTTCCTGGGGATTCGTAATATCAAGGATTTCCCCAAAGATGCGGTTGTGCCAACCTACATCGTTGCAATGTTCAACGACGACGTTGAAGCGATGAACCGGACTTTCCTCGAGTGGAATAAACGCGGTTGAACTGGCCTTCTCTCTACGTGGTGCCGTCTCTACGGTACCGCGTTTTTTTGATATACTCCTCCCCCATGCCCCGCGATCAGATCCTCGGCCACAAGAAGCAACTGCTGCAGCTGGAGCAAGATCTAGCGTCCGGCAATCTGTCGCATGCGTATCTCTTCACCGGTCCTGCCAATATCGGCAAGACGACGGTTGCACGCTGGTTCGCCAAAGAGATTCTGATGCGCCATGTGGCGGACGGCGACCGCGAACAGGCATCGCATGCGATCGATCATCTGTTTCATCCGGACATTCTGATGCTCGATCAGCTGTGGATGGAGGAGAAGATGGAGGACTGGGATTTCATCGCACAGTCATCCAATCTGCCGCAGCAGCATCGCTCCAAAGCGGGACTCAAGACCGACACTATTGCCGTCGATGACATCCGCGAAATTCAACAGCGCGTCAACGAAACCGGCGATCTTCCCAATCGCGTCTGCATCATCCGCGGCATTGAACGGATGCAGGATGGAGCAGCGAATGCCTTTCTGAAAACGCTGGAAGAGCCGCCTGCAGGTCGCGTCTTTATTCTCACGGCCGATTCGACATCGGATGTCCTCTCAACCATCATCTCCCGTTCGCGGGTCATCCGCTTTGAACGTGTCGGAGACCGTGACGTACAGGCGTTGCTCGGTGATCTCGATCAGCCCGATGCATCATTCATCGCGCATATTGCACAGGGTGCGCCGGGTCTTGCACTGACTCTCCGTGATGATCCAGATTTGCTCCGCGCCGAGCGTCTGCTGCACACACAGGCGATCGCTTTCTGGGAATCGGACTCACTCCACGATCGCCTTCTCAACACCAAGCCGTTGCTGGAACGCGGCAACGATGCCAACAGATTCCTGTTTCACCTGGCGCTTGCCCTCCGTCAAAAACCCGATGCGAAGCGCGATCAGGAACGATCACTCCAGCAACTGACCGAAGCGCTTACAACGAATGCAAACAGAAGTCTGATCACGCAGCGATTTGCAATGAGTGCTTAATCCCTCGGCAGGCTCGGGATGACAGATAATCTAGATTAAATGCGGTTCGACAGGCTCACCGCCCTGAGCTTGTCGAAGGGATAACAAAGAACACGTGTCATGTCATGGTGAGCTTGTCGAACCATGCCTGCTTAGGGCGTCTCAATTACCTGCCGCTCGATCTTCGCGCCGACGGCGCGGAGGCGTTCATCAAGGCGCTCGTAGCCGCGCTCGATATATTTTACATCGGTGATGGTCGTGACACCTTCCGCACAGAGTCCGGCCAGGACCATAGCGGCACCGGCGCGGATATCGTTGCTGGCAACCAGGCGGCCTCGCAAGGGGGTTGGGCCTATAACCAATGCTTCGTGCGAGTTGAGAATTTCAACCTGCGCGTTCATCTTCTCCAGTTCGTAGAGGTAGGAGAGGCGGCCTTCGAACAGCGTCTCAAACACGCGGCTGACTCCTTTTGCCTGGGTCATCAACACGCCCATCGGCGCCTGTAGATCGGTCGGGAAGCCGGGGAAGATATTGGTCTGCAACTTGAACGCGCTGAGGAATGACAGCTCACCGTCGACGAACAGCGTCTTGTCCTCCGGCGTGTATTTCCAGATGCCGCCGGCGCGACGGATCACATCGAGGAAGATAGTCAGATGGCTGTCATCAACATCTTTAATGCGCAGCTTACCGCGGGTCACCAGTGCGGCAATCACGAAGCATCCTGCTTCCAGGTAATCGAACGGGACACGATGTGTGACAGCGTGGAGATTCGGATTTCCTTCGATGGTAATCGTGTGCGTACCGATTCCATCGATCTTCGCGCCCATCGCGACTGCCATGCGGGCACACTCCTGTACATGCGGCTCGGCAGCGGCAATGTCGATTGTCGTTTTTCCGGGAATCAGCGATGCAGCCCACAGTGCGTTCTCGGTCGCGGTGACGGAGAACTCCGGCAGAATCACATGGGACGGCTTCAGCTGCCCCTGCAGATGCAACACCTCCGGCGTACTCATGTTCTGCGCACCCATCTGTTCCAATGCAACGACATGCGCTTCCACCGGGCGCTTACCGAGCACGCATCCTCCCGGATAACTCATTTCCACGACGCCGAAGCGCGCGAGTAGCGGGCCGAGCAGGACGATGGCACCGCGCAGTTTGCTGACCAGGTCATGCGGAATCGGCTTACTCTGCATGTTGGTCGTATTGATGCGGACGGTGTTGTCGACAAACGATGTCTGGGCACCCAAAAACTCCAGAATCGAGAGCATGATATCGACGTCGCGCAGACGGGGGACGTTGGTCAGGACGGTCTCTCCGGCCACCAGCACGGAGCCGGCAATCATCGGGAGAGCAGCATTTTTGGAGCCTCCTACAGTGATTTCTCCCTGAAGCGGCGTTCCGCCGGTGATCTGATAGCGAATATCCATGGGAAAATCAGTATAGCCGAAAGTCCGATTTTAAAAGGGGGCAAATGAGCGTTTTTTGTACTCTATTGGGACAAAAAGGATACAAGGACGCAGTTTCCAAGTCGTCCAAAGAAATCTCAAGGAACAATAGTTATAGTGGATCTTATTTGTATCTTGGGGGTTGTATCCTTGCGTCCTTCGCGTACTCTATTCAAACAGCGTTTTCTCCCTTACTATTGCCACAATGCTTACGTTCACCCATCTCAAAGGTCCTTCCGTCCGCGTCTCCGGTGCCGGTATGAACATTGTGTCGTTTCCGGAAGCCCCCGTCGAAGGATCCATCAACCTTCTGCGGTCTCCAGCTGAATTTCCCAACCGCGAGCAGCTCTCATGGCCCGGCGAATATGATGTTGCCGGTATCACGGTCCGTGGCATCGGTCAGCAGGAAGGACAGAAAGTATCGTATGTAGCCGAAGCAGACGGCGTGCGCATCGCATTCCTCTGCAGTCCTTTGGAAGTGTGGGAAGAGGGTGACATCGAACGTCTCGGCGAAGTGCATGTCCTCGTCCTTCCGAGTGATGAAGCAAAAATCTGCCAGAAACTGCTCGACGAAATCGATCCCCGCGTGCTGATTATTGTTCCCGGTGTCGATGGCGCGCTGAATACCGATATGTTGAAAGCCTGCGGCGCGGCGGACAAAGAGCATGTATCCGAGTACAAGCAGAAAGGTACCTTGCCGCAAGAAGGGCGGGAAGTGATCGTATTCGGGTAATGCGGTATTGGGA
>CAYXNG010000027.1:0-11353 GCA_964466635.1 uncultured Candidatus Peribacteria bacterium | reverse complement strand
CAAATTCTTACTTGGCTCCGCGCATTAAGCGCAAAACGTCGCTTCCGAGTTTAAAACCAATTGCATGGATGTTATCGACAGCCACTGCGCCGGTGTCTAAAACACCGTTTACGACATTGTCTGTCCGTATATCAGTAGCATGGCGCATGGCTCGAACTGTGTGGAAGCGTGATGGGACATGGGACTTGGATGGTGTTCCAGCCGTCATTCGTACCCCGTCTGCGATGGCACTCGGAACAATATCTAAGGCATCAAAGATACCCTCACCAACACGCAATAATCCTCTAAAGCGGCCACCTGTTCCTGTCATGATTTGCCCGATGCCGCCGGCAACGTTGCCGACTGCGCCAATCGAGCTTTCTTTGGTGCGTTGAAATCCTCCCAATGGTTCCAGGGTTGCGCCATCATTGCCGATTGATTTTAGGGATGACAGATTCATCAGCTCTATTGTAGGACGAATAGGCCTTGCGGCTACTAAAATCTGAGGTTTTTAAAAGACGCCAACCGGGGTTGGCGTCAGTCTTGTGTCTGCAGCGCAGACAAATTCAGGTCGAAGGAATCTCGAGTCGCTTGCCTTCATCATTCGTAATGAACATGTTGATCATGGCCAGGAGGCCAAGCTCCATTCCTTCGGAGAATAAACCGGTATCGATTGCGTCACTCAGGGAGAGAAGTGCTTCTTGTTGCTGGTTATCCATACCAACTACGTCGAGGTTGTGCATCGAGATATACTCGTCTTCTTCGCCAGATGAGACGCTCAACAGGTCAAATGCACCTTTTGCCGTGAGTGCCTTAACGCTGACACGAAAGCGTGCGATCGTTCGATCTGCATTCCGATAGGCAACCAAGAACATGGCAATTCTCCTTCGAGAGATAATGATCAGCCTGAAACTTTGTTTATCATTACAAATTTTTTAATTTAGTCAAATATCGCCTTTTCACTCCATTCACCTATACTCCCCGTAATGTTAGAAAAAGCCTACCCTTCGACAAGCTCAGGACAGGCTCCATTCTATTCATTGCATCCCTTTTCCTCTGGTAGCGAATATTATGCTTCCTAAAGCATACGATCCACAGGCCGTCGAAGACCGCATCTACAAGATGTGGGAGGAGAGTGGCGCGTTTAAGGCAGATGCGAACAGCACCAAAGAATCATTCACCATCAGCATGCCGCCGCCCAATGCGACAGGGCAGCTGCATCTTGGCCATGCAGTGATGTTAGCGCTGGAGGACATCTTCATCCGCTTTGCCCGCATGAACGGCAAGGAGGCGCTCTGGGTACCGGGGACGGACCATGCCGCGATTGCGACGGAGAGTGTGGTGATCAAGAAGATTCAGAAAGAAGAGAAGATGCCCGACCCCCGTGGCAAGCTCGGACGGGAAGAACTGGTGCGACGGATCGCCGATTTTGTCACTCACAGCCGCGGGACCATCCGCTCGCAGGTCCGGAAGATGGGGTCGAGCTGCGACTGGAGCCGCGAGCGGTACACGATGGACCCGGCCCTCAACCGCTGCGTGAATGAAGTCTTCGCGTCGATGTACCGTGACGGGCTGATTTACCGTGCAGAGCGCGTGGTCAACTGGGACGTTGCCCTGCAGACGACGATCTCGGATGACGAGATCGAGTACGAGGATACCGAGGCCGTGCTCTATACGATCGAGTACCTGACTGCTGAGCAGACGGGCGGTGAGCCTGTGTACGTCGCAACCAGCCGACCCGAAACCAAACTGGGGGATAACGGCATCGTCGTGCATCCCGATGACAAGCGGTACAAGCACCTCATTGGCAAGACTTTCACGGTCGACTGGCCGAAGGGGCAGTCCATCACCGTCACTGTCATTGCCGATCACACGATCGACCCCGCGTTCGGAACGGGAGCGCTGGGCCTCACGCCGTTCCACAGCAAGATCGACTACGAAATCTGGCAGCGGCACAAAGAGGAGATCGCCTCGCATCCCATTTCCGTCATCGGGGAGGACGGACGCATGACCGCCGCTATCAACGGCTACAGCGGCATGACCGTGACGGAGGCGCGGGAGGCATTTGTGGCGGATCTAAAAGAGGCGGGACGCATCCACAAAGAGGAGAAGTATGTGCAGCCGCTCTCGGTTTCCTATCGCAGCAAGAAGCCGGTCGAGCCTCTGCCGAAGCTGCAGTGGTTTATTGACGTGAACAAGAAGGTCGTTGACTGGAAGGGAAAGAAGATGAGTCTGAAAGAGGTGATGCAGGATGTTGTGCATACGAAAGACATCACGATCGTTCCTGATCGTTTCGAAAAGACGTACTTCCAGTGGATCGACAATCTGCAGGACTGGTGTGTGAGCCGGCAGATCTGGTGGGGTCACCGCATTCCGGTGTGGTACAACGGCGACGAGATCTACGTCGGTGCCAAGGCGCCGGAGGGGAGTGGATGGAACCAGGACGAAGACACGCTCGATACGTGGTTCAGCTCTGCGCTGTGGACGTGGTCGACACTCGTCGATCCTGCGCTCACGTCCGATTTCTCGCTCACGCTCAACGAATTATTGGAACGCAGTCCTGACTTCAAGAAGTTCCATCCGACGTCGGTGATGGAGACGGGCTACGACATCCTCTTCTTCTGGGTTGCTCGCATGATTCTGATGACGACCTACGCGACGGGCCAGATTCCGTTCAAGACGGTGTATCTTCACGGTCTTATTCGCACGCGTGACGGGAAGAAAATGAGCAAGAGCGATCCCAGTACGATGATTGACCCGCTCGATATCATCCCGAAATACGGAGCAGATGCACTCAGGTTGTCGATGATTGTCGGCCAGAGTCCGGGTGCCGATTCGCGTCTGTTTGAAGAGAAAATCGCGGGCTACCGCAACTTCATCAACAAGCTGTGGAATGCGAGCAGATTTGTGTTGATGCAGTGCGATGAGGCGAAGATCGATCCTCACTCGATCGACACCTTGCCGCCTGCTTCGGCATTGTCTCTGGCAGACCGTGCAGTGCTGCATGCCTCCGAAGAACTCATTCGCGATGTCACCAAGGGTCTCGAGACCTATAGCCTCAGTGAGACCGGTGAGCGGCTCTATGCCTTTGTGTGGGATTACTTCTGTGACTGGTATCTCGAACTCAGCAAGGGAACGGCTAATCATGCAGTGCTCGTCCATGTGCTGCGTCGTGTCCTTCGTTTGCTACATCCTTATTGTCCATTTGTGACGGAAGAGTTATGGGGTCAGGTGAAACCGAAAGATGCCGGCATGTTGATCCTGCAGGAGTGGCCGACGATGAAGAAAGAACGATTGGATCATGAAGCGTTTGATCAACTGCAGACTCTCATCGACGTCATCACAGCTATCCGTAAGCTCCGTGCTGATCAGGGTGTTGAGCCAGGCAAAGAGATCACCGTCACTCTTGTGACAAAGAAACATTCGGCACTGTGTGAATCACAGGAGGTGCACATTCGACGTATGGGCAAAGTCAGCAGTTTAACTATAACGGATGCTGCAATCTCCGGTGATGTGGCCAGCGTCTTCTTGGCCGATATCGAAGTGCATTTGTCACTTGAGGGATTAGTCGATAAGGAGAAGGAAAAAGCGAGTCTGACGAAAGAGAAAGAGAACCTCGAGCGCTTTATCGGCGGCATCGAGGCCAAACTCGGCAACGAGCAGTTCATCAGCAAAGCGCCTGCTGCACTTGTAGACGAGCAGAAGGCGAAGTTGGAAGAGGCGAAGGGGAAGTTGGAGAAGATTGGAGAGAGGCTGAAATCTTTATAAAGAAAGAGAATGTGCTTCGCAGAGGTTATATCTTTTGCTTCATGAAGTTCTTTCGTCAGGGGACAGGGAACCTTGTCCGGCTCCCAGCAGCTAGCTCTCGAACGTAGTGAGAGGCTAGATGCGCAGTCCCATTGGGGTTCCCTTTGTCCCCTAACAACCCCGATACCCTCCTGACGCACGACGGAAATCACCGCTTCAAGCACTGAATTATTCAAAGCCGCTTGGCAGTATGTTCTCTAAGTACCTATTGAAGTTACGGTGATTTCGATAGACAAATACTTTGAATCGATAACAATCGCGAACTAAATGTAGGTCTCCGTGCGCCATGGGGGTGTAGAGGAAGGCTCTGATTGTTTGTCGACGAGACGATTCCGAAGCCTTGGAGGAATCGGCGAGGAGACACAGAGCCGGGTGGAGGAGCTTTGGCGCACGGTGCACTTTTCTTTTGACCATTTCTTTTGGGCAAGCAAAAGAAATGGTCGTATCAAAAGTTACTCAAACGTCGACACATCCATGGTTCGGCAGGCTCACCATGACGGGTCACGTATTATCAAATTGCCCTTCGACAGGCTCAGGGCGGTGAGCTTGCCGAACCGCTTAATTGTTAAATGCTGTCCGTCATCCTGAGCTTGCCGAAGGATCACTCAAACGTCGACACATTCAACTCCCGCTTCTTTTTCTTGTGCACCGGCAACGCACTGCCTCGTATCACCACCTCTCGTCCGTATTTCTTCCGTAGACTATCCATCGAACTCTGCAGATGCTCGTCTTCAATGGCATGAGCAGGGGATTCAAAGAGCGAGAACTGTGAGGCAGCTTTGGGGGAGAGATTCCAGAGTCCGAATCCAACCTGGGTATATTTCGTTGTGACGCCTTTGCCGGTTAATCGATCGAATGCCTTGCGGACGTAGGGCGTGATATCCTCTTCGGTATCCATCGGCTGCGGTAGTTTGATCTGCAGCCCGTTGTGGCGGTAGCGGTCATCGCGCAGCCACAGGCTGATGCCCCGCGTCATACTTTCCTGTGTCCGCATCTTCAGGATGCAGTAGCTGACATGCTGCATTGCCTGGGCCCAAACATGCTGTTTATCGGATGTCGGCTTAAAGCTTCGCGTCCGCGAGATCGACTTCTGCGGCCCGCCTTCCGAGGTTACGCCGTAGATACTGTTGCCGAGTAATTCCTGCTGCAGTTCGTGGCCGCCCTTCCCGAACATCTTTTGAACCAGAGCCTGATCGGCAATCGCAAAATCCCAGGCAGTTTCCCAGTGTTTGGCTTTTGCGTGCGCACCTCTGCGCTGTCCAATACCAGGGATGGCCTGCACCGGTCGACGGCCAAGGAATGCTTCGATCTCATGCTTCTCGATAACCGTGGATCCCGCTGGTTTCTTCTCTTCGCCGGCCATCTTGGCAAGGATGCGTGTGGGCGCAATGCCAATCGAGACGCTGATGTCGGTCATCGCCAGAATCTCCTGCTGGATGTCCTTGGCCCAGAGCAACATATCGAACGGAATACCTCCGACGCAGGTGGAGAGATCTAAAAACCACTCATCAATCGAGTACTGTTCAATGACGGGGCAGTGACTCTGAATGATCGATTCAATCTGCTGCGATGCCAGTGATGTCTCGGCGAAATCCGCGGGCATCTGCACGGCCTTGGGGCAGAGTTGCAGAGCCTCTTTTAGCGGCATACCGGTCTTCACGCCGCACGCTTTCGCTTCATAGCTGGCGGCAATGACGCAACCGCCACCCATGCCGAGCGCAAGCAGCGGAGCTCCGCGCAACGTGGGATGTTTGCGCTGGAGAACGGACGCGAAGAAAGAGTCGGCATCGATGTGAGCTAACATGATGAAAGAAGGGAAAAATGCCCGTCAAAAAATCATCTCAATACTTTCTCATGACACCCCTTACAACACCCGCTGTTTTCAACTCATCCATCGCGTGAAGATCGGGATATGCATCATTCTCCGCTTGCAGATAGTACTTGCCCTTATCGCGTCGCAGACGCTTGAGCGTGAACTCTCCGTCCAGCACGCCGACGACAATATCGTTCACCCGTGGTTCCACGCCGCGTTCGACAATCACCAGGTCGCCCTCGTGGATGCCGGCATTGATCATGCTGTCGCCCTTCACGCGGAGCAGGAAGGTGTTGCTGCGGTCACGGACAAGATACTCATCAATCTTTACCAGTTCTTCCGCCTGCTCTTCCGCTGCGGCTGCAAAACCTGCACGGATGGGTCCGAAGAGGGGGAGTGTGAGACCGGCAACAATGTTGCTGACCGTCTCTTCAATTTCGAGAATCTTGATGCGTCCCTTCGGATCTTTCTGCAGATATCCGTTCTTCACCAAGGCGTTCACCACTTTGGCGACTGCGTTCTTGCTCTTTACCCCAAAGGCGACTGCTAAATCGCTCAGCGACGGGCTGTAGCCACGTTTACGCTGGAATTCCCGGATGAAGTTGAGAGTCGTGCGCTGATGGGGAGTGAGAGTCATAGAAGTCATGGGGACGAACGTTCACCATACTAGGTGTACGGAAGTACACGGTCAACAGGAAGCAGTTGCCGTCTTTGCAGATCGGGTTCCAATCAAATCTCCTCCCCATCCATGATCACATCGAGGTCTTTGTGTTTGATCAGTTCCAGATAGGTGATAGTCCACACGGTTGTCTTGAAGGCGTTGATGTAGGCGAAAAGATAGGCGGCGCCGATAATCAGCCCCAGACCGACGATACCGGCAATGCTGTAGCTGATGCCGGTCGGGAGAATGGTTGCCAGGAGCAGTCCCAGTCCCACCATGATGCCGGGGATCAGCACCACCGCGATCGCATTGATCAGGATGCGCAGCGAGATCACGAAGAGCAGCAAGAGTAGGAAGACGATGTGACTGAGGTGGCTGACGATCAGTTTGAAGCTGCGGCCGATGGCGACGAAGATGCCGAGCTTCTGTGTGACGACCGCCTCTTCCGCAAAGCTGAAGAAGAAGCGCAGGAGAAGCGAGAATGTGAAGAGAATCAGAGTCATTGTAATCGCCAAAGTGCCAAGTGAGCCCGGCATGTAGCGGATGATCAGCGAACAAACCGTGACAATGGTCGACAGGCTGCCGAGCGTCAGGAATTCGTGGATCGCGAAGATCGGGAAGAAGTTGTAGAGACCCAGGACCAATCCGCCTTTTACCTCTTCTTTGCGGTAGGACTTTGCGCCAAGTCCGATGATGGCGCCGGTGCAGATGTGCGGGAAGAAAAACTCCACGACGACGAGCAGTCCGAACAGGATGATGATCAGCAGGAACAGCCAGAAGGGGAGCGCGTTGTAGAGCCAGATCTCGACGTCGAAAAATCCTGCTCCTTCGCCGTGCAGGAAGTACTCATACGCGAAATACAGCTGATAACCGACCAGCTTTACGCGGAGGAGCGTTTCCAGCAGGGATGAAGTGAATGCCCAGCGGCGCAGAGACGCCTCTTTGGTGGTGATGGCCCATGCGGCGGCGATGATTTCGCGCGGAGTCACGGCTGTGGGGGGTCAGAATCCGGAAGCGAACTCTGGAGTGGACGATACACGAAGTCCTCGCCAAGTTCGATGGTGATGGAGGATCCGGAGGGTACAGGAGACTCAGAAGATCCAGAGGTGTAGACGACGCCGGTTTTCTCGAGAGGGAAGCCGAGGAGTTTATGGAGGAATGGGCCGGTGGTACCGCTGCCCGATGCGATGATTGTCGTATCCGGACGCTCGCGGCGGTCCGGCGCGTTCTCGGTTGCGACTACATTGAAGCCGAAGCGGATCAGCTCTCCGCCGAGCCTGCGGGCGCTGCCGGCTTCCGCACCGGTGTTCAGGACCGTAATCGGGGTCTGTTCCACGTGCGCCGTGCGGTCATGCACCATCAGTTGTACGAGCAGACGGATCTGCTTCCACGTGACGGGGAATTCCGGAATCGATACCGGCAGAAGAACTGCCGCACCGTTGAACTGATCGCGTGGCGGGGTGTAGAGCAGGCCGCCCGGAGCCGAGAATGCACCGTACAAACCGTTTTCGGTGTTCAGTTGCATCGTGATAATGCGGGACTGGTCAAGCTCTTTGCCGAGTGCCGCCATGCTGACCATGTCACGCGTTTGCAGCGTTGTTTCTACGTGTTCTTCCAGAATACTGAGCAGATCCATGATCTGCCCGGGCTTGGTCAACGTACCGTCAGTTTTCATCTTGTCTGCAATGGCGCGGAGGATCTGTTGCTGCCGCGCTGATCGATCGAAGTCACTGGTCGAATGTCGGCTGCGGGCGTACTTCAGCGCCGTCTCACCGTCCAGATGCTGTGGTCCGGCGTTGATCGCGAAGGTCTCATACGTGTAATTCGGACCCGGATATTCGGTATCAATCAGATCTTCCGGCACCACGATGTCGACGCCGCCGATCGCATCGACTGCCTGCACAAAGCCGATGAAGTCCACCTTCACGATGTGATGAATCTCCATGCCGAGCGCGCGACCGATCTCTGTAGCCAGCTCGCGCATAGCCAAATTCGATGCTTCTTCCGTCGTTTTACCCTGTCGCTCCAGAACGATTTTATAGTCGCGGTACAGACTGTTGATGCGGCCTTTGCCCATGTTTTCAGTCTCCAAGAAATAGAGATCGCGCGGGAGCGAGAACAGGACGGCGCTCTTGGTGGATCCGGGATCCATCGACGCGATCATGATCGTGTCCGTCAGATCGATTCCTTCGTGCCCCGCGTCCCCCTGGCCCAGCAGCAGGACGTTCGTATGGCCGTACTCGTCGGCAGGCAAATCGGATCCTGCGATGGTTGCGATGTTCTGCAGACTGATGACTTTCAGGGCAATCAGTGCCTTCGTCGTTCCGGCAAACAGCAGGAATGACAGAAAAACAGCGACCAGGATAACCGTAATCCGCTTCAGCAGATTTACCCGTTCCTCATGTTTTCTCTCCTGCTCGCGCCGCTCGTTCCACATATGCCCGATCATCAACAGCGGGCCGCTCAGCTTGGCAGCCCAACTCAGTGCAGTCGAAACTTTCCGCACCGCCGCAGCGCTGCTTTTTGACTGCTTCTTTTTTGGAGGTGCCGATTCTTTGAGGCGGCGGACCGTGAAAGACATAGATCCTGTCGTAAGGAAGACAAAGACTGATGCGGGGAGTATAGAGAGTTCGATAGGCGGGCACAGGTTTTTCCGGGTTGAAGTGTTGGATAAATATTGTGCACATCTATGCTTTCTAAGACGGCTACAATCTGCGCATGACTTCCCACTCCATTGTTTTTCTCGATGTCGATTCCGAAGATGCCTCGAAAGTCCGAGCAAAGTATCCCGGTGCCGTCATCCATGGTCCGGGTCTGACCGGTCAGGCGCTGCTCGATGCTTGTAGAGATGCTGAGATTCTCTCGGTGTTTATCCAGACGAAACTGACTGCCGATATCCTTGCGCAGCTCCCATCGCTCAAACTTCTTTGCACCCGTTCGGTCGGCTACGACCATATTGATATCAATTACTGCGATGAACACGGCATCATTGTGTGCAATGTACCGGACTACGGGTCGCATGTGATTGCCGAACACGTCTTTGCACTGCTTCTTGGGACAATGCGTCACATCAGCGAAGGGCATCGCCGCGTGAAGGAAGGAATGTTCGACTACCACGGTCTGCGTGGTATGGCGTTGCAGGGAAAGACCCTCGGCGTGGTCGGAACCGGCAAAATCGGGCGGAAGGTGGTAAAGATTGCCCACGGATTTGGTATGAAGATCGTCGCGTACGATGTCTTCAAAGTGCAGGAACTGTGCGATGAATTCGGACTCGAGTATGTCGAGCTGCCGGAGCTTTTGCAGCAGAGTGATGTGGTGACGCTCCACGCACCGTCATTGCCGGCAACCAAGCATATGATCAATGCCGAGACGATTGCTCACATGAAAGACGGCGTGATTCTGGTCAATACTGCGCGCGGTTCGCTTATCGATTCCGATGCGCTTATTCAGGCTCTCGACAGCGGAAAAATCCGCATGGTTCTCCTCGATGTGTTGGAGCATGAGGCGAACGTTCAGACCGACTCGCGTCTTGTCCATCATCCGAAGGTCGTGACCACTCCTCATATCGCCTTTTATGCCGATGACAGCGTGCATGCGATGTTCACCGACTGCTTCACATCCATCGATGAATGGCTGGAAAACGGTCAGCCTGCACACACGGTGAAGCCGGTGCATGTGGTTCCTACAAAATAATCACATAATGCATCCTAGGCGTAGGGGCATAGCATGCTATGCCCCTACCTAGAAACTGGGCGGTGTACCGAAAATCAGCCACAACAATCCGATGATGATTGGTTGGTGGATCAAATAGAGCAGAAGGGAATGACGGCCGGGCCAGGAGAGGGCTTCTAAGCTCCTCAGCTTCCCAGCTTCTAATCGGAAGATCTTTCGATTTGCATAGCGTGTAAAGAGCAGGTGCCCAATGCCACATCCCATCAGAATCACTCCAAACCACGGAACGATCGGGAAGTAATCGACGGTCGTAAATCCGTCCAGTCTGATACCGAAGGGGATCAAGAAAGAGGAATCGATGTCGATGGATGCAATGAGATCCCTCGGCAAAATCAGGGCGATTCCTGGAACAATCAGCCAGGCATTCAAGCGACGTAACGGTGGCAGGATCACGGCGGACACGGCAATCAGATGCAGGATGCCGAAGCGGACGTAGGTCTCCGGATCAATGATATATGTCGCGATCGATACGAAGAGCGCTGCGGCGCCAATCTTGATAAAGCGTTTGAGTGGATGACGATGCGAGATGGATGATGAGGCGCCGACGAGGAGGAGAAAGAGGGAAGCGACAGTGAGTTGCAGCATCTTCCACCCACCGGAAAAGACGTCGATGTCCCAGCTGTAGAAGTGCTGAAGATCGTAGGCGGTGTGGTATGCAACCATGCCTGCGATCGCGAGTGAACGAAGGAGATCGATTCCAATGTGCCGTGCCTGTGGCTTTACTGTTTCTTCGGCCATAGCATGACTGCAGTCACAAACAGAAGGCCGATTGACAGTAAACGCAAGGCCGGCATAAACGGCATCAGGGCGCCGAAGATGAATCCGACACTCACTAATGATGCAGGAAGGAGGACGCATGCAGGACAGATCAGCGTGAACGCACCGAGAGCAGTTGCAAAGCTGCTTGCGCGTTTGACGCCGCGGGGACAGCTGCCGAATCGGCTTTGCCAGACAACCAGGCCGACATTGAATGCGAGCAGCAGACTTAATGTGGCAGTGAACAGGAATTCCGATGGCAGCACGGATGGTCGTGGAGCAATAGGTGGCAGGATGTTGATGAACACGCCGAGTTCCCATGCGAAAAATAGTCCGGCGACAATCAACGTCACAACAAACGGCATCCAGAAGAGATTGGACTGCAGAAATCGGAACGGTGATTGCTTCTTCTTTGTCGCGCGTTTCATGGAAATGATTGTATCGATCATCGTCTGATCTCAACAACTAAAAACACCCCATTGCTGGGGTGTTTTTGTAAGTGCGTAGTGATACGCGTCCTTATTAGCTGCGGCTTGCCATGAAGCAAGCTTTGCAGAGCACCGGTCGGCCACCCTCCTCAACGGGACGGGGCTTGAACGGAACCT
>CAYXNG010000026.1:0-12536 GCA_964466635.1 uncultured Candidatus Peribacteria bacterium | reverse complement strand
AACAATTCGTCTTCGGACATTTGAATAAGTGCTTAATTGTTAAATTGTTATATTGCTCCCATGATTCATCGTTCTCATTGTATCCTGATAGGAAACTACGGTGTGGCGAATTTGGGTGATGAAGCACTGCGGGAGTATTTTCTGCACGCGTTGCCAGAGATTGAATGGACGGTTTTGTCGGCCCGCCCCTCCCGGATACATGAGCTCCATCGGTTGCCTGGCGGTATCCGTTCGTTTTTGACGACACCGTGGTGGAAGACGGTGCAGGCGATTCGCCAATCGGATGCAGTGGTGTTTGGAGGTGGGTCACTCTTTACGGATGTTGAATCGGTCTATGCTTGTGTTCTGTGGTGGCTACATGCCGCTGCAGCTCGATTATGTGGCGTACCCGTGCATTTGGCCTTTCAGGGAATTGGCCCGTTTAAAAGCCGAATAGGGGAACGATTGGCACGGTGGGTGGTTGAACATGCGGCATCGGTGTCGGTCCGAGATCGTGCGTCCTTCGAGCGTGTGCAAACATGGTCTTTGAGTCAAAAAATTATACAAACTTTTGACCCTGTATTTTACTTTATGCAAAAACAAAAAATAGATAGTGATATAAAAAATGTGTTCACTGTTATCCCACGACATAACTCCGGTGCAATGCTGCAAGAAACGATCAGAAAATCGATCAGTCAACAGGGGAGTCCGGTCTCTATTCGTCTTGTGTTGATGCAACCCGATGATGCTTCGGAAAAAGAATGGGCCGATCGCTTCATCACCACTATCGGTCTACCGGTTGAGCGGGTGCCAGCACTCACTCTCAACAATCTGATGGAGGCGGTTGCCGGATCTCGTCTAGTTATCACCGAACGATTCCATGGCGCACTTGCCGCTCTTGCGTCGGATGTGCCGGTGGAGATCGTGTCGCAGGGAAAAGGAGATAAACTCGATGAGTTGCGAGGATCGATTGAACGTGGATTTGATGCAACAACGGCGAACCGAATGATTACGGACGCGGAAGCCGCGTTGCGTACCGCGCTGATTCACTGATACAGTGACGGCCGTGGACATTCTCTTTCTTACATCCGTGGAGTTCTCGCTACTTGAACAGCGTTTTCCGCAGTTTGCCGAGGTTTATACCCATGCAGAGGAATCACATACATTCGCCGATAGCGCCCGCCGCATGATGCTGCGCTTGTCCTTGGTACGTTTGCGGAGCCCGTCGTTGATTGCCCTGCGCGATAGGATCACCAGTGCGCAAACACTCGAAGATGCGGTTGCGATCATTGCCGATCATGATTTGGCCGGTGTGCCCGACGAAGATTTGTCGCAGATTGTCTTTGCACTCGGTCCCGACGTTCTAAGTCAGGTGATCTGGATGCTGATTCGCCGTGCTAAACATATGGAGGATTTGGAGCAGGTCGCCGTCCTCTCGTTCCTCCGACATGAAATTCTCTCTGCCTATGCCCATGTCTGAGGTGTTGCCTATCCTGCGGCTGTCACCGGAGCATGTTGGTGATGCATTGAATCTGGAGGCAGACGAGGTACGAGCACAGATGCGCAGTGTGGAAGGTCGACGGCAACTCTTGCAGAGCCTAAAAAATGATCCAGAGAAGCTTGCTGCAGTGATCGACCCGAATGCGCTGATGACGTTCGAGCGTGATATGGACATGGTGCAGCAGGACTTGGCCGCCGAGCATCGTTTTTTAGAAGCACAGAAACAACCAGAGAAGAAAGGATTGTTCCGGCGCGCATGGGATACCATCACGGGATTTCCGCGCAAGCATCCTATCATCACCGTCACCCTGCTCGGCGTCGTGCTCGGCGTCGTCGCATCCTATATGGGCTGGCTTCCCAAGATCGACTTCGGCGGCTTGTGGGGTGGAGCTCAGCGTTTGCTCGGATGGGGTTCTGCCTCGGCAGCCGGAGAGGCGGCGGCGGAACTCGGAACCGAAGTTGCTGCAGATGCGTTCCCCGAAGGGTTGGGGATCAAGGTGTTCGAGCACAATTACATTTACGGAGACCGTATCTATTCAATGGAAGAATTGCCGCAACTATTGGAGCAATTGCCGGCCAATGTATCCAATGAAGAATTCATCCGCATTTTTCCCTATGCGAATGCCAGGGTGACCGCGGAGATGGCCTTGAAACAGGCATTGGAAGAGCGTGGGCTGGCATCCTCAGTGCTCGAGAAATTCGCTGAAACCGAGTTTGTTCCGGCAAATCCCTAAAAGCCATCTTCTGGCATTTTGGAGCCATTTTCCCTAGGATACCCCGGACATGGATATCCGTAATTTCTGCATCATCGCGCATATCGATCACGGCAAGTCGACCTTGTCCGATCGTATGATCGAAAAAACCGGCACATTGCAAAAGCGGGAGATGAAAGCGCAGACCCTCGACATGATGGAGCTGGAGCGTGAGCGTGGCATTACCATCAAACTGACGCCGGTGCGCATGGTGTATAACGGTGTTCAGCTCAATCTGATCGATACGCCCGGCCATACCGATTTCCGTTACGAGGTCTCACGATCGCTTGCGGCCTGTGAAGGGGCAATTCTCCTTGTTGATGCATCGCAGGGAATTCAGGCACAGACCATTGCGGTGCTGATGATGGCGATGGAGCATAATCTGACCATCATTCCGGTGCTCAACAAACTCGATCTGCCGGCTGCAGACCCCGAGCGTGTCAGTGAAGAAGTGATCAAGCTGCTGGGTTGCAAGAAAGAAGACATTCTTAAAGTATCGGCTAAAGAGGGAACGGGAGTCGAGGATGTGTTGCAGTCGGTGATCGATCGCATTCCTGCTCCAGCCAAACCCGCTTCAACCGGCGGAACACGTGCATTGATTTTTGATGCGGTGGTTGATCCCTATCGAGGGGTGGTCGCGTACGTTCGTGTGGTGGAAGGATCGTTGAAAGCAGGAATGACCGCACATTTCCTGGGTACCGGCAGTGCGTTTCCCATTAATGAAGTCGGCTTCTTCTCACCAAAATTCATACCGGATGAACGGCTGGAGGAGGGGCAGATCGGGTATATCGTGACGGGCTTGAAAGATGTCCGTCAGGTGCGCGTGGGAGATACCGTCGCATCGAGTCCCGATCTCGAGCCGTTGCCGGGATACAAACAGGTTCAACCGATGGTGTTTGCCGGACTCTATCCGTCCGAAGCCGATCAGTACCCCGATTTGCGCGACGCATTGGAAAAATTGTCATTAAATGACAGTGCGCTGAACATCGAGCCCGAACGCAATGCAGCGTTGGGAAACGGTTTTCGCTGCGGATTCCTGGGACTTCTGCACCTCGATATCATTCAAGAGCGACTCGAGCGTGAATATGACTGTGATCTGATCGTCACAGCGCCAAGCGTAATGTACGAAGTAAAACTATCCGTCAAACAGGCAGCGTCGATTGTCCGTTCCAGTCTTCTCAAGCATGACGAGCCACAAGTTGCCAGTATCAGTAACCCTGCTGATTTTCCGGATCCTGCGTATATTGATGAAGTCCGTGAGCCGTGGGTGCAACTGGAAATCGTGTGTCGCGCCGAAGATGTCGGTACGGTGATGACGATGATTCAAGATCGGCGCGGCGTCTATCACACACTGGAATATCTGGATGCCGATCGTTGTTTGCTTCGTTTTGATGTGCCGCTGCAGGCCATCGTGCTCGATTTCTTCGATAAGCTGAAATCTTCAACGGAAGGATATGGATCGATGAGTTACGAGCCGCTCGGATACAGAGCGGGGGATTTGGTGAAGCTACAGATTTTGCTGCTTGGCGAACCTGCCGAAGCTCTCTCGACGATTGTGCATCGCAGCGAAGCGCATGATGTGGGAGAAGTTGTTTGCAAAAAACTGAAGGAGGCGATTCCCCGTGCACAATTTGAAATTGCCATTCAAGCGGCGATTGGCGGAAAAATTGTCGCGCGTGAAACAATTGGCGCGATGCGCAAAGATGTGACCGGGTATTTGTACGGCGGAGACGTGTCGCGCAAAAATAAGCTGCTCGATAAGCAGAAGAAAGGCAAGAAGCGCATGAAGCAGATGGGTAAGGTGAACCTGTCCCAAGAAGCGTTTTTGAGTGTGTTGAAGCGCGATTGATAGCCGCAGATCGGATCTCATCACACGATGAGGCCTTTTCTTTTATTTCTTGAGCATGATTGCTACGCTGAGTTCCTTGTCCGCAATGCGGGCAGGGAAGGACTTGCGCGACCAGCCCAGATCAGGGCATTTCCCCTAGGGGGAAAGAGTGTGAAAACCACTTAGCGCAAAATTGCCTCTCTTGCCCCTTAATTGGTGGGAGAGGCTCCTTTTTTATTCATCATTTTCCGTCGGTTCCTCAATCCTATTCTGCATCCTCTCATGCATGTATGGCGTGAACAGCGATTGGAGAATGCCGGCGGATAGTCTCTGCAAATCTTCGAATTCAGGTGCTTTTCCATGGGAGTTCAAAAATTCCTGAAGCACAAAACTTGTCAGCTGGAGAATTGTTCCATCGATATTCTGATCGTCGAGGATCAACGAATGGAGAATGGCATCAGCATCACTGCGCAGAACCAGGTCCATGGATAGAATCCAATGACCGATGCGCTCATTGGCATCCGCACTCAGTGCGGTCTGTGCCGGGATAATCGACTGATCAACTGCTGCGGAAGACGGATCAATGTTTTTCTCTTTCAGGTACTCATCGACGGTCGTGCGGCATTTATCATTGATTAATGACAGTACCGCCAAGATAAACGGTGACGGGCAGTCACGCGCAACCAGGCGGGAAATCAACGTTGCGAAATGAATCTTCTGCGTGTCGGTGAGGAACTGGACGATCACCTGCGCGACTCCGTCATCGCGCTTCTTCGCTTTCTTTTCATCACGCTGTTGCTGGGCTGCTGCCTGCTGAGATGCGGCAAAACGTTGAGCGGCTTGCTCGCGTGCAGCTTCGGAGACGCCACTTTGTTCTTCGCCTGGTGCCCAGCTCTCTGATGGTCCGCCTAGTTCAGACATGACGAAATAGTAGAGGATCGCAGTAGATTATCCATTCAATATTACGCTGCTACCGGCTCAATGTGGATGTACGTTGCCCACGAGCGTGAACCCGTGAAGGACGTCACCTTCTTGCGGCTGAAAGACACCTTACCCGGAACGGATGCATGAATCGTCCAGTCCTTGCCGACATGTACATTGCGGCCTGGGCGGTACCAGTATCCTTTCTGGCGTACCAAAACCTCGCCGGCTTCGACAGCCTGGCCTCCGAAGCGCTTTACGCCACGGCGTTTCGCCTCAGAATCTCGGCCGTTTAGGGTGGTGCCACCGGCTTTCTTGTGTGCCATAGTGCGGAGATTTTATAGGAACAAAGCCCGTTCGCAAGACGATTTTTGCCGTTTTTTGGCCTCATTTCGGCATTTTACACCACTAAATCCATCAGTCTTCCTTGCATCAGCCCGATTGCTCTGTAGAATTGCCGCACTTTGACGCGGGGTGGAGCAGCCTGGTAGCTCGCGAGGCTCATAACCTCGAGGTCGCTGGTTCAAATCCAGCCCCCGCAACCAATTTACTCATCATTTATGGATGGTGACTTTTATGTCTACATCCTTCAGGGCAGAAAAAAGCGGTATATAGGCTGTTCATCGAATGTTGAAAGAAGATTGAATGCTCATAACAAAGGCATTTCGCTTTTTACAAAAATCGGAGGACCTTGGGAGTTGATATGGGTAAGTTTTGCAATGAATCATGCCGATGCTCTTCACCTTGAAAAATTAATGAAAAAGCAGAAAGGAGGAGTAGGACTTTCAAATTTAATGAAGCAATATCAATCATGAGGCTCATAATCCCGCATTCGCGGGATCGCTGGTTCAAATCCAGCCCCCGCAACCAAAACAATCTAAAAACTAAAAACTGACAGCTAACAGCTCATCAAAGTGTTTTCCTCAGCTCTTCAATTTTCTCCTTATTGAATAGGTACAGTTTCCAGTGCTCCCAGATGGGCAATTGCCGCAGATATTCCTCGAACGCTGCCTCCCGCCGGGCTTTTTCCAAAATGTCATCGACCGGGCCCTCGGTCACTTGCTGCTGAGGCGGTGCCGATATAAGAACGAGATTCTCTCCGGGATTCAGCCGGTTCAGGTTCTCTTTGGCGAACTTGTCTTTGAACTGTGCCGAGCGGTAGTACTCCAGATCTTCGTATCCCTGCTGGATTTCCTGCGCAATGCGTTCGTTCTGATCTTGGATCTGCAACAGCGTCTGTTCAAATAGAATGTTGCGGTAAAATGACAACGCCAATCCGAACGCCATGAACCCCACGACCGTTAGACCGATGACGATCGTCAGCTGTTTACTGATCGGTTGAATGGTTGAGGATGGCATACGGAAGATGCAAAGGACTCGGAAGGATCAAAGGAAGCTGAAGAAGACTACTTCCGAGTCTCATTTCCTCTATACTATACACTCCTCTTATTCGTTTGGCTCATTTGATTCTTTTGATTCCTCAATGAAAATCTATTGCAGTGGTATCGGCGGCATCGGTCTGTCGGCATATGCAGCAATGCAGATGCAGAACGGACATGAGGTATGGGGAAGCGACAAGTCCGACAGCTGGCTCGTGCAGGATCTGCGTTCGCAGGGGGCGCACATCAGTCTCAATCAGGACGGTTCGTTCGTTCCGTCTGACTGCGACCTGTTCGTCTATTCCGAAGCGGTTCCGGCCGATGCGCCGGAGCGTATTCGTGCACGTGATTTTGGCATTCCCATGCAATCGTACTTCCACGCCCTCGGACAGCTGACCCAGGACAGCAGGCTGATTGCAGTGTGTGGAACGCACGGCAAATCGAGCACGACGGCGATGGTCGCCAAAATGCTCATAGATGCTGGAAAGGATCCGTCGGTGATTGTCGGAACGCGCATGAAAGAACTCGACGGGCGTAACTGGCGCAAAGGAGCGAGTGATATTTTCATTGTCGAGGCGTGCGAATACCGCAAGTCGTTTCATTATCTCTCGCCGGATATCGTGCTGATGACGAATGTCGATGGCGATCATTTTGATGCATTTGCGGATATCGATGAATACCGCTCGGCGTTCGTCACGTTTATCAAGCGTTTGCCTCAGGAGGGATCGGTGATCATCCATGGATCCGACGGAGACAGTTATGCCGTTGCCATGTTTGCCGAGCGCGCGGTGATTGATGCGGATGCGAAGCCGCTCATTCCTCTTGCGGTTCCCGGTGAGCACATGCGGAAGAATGCGCAACTCGCACTGGCGCTCGCCGATCATCTGGGAATCGACGCCGGTATTGCGGAGGAAAGTCTGAAAGGATTTTCCGGCACCTGGCGACGTATGGAAGTAAAAGGCGAAACATCCAATGGTGTGACGGTGATTGATGATTACGCTCATCACCCGACAGAAATTGCCGCGACGCTTCAGGCGATGCACGAAGCATACCCCGGACGACGCATCGTCTGCGTATTCCAGCCTCATACGCACGACCGCACGTTCAAGTTCTATGACGGATTTACGGCGGCATTTACCGGCGCCGATATCGTGATTATCCCCAATGTCTACAACGCGCGCAGCGATATCGAAACGGATTCCGTCGACGTCGATGCCTTTGTGAAGGACATTGCCGTGGCAAGCCGCACCACCTGTCTGAACGGACACGGGCTCGACGCAACCACCGAAGAGCTCAAGAAGCTCACGCGTTCCGGTGATGTAGTGATCCTGATGGGAGCCGGAAACGTGGGATCACTCGCCGGTCATCTGCTGCGCTGAGGGGCGGCCGATTTTCCGCCTTTGTAGACCGCAAACACGCTGTTGATGATTTTTGCGAGTTCGGCGCGGTTGATGGAACCTTCGGGATTGAACTTGTTCAGCGACTTTCCCTTTTCATCTTTCAGGCCCTCGACCACGCCATCGCGCGCTGCGGTTTCGATCGCGTTTGCATACCGCGTGCGGACTGTTACATCACCGAAGAGATCTCCTTTTTGCCATTCCAGCGGGACGTCGAGTACCTGCAGGAAGGTGATCATCACTTCCGCACGCGTTGCCGCGCGAAGAGGATCAACCGTTGCATCTTTGTACAACGTCCATCCCCGACTTTCCGCCGATGCAATGAACGGTGAGAACCAGACGCCCTGTGCTCCGGGATTCTCCGGATTCTTGCCGAGGAACGACTCTTCGCCGATCCCTGCAAGACGGTGCGCGATTTTTGCTAGCTCCGCGACCGTAACGGAATTACTGGGGCCAAATTCACCGGTTGGAACGCCGTTCTCGTCTTTATATCCGTTCAGCACGTTCCTGCGCGCAGCTTCGTATACGTACGTCGAGAACCAGACGGATTGCGGCACGTCTTTCAACTGCACCTCCGTTCCGTCGACGTTCACGATCACGAATTTGTCCGCTTTCGTCTCGGATCGTGCACGCAGCTTGTCGGCCGCTTTACACACAAGCGTGATCGAAAAGCTGATGCGTGAATTCTCGGACAGCTGCTGGCTTTTGGGGGCGGGAAGCGTGCATCCGTCCAGTGTGCCGAACTGCAGCGAGTACTGCCCGACGGGAACACTGTCGAACGATGCGGGTGTTTCACCCTCTTCCACCCACCCATCGGGTCCTTTCAGGGTGAAGGTCAGTCCTGCCGGATCACTCTGAACCGACACGACGCCAGTGCGAGTAAGCGTGTAGTTGATGACTAATCGCAACGTTTCACCGTCTGAGAGTTTGAAGCTCATTTGCGGACGCTGAACGAGGCTGATCTGTTCCGTGCCGTGATACGCACGGATCGACGTGATCACTCCGTTCGGCGGTACAACAAACAAGGTATAGTTGCCGGCGGGCATATTCGTGCTTGTCAGATCTGCGAGCTTGGAGCTGCCGCTGCTGTTATTGGGTCCGATGAGCGTCCATGTACCGATTGATCCGATATTCGAGCCGTTGCGTTGCTCAATCTGGATGGTGCCGAAACCGGTCGGGCCCTGCGATGACGATGATGCGGGCGTGTATTCGATGTTCATCGGCGCGGCTGAGCTGATGGACGAAGTAGATGATTCGGCGGATGAAGTGGATGATACGCTGCTTTCCTGTGCGAATGTTGTCATACTGACGCTGAGCCCGATGATCGCGAGAACAGAGGCGATAGATAGACGTGCAATCGTGTGTCGGTTGGACATGGAAGAGGGGAATGTCGATACGAGACGGTATCATAAATCATGATGAGTTAGACGATGATCCTCCCGATCCGCCAGTCGAACTTGGTAGGTTATTAGCTGATAGTCATTGGTCATTAGAAGCGTATCGACGCATTCTAATCACTATCAACTAATGACTAATGGCCCGTCATCCGTGGTATCATCGTTAGGTGCTTCGATTTATTCATTCCTCACTCGCACAGAATCGCCTCATCGGCGGAGCCCTCGTACTCGCAGTTACGCAGTTTGCCGCATCTCTTGCCGGACTCGTTCGAGATAACATCCTGAACAGAACATTTCCCGGTCTTTCGACGGTCGATGTGTATATTTCCAGCTTCCGTCCGTCCGACCTGCTTTTTCAGATGACAATCATGGCCGGTCTGAGCACGGTGCTGGTGCCGCTACTTGCACGCTATAAGGCTCATGACAATCACGATGAGACGTCGCGTCTTTTAAGCAGTGTCACCGCAGCGGGAAGCATCGCGTTCGGTCTGATGGCACTTGTACTTGCCATGCTGATGCCGCGCATCGCACCGCTGCTCGTCGGCTTTGAGGGGGATGACCTTGCGCTGTATATCAGATTCGCGCGCATTGCCCTTGTGACGAATTTTCTGTTCGTTGCGGGAAACGCATTCGGTCAGTATCTGATCACGGTTCAGAAATATTGGGTCTACGGGTGGACACCGGTGATATACACGATCGGCACGATTTTCGGCACGGTTGTTCTTACGCCGATCTATGGTCAAGAAGGTCCGATGCTTGGCACACTCATTGGCGCCATCGTTTATGTCTTGCTCCGCTTAGCAGGATCGATTCACGCGGGATTCCGTTTCCACCTAGTCCTCTGGCATCCGGATCTGAAACAAATGGGATGGTTGATGTTGCCGCGCATGGCCGCACTCGGCGCTCTCCAGCTGCAGCTCCTCGTATTTGATTCATTTGCATCCGGTCTGGATGCGGGATCGGTGACCATCAACGCGAACGCGCGTAATTTTGAATCGGTCCTGGTTGGCGTTGTCGGTATCGCACTCGCGCAATCGGCATTTCCGCTGCTGAGTAATGCGGCGGCAAAAAAAGAATGGGCACGATATGCCATCTATCTGAAAAAGGGGATTCGCACGGTCCTCGGTCTGACCATTCCCGGTGCGATTGTACTGGTCCTGATGGCGCCCGTTGCCGCCCGCCTGGTGCATCTGCAGGATGTATTGCCGGTCTTCGGCATGTCTCTTCTGGTCTACGCGATTGCAATTCCGTTTGAAAGCCTGAACCATCTACTGCTCCGTTCCTTCTATGCGCTGCATCGCACAACGACGCCGGCAGTCTTCAGCGTGTTAAACGGATTGATTGCGATTCTTGTCTCATGGATGCTGGTTCCATCGATGGGTGTCTATGCGCTCGCTGCAGGATTTACTGCGGGGCAGGTGGTGCAGTTGGTAGGGTTATCTGTTTTATTGAAAGTCAATGCGCATCAGGTCCCTGTAAGCCAATCATAAGATTGGTAATCAACCATTCAGTTTCGAATATTGTCTTTTGAATAGCGAGATCTTTGTCCAGACCGCTTTCACGTAATCGATCTTTCCAGAAATCGATGTTTTGTTGATACTGCAAGACATTTTCCGGATACATCCGACGCTGACAGTGTTCATGTTCATAATGATCACGCACCCGTTTTGCAAAGTGCATGAAGTTCTGACGCTCCCGGTCATGAGAGGTCTCCGCATTCATAGATACATGAAAGGCTTACTTCTTCTTCACCTGCGTGAAGTCCAGCTCCACGGGCGTTTCGCGATCGAAGATCAGCACGAGCACCGTCAACTTACCCTTATCAACATCGACGGAGTCGACCGATCCTTCGTAGTTCTTAAACGGACCGTCGGCAATGACGACGAGATCTCCAACCTGGAAGTCGCTCTTGAATTTCGCCTCCTGCTCGCCGACGCGGCGCTGGATGACGCCGAACTCTTCCGGTGTAACCGGAACCGGAATGTTTCCCGATCCGACGAATCCCGTGACGTTCGGGGTGTTTCGGACCAGATACCACGATTCATCTGTCACAATCATGTCCACAAGCACGTAACCCGGGAACAGCTTTTTCTCTTCCTCCGTCGGTTCACCCTTCTTGAAGGTGAGCTGCTTCTCTTTGGGGACAACAACATCGAAGATGTAGTCACCCATATTGAAGCTCTCAATGCGCTGCTTGAGCGACGCTGCTACGGCATCTTCATAGCCGGCGTACGTGTGAACCACGTACCAGTTTCGTCCTGCATTTGGGTCCTGCTTTGCCATGGAAAGCGAAGAGAAAGAGAAATTAAGCGGCGAAATCGAGCACTGCCTTTACGAGTTCGGACAGGGCGAAGTCAACAAAGCCGAAGAATACACCGCACACCAGCACGAAGCCGATGACAACGGCGGAGAAACGCACGGCCTGCTGGCGCGTCGGCCAGCGCACGTGGCGCAGCTCCTCCAGTGATTCGTTGATGTAGGTCATGATGCTGTTCATAGCGATTCGTTCGGGAAAAAAGCCCGTCCGGGGCTGGGGTGTAGTGTAAAGAATTACGGACCAGGTGCAAGGGTGATTCTGTATAGATTAATTGAAAATTGATAATGAAAAATGAGAAAAGACGATTTGCTAAAGTATTTTAGTCTAATTTTCAATTATCAATTTTTCATTTTCAATTAAAGATTGTAGTCCGGTGCCTCAAATGCATGGATCTTTGTCACCGGCAGGGCGACAAACCATACTTTTCCGCTGATGTCTTTCTGGGAGACAAACGGCTCATGCGTGCCGTCTGTCAGCTGGAAACTGCGGGAATCCAGACTGCCCTGGCGGTTGTCTCCAAGCACGAAGTATCGTTTTTCGGGCACTGTAAATCGTTCTTCGGTCATGTCTCCGCTTCCCGGCGGATGACGGAAGGTTTTGCCGGCGTTGCGGTCGCTGAGGTAAGTCTCGTCAATTTTTACTTCGTTATTGGAGCCGGCTGTTTTCAGGTAGACATTGCCGCCGCGGATGATTACTTCGTCACCCGGCAGACCAATCACACGCTTCACATAGTACTTCCGCTGCTCGTTCGGCGGACGGAACACGACGATGTCGCCGCGTTGCGGCTCGCCGATGTAGTACGCGAGCTTGTTGATGATGATGTACTCGTTATCTTCGAGCGTGTCGGTCATGGAACTTCCTTCCACTTGGAACGGTGACACGAGGAATGTACGGATGCCGCCGACAATCGCGACGATGACCACGATGTTGAAGACCACATCCATGATGTGGAAGAGAATCCCATGCTGTTTTTGCGTTCGCGCGGACATGGAGGAACTCTACTCTCTTGCCATGCGTTCGTACAGCATTAGCCCGCGATCTTCGTCTGCGCTACACTTTGTGCATG
>CAYXNG010000025.1:0-13507 GCA_964466635.1 uncultured Candidatus Peribacteria bacterium | reverse complement strand
ATAGTCAAATCGGATTATGCGATTTGCAGCTACATTCAGGCGTTTTTTTGAACGTCGCATCGTCTTACGCTGGACCGCGGTGCAGTAACCAGACATCGTCAGCAGAACGAGCGTATTGAGAACCGGACCCGCATGCGTCAGATCGGGCGGCACGGACGACGTCGATGAACTCGCGCCTGCAGCAATGAGAATACTGCTGCGGGAGCTGGTCGATGCATTGGCGATACTGCTCGTTTCACCGTTACGAATGGCACGGGAACGCTCTTCCATGCGGCGTAGCTGCGCTCTCCAACGCGCTTCCGGCGTATCGGGCTCCGGTTCCGTATCACCAGCCAAGATAAGGCTACCGGACTGACCCCAGAGGGTGGTTGCCAGCTGACGATCCCAGCGGCTGCGCTCGTTCAGGAATCCGAATGCGGCGAGTGCAATCAACAGCACAGCAAGCAGCGCAATACGCGATGCACGCTGGCGGATCACGCTCAGACAGAACAACGCAATCAGCACCAGAAGAATGGCAACTGGCACGATCATGCCGTTCCACGTCAGCCAGTCCTGCACAGGACCGAATGACACGTTCCATCCCGCAATAAGGTCGGCAATGAGCCACAGCACCAGCAGTAATGCCGGAGCGAAGTGCAACAGACGGAACGGCCGATCCACTCTGCGCTCACGGAACAGCGGATAGAGCGCAACAGGGTACGCCAGCGCCAAAATAAACGCCGCTACCCACGGCCAGACGGTGACCGTCACCGGCGGCAGGAAGACACAGACCACTGCGGTCGCGACGATGGCGAGGCCGAGGAAGAAGACGAGAAGCGTCTCCGTATTGTGCTTGAGCGGCATAGGAGGGATATGGTCCAATACCTTGCACTTACTGTCAATTTAGTAGAATACATCTCTTATTCAAACCAACCGCCCGAACAAGTGAGCAACGTGGGAGACAACCTGCGGTTTTCTCCCACGCAGTTACAACCACTTTCTCCACGCAAAATACGCGAGCAATGAGACAAAGACTGTCCCCATTGAACCGGCGATGATGCCGAATGCGCGAGGGTCTCCCTGTAACGGCAGTGCAACGTTCATCCCGTACAAGCTGGCGACAAACGTCAGCGGAACCATCGTCACCGAGAAGATTGTGAGAAGTCGGATAATTTCGTTTGTGCGGTGCGTCAACGATGTCTCGTGGCTATCTTGAAGGACTTCACTCATTTCTTTTGCGGTATCCAGCAGCGACCACTGGCGCTCGATGGCATCGGACACGTCGTCGAAGTACAGACTGAGATCGTCGGAGATCAAATCGCGTTTGCGGTGCTGCAATTGGACAATCACGCTGCGCTGAGGGAAGAGCATGCTGCGCATGGTAATGATGTTGCGCTTGAGCGTGAGAATCGTCCGCAAAATATGAATCTGACGGTTCTCCTGTTCGAAGAGCTCGTTCTCCATGCGACGAAGATCTTTCATCAAAGCCTCGATGAGCGGAAAACCGCGATCAAAGAGCAGGTCGAGCAACTTGTAGAGAAAAAATCCCGCGCCTTCGTCAAAATACGATTCGGCCTGCTGCGGCGACTGCTCAAGTCGTTGGCGAAGCTGTTCAATAGCATCCGTCTGACCATCCGACAGCGTGACGATATAATCCCGTCCGAGGAATATGTTGATATCGGCTTTGATGATTCGCCCGCTCGCTTTCGATTTCACCGGAACGTGAAAAACGCAGAAGAGATACTCCTCGTATTCCTCGAGTTTGGGACGTTCGTTCTCGCTCAAGCAATCCTCAATATCGAGATCATGAAAACCAAACCGCTCCTGCAACTGCAACAACTCCTCTTTCCCGGGACATTCGAGGTGATGCCACGTCACGCCGTTTATGGTAAGTGACGGCACAGGCATGTGCGGGAAGAAAAAAGATTATTTGCGCTTTCGCTTGGGCAAATACTTGGAACGCGGGTCGCTGGGTGCTGTCGCAGGAACAACTTCGTAGTACTTCAGGCGATAGCTGCGGACCTGGAATACAATGTACAGAACCGCTGCAAGAAGCCAGAGTGCCCACAGGAAGCGCATCGCAAGAAACTGAATCTGCTCCACGCGAGCGATAATCAGCACCAACCCGGTGAATCCAAACCAGGCACTGGCCGTCGCCCATGACCGGCTCAGCTTGCGACGAAGCTGGTTCTGCAGTTTGCGACGCCACATGGAAATGCCGAACGCGGCGACAACCAAAAGAATGCAAATGACCATGAGTGCGATCACTTTGGGGCTGTCATATCCGGCATTGCCGGGATTCGGCCAGAACAGGTAGACGAGAAAGGAGTTCATACGGAAGGAGGGGTATCGTCGTCGGAGAGCGCCATCAGTTCTTCTTCGGCTTCATCGTCCGGCAGCGCGATATCATCATCCACTTCCTCGGGGGAATCAAGCTCGTCTCCATCATCAATCATGAAGACCTGTCGGAGCAGCTCATCGGTCTCACGCTGCTTGACCGTGCGCGCAGGGCGGATCAGCAGATACAGCAGGAAACCGATGACCGGCAACACGCCGACCAACAGCACGCAGAAACATTGATACCAGAACGATCGGGTGCGCAGGAGAATATCGCGCAGAGTGAAGAGCAGTAGAAAAATAAGCAAGGCTGCACCCAGCAACACGACAAACCGCGCGATCGACAGCGGATCGGATGGGATAAGGCCGGACAAAGCGTCAAAAGAGAAAGGCATGGGAGATAATCGGAAAACCGCTTACAAATGCGGATGTCTACGACGGTGGACCACAACGTACACGACCGTCGCGAGCAGTGCCAGTATGGAGAGCAGCTGACTGAAGCGGAGCTCGAATGATTCGAACGGCAACCATGGGCGGATGAACAGATACGCCGCACAGAGGATGGTCGTAATCAATTCGTACAGAATGACGAAGCGCTGCGGCAGACGGATTTCGAATGCAGCAAATAGTCCGAGACTCACGAACAGCAGGACAAGCAGCATGAGATCGAGCTGCGTCGCGAACACCGGAATGCCGAAGTCGCCTCGGAACGACTCCAGAAAGAACGTCGCAGCAGCAGCCAGAACAATACCAAAGAGTGTTTCGGCTCCTGCCCGCTTGGAATTTTTACGGACAATAAGCAGAAGGAACGTCAGCAAGAAAAAGAATGCCGCGTAGTACAGCTGGACCGGGTGCACAGGGACGGCAAAGCGGACGTTGAACGCGTCGTACGTTACGCCCCAGAACACATCGGTCGGACGGCCGTACGCATGACCGGCGAAAAACTTCCCCAGCCAGTCGAAGGACAAACCGAACGTCGTAGCCGGCAACAGCACATCGAGCCACTGCAGGAATGTCGTACGCGAGGTTCGGCGTGTGATATAGAGCACCACAACAATACCGACTGCCATGCCGAGGAAGCTGAAACTTCCATCATGCAAAAAGAGAAACCGGAGCGGATCATCGGGCTTCAGATAGACGCGATATTGCTCGATGACGGCGAACATGCGACCGCCGAGAACCGCGGCAACTAGGTACCACGGTGCATGATCGCGGAACGGCTGCAGCGACAGCCCCGCGCTCTGTGCCAACCGGAAGAAAAACTCCGACGACATCCAAATTGCAATCAGGAGGAACACCAGGTTCGTCCAAACGATGAAGGGGCCGAACTGAAATGCGTCGAACATGGATAAAGAATATCAGATAACGGTTAACGGAAAACGGAAAACGAACCATTCTCTATAGATAGACAATCGCTATCCGTTCAGCGTTATCCGTTACCCGATGGAAAGTTCCAGTTTTCGCTGCGCCACATCGTTGGTCAGAGATGCAATGAACTCATCAATCGGCACAACCACCTGATTCTTCGTGCGGATATTACGAACGGTAACCGCATTGTCCGCAATTTCTTTGTCGCCGATGACCAGCAGATACGGAATGCGCTGCGTTTCACCTTCGCGAATGCGCTTGCCGAGTGACTCTTCGGAATTCATGTACTCGATACGAATCCCCTTCTCCATCAATTTCATTCCAAGGTTTGCCGAAAACTCTTCGTGGCCTGTAGCAACGGGCAAAATTGCTGCCTGAACCGGCGCAACCCAGAGTGGGAAATGTCCGGCATGGTGCTCGATAAAAATGGACAGGAAGCGCTCAATGGATCCCATGATCGCACAGTGAATCATCACGATGCGCTCACGCTCTCCCGCTTCATTCATGCAGAACAAATCGAACCGTTCCGGCATGTTGATATCGAGCTGGATAGTCGCCACCTGCCACTCGCGTCCAATCGAATCGACCGCCATAAAATCGACCTTTGGTCCATAGAAGGCGGCTTCACCGGGCGCCTCGACGTAATCGACGCCTCGATCTTGTGCGATGCCACGGATTGCTTCTTCCGCACCCTTCCAAAGTTCCGGCGTGCCGAGATATTTTTCGAAGTGCTCCGGATCGTGGAGTGAGAGACGTACTTTTAGTTTTTCAAAACCGGTCGCTCGATAGAATGTATCGATAATATCCCAGACACGAAGGAATTCTTCTTCCACCTGATTCTGACGACAGAACACGTGTGCGTCGTCTTGGGCAAAGGCACGAACACGGGACAATCCGTGCAGTTCGCCAGTCTGCTCGTCGCGATAACACACGGTTGTTTCGGCATAGCGCTGCGGCAAATCTTTATAGCTGCGTGGAAGATGCGCGTAAATTTGCGTGTGATGCGGACAGTTCATCGGCTTCATCGCGAACTCGTGTCCTTCGCGGGTCGTAATGCGGAATAAATCATCTTTAAACTTTGCCCAGTGACCCGACATTTCGTAGAGCTCTTTCTTGGTGATGTGCGGGATCGTCACTTTCTGATAGCCGCGTGCCTCGCGCAGTTCCCAGACGAATCCATCGAGGAGCAAGCGCATCAGCGTGCCACGAGGGGTCCACAGAGGGAGTCCTGGTCCAACCAGATCGCTGAACGTGAACAAGTCCATCTCTTTGCCGATCTTGCGGTGATCGCGCTTCTTCGCCTCTTCCATCTGTGTCAGATACGCATCGAGTTCTTCTTTGGATGCGAATGCAGCAACGTACACGCGTGTGAGTTGCGCTTTGGTCGCATCGCCACGCCAGTAGGCACCGGCAAGGGTCATGAGTTTGAATCCGTCGACGGGAATGTCTTTGGTTGATTCGACGTGACCACCGCGGCAAAGATCGGCGAATGCATCATCGCCTTTCGGTCCGACGTTTACGTAGTTGGTTACCGTCTTCACTCCTTCGTTCTTCACCAGATCTTCAATCAGCTCCACTTTGAACGGCTGGTCTTTGCTCTTCCAGTACGCAATGGCTTCGTCGGCCGAGAGTTCGTCGCGGCGGAAGGACTGACCCTGATGAATGATCTTTTTCATCTCCTTTTCGATCGCAGGAAAATCCGCATCGGAAATTGGCTCCGTAAATTGAAAATCATAATAACAACCTGTATCAACCGGCGGACCAATGGTGATCTTTGTTCCGGGTTTCAGGTTCAAGACAGCCTGCGCCAGAACGTGGGCAAGGCTGTGGCGCATCTTCGCCAAATCATCAAGGTTGTCATAATCGGCCATGGCTGAATGATAACAACATTTCGATGAATGAATAGCTTATCTTTCGTAGGTTCATGGTTATAAAACTGAGGGTCTCCGTGCGCCATGGGGGTGCAGAGGAAGGCTCTGGTCGTTCTGCCGACGCGTCGATTCCGAAGCCTTGGAGGAATCGACGCAGAGGCACAGAGCCGGGTGGAGGAGCTTTGGCGCACGGTGCACTTTTCTTTCGACTATTTCTTTTGGGCAAGCAAAAGAAATAGTCTCCTCGAAGCGAATTATACAAACCCCAACTCCTTCTCTAACGCCCGCACTTCGCGCAGCATCTGCGGATCATTGTGTTGCTTGCCCTCAATCTTCCCCACCGCGTTCATCACGGTCGTATGATCGCGACCGGAGAACAGTTCTCCCAGACGCAGATACGGAATACGCAGGTACTTCTTGCAGAGGTACATAGCGATCTGACGCGGAATCAGAATTTCGCGGACGCGGGACTGTCCGGTCATGTCGGCAACTGACACCGAGTAATACCGCGACACCGCTTCCATGACATCCTGGAAGGTCGCGTTACGTGCGGGCGAATGTTCAAACCCGATATCCTCGCGACGCTCGTGCGGATCCTTGTTCAGCTTGCCCATAATCTCGGCAATGCTTTTGACGGTGGGCATGCGCTGCTCCAGTTCGTACTGGGCGACAGCCTGCATCAGAATACCTTCGAGTTCGCGGATGTTTTTGGTCGCATGCTCGGCGATGAACTGCATCACCGTCATATCCATAAAGATCTGATACTCCTTCACCTTCTCGACAAGAATGGCGAGACGTGTTTCATAGTCGGGCTCCGACACATCGGCAATCATGCCGCGCTCAAAGCGGGATGTCAGACGGTCTTCCAGATCGAGCTCCTGCGGCGGACGGTCGGCGGAGATGATGATCTGCTTCTGTGCTTCGTAGAGGGTGTTGAACGTGTGAAAGAACTCCTCCTGCGTGCGCTCTTTATTGGCGAGAAATTGCACGTCGTCGATGATCAGCACGTCGACCATGCGGTAGCGCTTGCGGAACTGCTCCATCCTCTGTGACCCGATGGCTTCCACCACGTGATTCGTGAAATCTTCACTGGTCGTGTAGACGACGGTCGCCTTCGGCATTTCGCGCAAAATCGCGTTGCCGGTCGCCTGTAACAGATGAGTTTTGCCAAGCCCCACTCCACCGTACAGAAAGAGCGGATTGTATTTCCCGCCCGGCTGCGTCGAAACAGCCTGACAGGCGGCATACGCCAGACGGTTGTTGGAACCGACGACGAAGTTCTCGAGCATGTAGCGCGGATTGAGAATCTTGCTGACGATCCCCTCAGCGAGTTTCACCTCCTGCTTGCCGGGCAGTTTGCGACGCTTCTGCTCCGGAAACGCCTGTAGCAGATCGATGGTCCGCGTGCGGTCATCTTTGAGTCCGACATCGACCTGATAGACAACCTGTTTCACCGACGGCTCAAACTCCTGCGTCGCTTCCAGTGTGACGGCACGGTAGTGTTCCATGTGCCAGTTAAGCGACATCGGCAGCGGAAGTCCGACGATCATCGTCCCATCTTCCAGCCCCAGAATCGCCGTATCTTTGAACCACGTGATGAACAGTCCGTGCGGAATGGACGTCTGCAGTTTCGTCAGAACCTGGAGCCACAGATCCTTGTGAACCGCCTGGGCCTGGATGCCGGGGTTAACTGAAGAGACGGAAGACGTCATAGAAGGTCACAAGGACGATGACCAGAAGAAGAACAATGAATCCGATTGTATTCGCGAGGACTTCAAACTTACGCGATCCAGGGCGAATGAAGAGCTCGGACAGCACGAACACCAAACGCCCGCCATCGAGCGCGGGGAAGGGCAGAATATTCAGCACTGCGAGACTCAGGCTGAGCAGGGCGACCAAACGCAGGTACACCATGAATCCTTCCTGGACAGATGCGTAGGTGATCTGCGCGATACCGACGATACCCGTGACTCCTTCTGGAACCGTTCCTCGCTGTGCCAGCGACGAGAACAGCTTGGCAATACCGATGACCGTCTGCGAGGTGACAATGCCCGTCTCGCGCAGAGCAAGAACGACACCATCGGCGACGCTGCGTACCCCGGCGGACAACTCTAGCGGCACCGAGCGGAGGTATACACCGGTCTTGCCGTCCTCAACACGCACCACCTTGGTGACACTGTCCGAAGCATCGGGCTTGGTCGCGTACGTATACCGGACCGACCGTTTGCCGCTCTGCAGTGCTATGACATCTTCGGGCTGCGTGACGGACTGTCCGTCGATGGAGATAAGAAAACTGTCATCGGGAATCCCCGCTTCCGATGCAGCACCACTGGTCAGCACCTCATCAATCTGTACCGCCAGTTTCAGATGAATTTCTCCCTGTGCGGCAGCCGCACGCATGTCATCGAGCGACAGATACGTGGGAATCCAGCGACCGGCGGAAAAGCCGAACACAAAAATGCAGAACGCGAGCAGGAAGTTCATCGCCACGCCCGCAATGAGAATGGCACACCTCCAAGGAATGGATGCAGCGGAAAAACTCCCCTTCTCCACACGCTCTCTCTGGGTAGCAGCATTCTCGCCTTTCAGACGGACGAATCCTCCGAACGGAATCCAGTTCATGGTAAACGCCGTCCCCTTCCACTTGAAGAACGTGAACACCCTCGGCGGCAGGCCGAAACCGAACTCCTCGACGGTCACCTTCGCCCACTTCGCAACAAGGAAATGTCCGAGCTCGTGGATCAGCACGAGTCCCGTGATGAGAAGAAAAAACGCGATGGCGGAAATCAGGACCGTCATGGGATTCGTATCCTAACTGCACCTGTGGAAAACTAAAATTTTTTCCACACAGTTCCTGTTGCAGCTCTGACTGCGAGACATTCACATCATCGATTGCACAGTATTCTCATCATCGTATTTTTTCTCATCCCAATGCGACGACAACGGCGCTGACACGATGAACACCTGCATGCTTCAACTCGCGCGCGCATGACTCAAGCGTCGCGCATGTCGTCGCAACATCGTCGACAAGGACCACATGAAATGGAAGTGTCTGATCGACGACACGAAATGCGCTCTGCATAGCCGCTCGCCGCTCATCGCCGCTTCTCCATGCTTGATGACCGGTCGGTCTTGTCCGACGCAGCATACGACGACACGGTTGACGGCTATACGATGAGAGTTGCTGCGCAAGAAGCAATGACTGATCGAAGCCGCGCGCGAAGCGGCGCGTCCAGTGAAGCGGCACAGGAACGAACACGGCCGTCTGCACACTCGGTATCAGATCGAGCGCCTCGATCATCGGCGGAATCAAATCCTTCCCGATCGTGCGCACACGCCCATACTTGAACCGACGGATCAGTGCGCGAAGATCGGCGGAGTCATCGTAGTGCCGCCCTGCACAGAGCACATCAATGGACGGAACACCCATCGCCTGCAATTGATTGGGCCGGAGAAGAACCGGCTCCCCGGAAAATGAGCAGACTGCCCGATCAAGCGTCTGAGGAAAGAGAAAATCGAGGACGGGTTGTAGCATGGTTATCATCGTCTCCGGCCCCCTCACTCATGGCCAGGGGGCAGAAGATATGAACAATCGAGAGTACACGAAAATCCTCTGCGCACAGCGAATAATCGGGTTCTACGGACCAGAAGAACGATGGTGGGCAATACTGGACTTGAACCAGTGACCTTCACAATGTCAATGTGACGCTCTAGCCAGCTGAGCTAATTGCCCAATGGTGTGAAATTGATACAAACAGGGGCCAAAGACTGCCCAACCTGTCCGCCATAACTGAAGCGAAGGCGGAAGCCGGGGTACGATACGGTTCTTGGTACCAGCGAGCAAGTCGATAAATAGATATTTACATAACATTCTATGATTACTTGCAATACCTCAGGACTCCCGAAAAACCCTGTTTTCGGCTATAATAAGAGGATTTATGGACACAAACATCCAACCACAACTTCAGTGGCAGGCGCCGCGAATTGCCAACCATGAACGGGGGCGCGCATGGTACCTGATCGGCGGCGCACTGGTGATCGCCACGACTGCCTACGCCCTTCTGACTGGCGCTTGGTCGCTGGCGATTGTCAGCGTGCTCTGCGGTGCGATGTACTTCCTTGTGCGCGATCACAGCTTCGGCAATGCAACATGCATCCTGAACGATCTGGGCATTGAACTCGACGGCATCTTCACGCCCTGGAGCGACGTCGCCGGTTACTGGTTTCTGCAGCTTCCGGAGTACACGGAACTTCACTTCACCATGAAACGCCCGCACTCCAACGATCTGCGCATCCAAACCGGATCACTGCCCATCAACGATCTGCGCGCGTTCATGCGCGACAAATCCGTTGAGCTGACGGACAAACGGGAAGGTTTTCTTGACATGCTTATTCGCATCACTAAACTATAAATGCTGCCTTACCGCAGTCATCGGTGTAACGCTTTCAAACGGGATCCTGAAAAGGAGGCCCGGTTGCTGTATTCAAATAAGCCAGTACCATCCATGACAGAGGATGAACTGATTGATGCTGCGAAAGAAGGCATTGTAGCCGCAAATAATGAATTGCAGATACGCACGAACATCAGAGCGCAGATGACTGGATTTAAAGATAGAGTGATTACACTGATCGAAACGGGACAGGTCCAACCTGACGGAATTGAGGCCACGTCAACAAAAGAAGAATTTGCGAGAAGTTTCTTAGATAACGACGAAACACTCAACAATCTGCCATCGAATGCCCAGATGAAACTCGACTACGAAGAGCGTCTGTTCGAAAATCCCAACACCGTTGCAACAGTGCTTGCGAAGGATGTAGAGGACCATCGCAAGGCCATTGCGGAAAGTCTCGATAAGCGAAAAAAAACATTACTGACTGAAGCTACCGAATTCGTTAAAAAGGTAAATCCTACCACGAATAATGCATATCGCAGACGGCGTGAAGCTATTAGTAAATTCTTTGACAGTAAAAAGGGAAAGGGAACTGACCAGTCGATCATAGTCAGAAACCGGAAGGAGTTCGAAGACCTAGCGAACACAGGAATTTACGAAGAGCGCAATAAGCTGCGTGGTCGCAGCGTCCTGCAGGAGATCAATGAAAATATTCAAAAACTTGATTCTTACCGCAATACGATCAGTGATGTGTTCAATCGCCTCGGAGGCAAAAGGCCATGGAATCGCGACTATGCGACATTGTGGGATACATTAGAAATGCGCGATCGCCTTCTGGAAGCACGCCTGATGTACATTCGTAGTACGCTCCACGAACGAGCTTCCAAGATAGACCGTTGGCAAGCTGGCGATATAGACCCCTCTGAATTCAGACAATACATAACAGGCACATCTGATCCTTCGGAGAAGGTCGACATAGAAAAAGGCTTCGACAGCCAACTTGCGCATGTGACCACAGCACATCCTGGAGGCTATAGTGCGTGGACATCTGGTACCAAAATTGAGGCCGCGGCCAATATACAAAAAGATGATCGGGTGGCTGTGGCCATAAATGAGGAGCTTGCCGGAGTTCAGCGAGAAATGAATGATCTTATGAATGAGATTGAGTCGATGCAAACAGGAACAATCTGTAACTGGTGTAAAGATTTTTTTGCAAAAGTTGATGAGGCGAAAGAGAACGAGAAACCTGAGACACTTTTTCAACGCCTGAAGAATGCATATCAAGCAATGAACATCGAATGGACCACTCCGATGGAAATATATTTGGGATGGAAAAAATTCTGGGACGTCCGAAAGCAGACGTACGAAGAAAAGCAACGACGCGGTGCTGCGAGGAATGCACAGAAATTTGGCTCCTTTGTAAAAGGAATCTCCCCGTTCACTAACTTTGAAAACGATGTGGAGCAGACGCTGAAGGCAGCAGTAGACAACGATGATTCATCGTATAAAGACGCATATATCAAGTTACTTAAGAGCGGCCCCGAAAAATTTGATTCCTTATTTAAGCCAGGCGGTTTCTATGAGCTCAATCAACATGATCCCCTGCGCACAAAAGCCGTTCTGGAATATGCTGCAGAGCATGGCTGGTTGTACGATCTTGACTCCGAAACAGCAACTGTCATGGGTATAAAACTCGTGCCGGGAAAAAACCTGCCAGCAGGAGAAGATCTGGAAACGTATCTCGAAACATTACAATCAATGGATGGAAATGGTTCTGATAAATCACGCAATGAAGCGAAAAGCAGCATATCTACTGCTACAAGCTGGTCCCCGATATTTAAACGATTCGAAAAAGAGCTCTCCTTAAACAACTTATGGGGCGCAATTGGTGTGATGGAAAAAGCAATTGATAGAGGTAAAGACCCTGCCACATGTTCGAAGCTCGCAGTGCGCTTTTTCCGTCATATGCGAGACAATCAGAATATCCGCAAATATATCACGAGTGACATGCTCGATCAGTTGGGCAATATTTCATTCTCAAATGTCACATGGGGGTACTTCCCTCTCAAACTAGATAAAGAAAGCATCCTCGCATGGGCCTCATCACAAGATCCCAATAGAATTGAAAATGCAGGAACATTCGCAGCCACCATTAAAGAAGTGGAAGCACGAGTTATTGCCCTTGAAACAGGAACTGGTCGAAAGATTGATACAGTAAAAATCGATGATCTTGTTGGGCGTATCCTTGCAGGACAAGTTGTCAAAGAAGAAGGATGGAGCAATGCACTTTCAATTTTTAGTCCGGAATTTTCTAAGTATCGGAAACAGCTTGCTGGCTCTGATCCAGGAAAAGTTACTGGAGGAGAAGATTACAGACAAAAATCAGAGGCCATATTGTACGGCTCAACAGGTTTATCCAAGATCCTATTCCTTACGTCTCAAGGAGGTCTACAGCACGAATCATTCGCCAAGCCATTCTTGGCAGATATTATCAATCGACATAACGAACTACGAGACCCTGCGAATCATATAGATCAAACTGCGCTGCAAACATTCGAGGAACACTGGCAAAATGCCTTTCACGACTTCATAATTAACGCAGAACGTCTAAAAGACGCGAGCCAAGCATCGTGGACATTTGGATCGGAATTTGCCCCACAAAAACTCACGGCAAGCGGAAGTGTAATGGAAAGCACAAAAGAAGATGGCAATATCTGGAAGATGCTGTATCAGCACGGCCTAATCAAAACTGCAACATTGGACAGCAAGAACAATGCATTCTCAAAAGCTGTGAAGAATTAATGCTCTAGCATGGTAAAATCTCCCCATGCACGTCTCCATTCGTCGTATCGACCCGACACTCCCCCTCCCCACCTACGCCACACACGGCGCAGTGGGCTTTGACATCATCACACGTGAGACAACGGTCATTGAACCAGGTTCCATTGCGCTCATCCCCGGTAACGTGATTGTGAAGGTTCCGGAGGGCTATGCGCTGCTCATTGCCCCGCGATCAAGCATGCCACGAAAGAAAGGCTTGGTTTTCCCCCACTCCATCGGCGTAATCGATCAGGACTACCACGGCGAGACCGACGAAATTCTGGTGCAAGTACAGAACGTCACCGATGCGCCTGTGACCGTGGAACGCGGCGAACGGATTGCGCAGGGGCTGTTCGTCAAAGTGGAGCAGGCAGAATGGCAGGAAGTCGATTCACACGGTGCGGAGACACGGGGAGGGTTCGGTTCCACTGGAACACACGCCTAATAGAAAGAACAATGTAACAATCCACCCCTACTAAAGGCGAATTGTTACATTGTTATATTGTTAACCTTATTTCGACAACGGCTTTCTCATGAACGCCGGCACCTCCAGTTCCTCTTCCGACAGTTCGACTGCCGGCTTCACGCCTCCTTCCTGTTTGACGTCACGGATCGGCTCTTGAACACGTCCTGCAGGTGTCCCCGGCTTGCTGAGGTAGCGCTGTGCCGGGCTCTGGAATGCCTGCGTCTGGCTTAGAGCCTCGTTGTCGAATCCTGTAGCAACCACCGTGCACTTCACCT
>CAYXNG010000024.1:0-13735 GCA_964466635.1 uncultured Candidatus Peribacteria bacterium | reverse complement strand
ATCTGTCAATATTCTGGTAGAACGAGGGATGTTCTCTCCTCTCCTGTCCACCCCCCACCATGGCTGACGCCACTTCCACCCTCACCCCTCAACAGAACGCCGCCAATGGGAAATTGACGGTTAATCTCCAGTCCTTGCTCGATGACCTGTTTCTGGTTCTGACCGATAAAGAGGCAACGGTGATCCGCCGTCGCTTCGCTTTACAGGGTCATCCCAAGCAGACACTGGAAAAAATCGGAAAGCATTTTAAGGTCACACGTGAGCGCATCCGTCAAATTGAGGGCATTGCTCTCTCCAAGCTCCGCCGCACCGTTCGCACAACCAAGCTGAACGATGTCAACGACCTGGCAAAGAGCGTTCTGCGTGCAAACGGAGGAGTGATGCGTGAAGACGATCTGATTTCGCAGGTGTTGAAGCGCATGCCGAATGCGACCGATCTCGACGGAGCTGTTCTGCGCCTATCCTTCTCCATCGATACCGAACTCAACTCGACGTCCAATACCGGCACGTTTGTCCCCTTCTGGCGGCTTGAGTCGCTCGCAATGGAAGACATTTCCCTGATTGTCGAGAACATGGTGAAGATTCTGAAGAAGCGCCGCTCCTGCATGAAGAAAGATGAGCTGATCTCCGCTGTTCAGGCATTGAACCTCTTCAAAGACCGCATCCCAAGCCGCGAACTGATTTCCAGCTGCATGACCATCGACGAGCGCCTGCGCGAGATCGACGACGGTTGGGGTCTCACCGAGTGGCGCTTCGTTCGCCCGCGCTCCATCCGCGACAAAGTCGAAATCATCCTCCGCAAGACTGGCCAGCCACTCCATTTCATGGACATTGCCAACCGCATCCGCGAGGCACACTTCGATCACAAGAACGTCACCGTTCAGGCAGTTCACAACGAGCTTATCCGCTATCCGCAGTTCGTGCTTGTCGGCCGCGGTCTCTACGCACTGCGCGAGTGGGGCTTTGAGCCTGGTACGGTTGCCGACGTGATTGAGGCAATCCTGAAGGAAAAGGGTCCTCTCTCCAAGAAAGAGATCATCAACGAGGTTGCCAAGCAGCGCACCGTCAAAGTCGGAACGATCTCGCTGAATCTTCAGAAAATGCCCTATTTCGTCCGTGTTGGTCGTGCCGTCTACTCCTTCGATCAGTCCAAGAAGTAATTGGTGCTTGTTGCGCCCGAGAGTATTATTCGACCCTGCAACATCTGCGGGGTCGTTTTGTTTTCTTCCATCGTGATACATGACCGATGTTCCTGTGTCTTCCCTCTCCACGGTTCGCGTTGTCGCAGTAGGTGCGATGATGACGGTCGTTGCGGCACTTCTTCTGACGTCCTGTCAGAAGCCCGACGATAAGACCCTGCCGGAAGGACCGCAGACCATGACCGGCATTCTTGTGCCCCTTCCGATTTCGGTGTCCCGCCGGGGAACCCACACGCTGATGCAGAACGGACACAGTACATACGTCGTTGAAAGCAGCACCGTCAACCTGCGCCATTTTGAAGATGTAGAAGCGATTGTCACCGGTCACTTGGAGCCGAACATCGATCCCGACTCCCCTGCTGTGCTGGTTGCAAGCGGCGTCACACTTGTCGAGATTCCTCTCCGCAGTTGGTCTATTCCCGCCTTTAGCATGATGATCGATACGCCGCCCGACTGGAATCCGTCCTTCTTCCCGGATGGTGCTCGGTTCAGTCAGACCGGCTCGAGCGTGATTCTGAGCATTCATCCCTCCCTTCAGCCTTCTCTTCCTGCCGGCAACAGTCAGCAGGTTGCGGGATATCCCGGTGTGATCGTTACCGGATCGGGTATGCAGACGTTGTTCCTGCGTCGCGGAGCCCAGATTCTGACCTTCGAATACCACGAATCCACTTCCGCTTCGGCACGCGCGGATTTGTTCCTGCGCATGCTGCGTTCGGTCCGTTTCACCGCTGCATCATCAGTCCGTTCTGCGACATCGTCTGCTGTAACCGGAACGGGCTCGACCGGTGGCTTGGGTGCCCCCTGTGGGGGTCCTGCCGGAGTCCTTTGTCCGTCGGGCCAGTTCTGTGAAGTGACCGACACCGCAACGAATATCGGCCGCTGCAGAGCTCTAAAGCGCTAAAGCGCGGGTGTACGATAATACACCAACCTATCATTGCCGTTCTCGCAACCCCAACTGTTTGACTGCCCGATTCGCCTACCCCATAGTAGGTGTACATTCGTATACCAGTCGGATGCATCTTTTTCTTCTTTTTTCCTCCACTCATCCGTACCATGAAGACCACTACTTCCCGCTCCGCTACCATGACTACCTCATCCGGTAAGACAACTCAGGATACATCATCGAAAAAGCAGACAGCCGATTCCGCCAAGCTTGCGGCCATCCAGAATGCACTCGCGCAGATCAAGAAACAGTATGGCGACGGTGCAATCATGCAGATGGGTGAAGGGGTCAATCATGACATTCCCCGCTTCTCGTCCGGGTCGCTCTCGCTCGACCTTGCACTCGGTGGCGGCATCCCGCTTGGACGCATCATCGAGATTTATGGCCCGGAATCTTCGGGTAAGACGACAATCTCCCTACATGCGATCGCTGAAATCCAGCGCAAAGGAGGCCGTGCCGCTTTCATCGATGCGGAGCACGCGCTTGATCTGGGGTATGCGAAGAAAATCGGCGTTGATGTCGACAATCTCCTCGTCTCGCAACCCGATGATGGTGAGCAGGCGCTGGAAATCACCGAAGCGCTCGTCCGGTCCGGCGGTATCGACCTTATTGTTATCGATTCCGTCGCTGCGCTGACCCCCCGCGCCGAAATTGAGGGAACTATGGGAGACAGCCACATGGGTCTACAGGCTCGCCTGATGAGCCAGGCTCTCCGAAAACTGACCGCGATTGTCAGCAAGACCAACTGTTCGGTCATTTTCATCAACCAGTTGCGCATGAAAATCGGCGTGATGTTCGGCAATCCCGAAACGACCGCAGGCGGCAACGCGCTGAAGTTCTACTGCTCGCTTCGCCTGGACGTCCGCAGGATCGACAAGATTCTCGAGAAAACCGGCGGAGAGGACGGTCAGGAAGTGATCGGAAACCGCACGCGTGTCAAAGTGGTGAAGAACAAGGTTGCTCCCCCGTTCCGGCAGGCGGAATTCGACATTCTGTATGCCAAAGGCATCAGTAAAGAAGGTGACATTCTCGATTTAGGAGTCAAATATGGACTGATTGAGAAGTCCGGAGCCTACTTCCGTTACAACGATGACACCATCGGTCAGGGTCGTGAACAAGCGAAAGCTCATCTGTCCGAGAACCCCTCGCTGACTGCGGCACTCGAAAAGGAAATCCGCGCTATTGCGAACAAGGAAGTGACAGATTAACTCTTGAGACCTACATCCCCGACACACCATTGGAAAAACCCCTGGATCTGATGAGATGGTACGGGGGTTTTTCATATTGGATACAACTTCTGCTCTATCGCCATTGCCCCGATTCGGGAGAAGGTTAGAATAGTCATCCCTTGCCTGCCGCATCCGCTTCATCCACCGGTGTGAAGATGTTCGACTCGCCTCCCCATTCGCCGGAGGCGGAGCGAACCGTGCTCGGAGCGCTTCTGCTCGACCCTGATGCGATTCTTAAAGTCTCAGATTTTCTGAAGCCGGTGGACTTCTATGATCCGGTTCATCGTCAGATCTTTGAGACGATGTTCGGCCTGTACACAAACCACGTGCCCATCGACTTCGTTACGGTTTCGACGAAGCTTGCGGATAATAAGGCGGTGCAGGATGCAGGTGGATCCGCCTATCTTGCGGACCTTGCTTCGTCAGTTCCGACATCCTCGCACGTGTATCAGTATGGTCAAATCGTGAAAGCCAAGGCGTTGCACCGGAATATCATCGACGCAGGCAGAACAATCACGGGATTGGGATACGAGGAAAGTCGAGCGATCCCCGAGCTCCTCGATGAAGTGGAGAAAACCGTCTTTCAGATTACAAATGCCTTTCTGAAAGAGAAATTCGTGCATCTGCGCGACATTCTTGATGAACGGTATGAGAAATTCGCCGAAGTGCATGCGGCGGGAGAAGAATCGACCAAAGGAGTTTCTACCGGCTTTACTGGGCTTGACTATAAACTTTCAGGTTTGCAGCCGAGCGATCTGATTATTTTGGCAGCCCGTCCGTCGATGGGAAAAACCAGCTTGGCGATGAACATCGCGGTCAATGCTGCGGTAAAAGGACACAAGACCGTCGGTATCTTCTCGCTCGAAATGAGCAAGGAGCAGCTGGTCGATCGCCTCTTCGCATCGATGCTCGGTGTCGATTCATGGAAACTGCAGCGCGGCAAACTCGATGACCACGATTTCCAGAATATGGGACCGGTGATGGATGATCTGTCCAAAGCCAGCATCTTCATCGACGATTCCTCAGCATCATCGATGGCGGAGTTCCGTACAAAAGCGCGTCGTCTGCAGATGGAACACGGGCTTGATTTGCTCGTCATCGATTATCTGCAGCTGATGAGTACCGGCAACAACAGCTATGCGGGAAACCGCGTTCAGGAGATATCGGAAATATCGCGCACTATCAAACAGGTTGCACGCGAGCTGCACGTGCCGATCATTGCTTTGTCGCAGTTATCCCGCGCCGTCGAAGGACGTCCGGACAAGCAGCCGCAGCTGGCGGATCTGCGTGAATCGGGATCCATCGAGCAGGATGCGGATGTAGTGTTGATGCTCTATCGAGACGATTACTACAATGAAGACAGCGATCGGCAGGGAATCTGCGACGTGTTCATCCGCAAACATCGTAATGGACCGACGGGCCGTGTAGAACTGCTCTTTAAGAAGGAGCAGATGCGTTTCTATGACATCGACAAGCAACATAGCGATTCGGTAGAATAGAGACACTTCCATGAACGAACTCCTGCAACTTCCGGTCCGGCCGGAACTGTCGCTTCTCGGTATACTCGGGTACGCGCTCTTCGCCTTCGCGTTCACGCTTGCGCTGACGCCGTGGTTTGTCTCGTTTCTTCATCGCAATAAAGTCGGTAAACAACTCCGCGTAGAAACACTGGACGGTCGCGAGCCGACGATTTTCAAAATGTTTCATAAGAGCAAACACGGAACGCCGACGATGGGTGGTGTGCTTATCTGGACGTCGATCGTACTGACCGTGATCGTTTCGCGTCTTCTCTCGTACTTCGGTGTCGTTGAGCACTCGCTGCTGCAACGCGGTCAGGTGTATTTGCCGCTGTTCACGTTGGTGATGCTCGGCATTCTCGGTGCCATCGACGATTATCTGAATATCAAAGGTATCGGCGGAAAACGCGGCATGAATGCGCTTCCAAAATTGCTGTTCCTGCTGGCCATCGCTTTCCTTGGAGGACTCTGGTTCTATTTCCGCCTCGGATACGATTCCATTCATATTCCGTATCTCGGCGATCTGCAGGTCGGTGTGTGGTATATCCCGATCTTCATGTTCATCCTTGTTGGAACATCCAATGCCGTGAACGTGACCGATGGGCTCGACGGCCTCGCCGGCGGATTGCTCGCCATTGCCTTTGCCGCATTCGGGATCCTCGCGTACACCGAAGGACTGATGATCCTCGCGGGTTTTAGTGCGGTGTGCGTCGGCGCCATTGCCGCATTTCTCTGGCACAACGTTCCTCCGGCGCTGTTCTTTATGGGCGATACGGGATCACTGGCGCTCGGCGGAACGCTGGCCGTCATGGCGATGATGATCGAGGAGCCGCTTGTTCTTCCGCTGATCGGTTTTGTGTTTGTCATCGAAATGCTGTCCGTCATTATTCAGTTGAGCAGCAAGAGACTGCGTGGCGGAAGGAAAGTGTTTCTCGCCGCGCCTATTCATCATCATTTTGAGGCGCTCGACTGGGGCGAGAGCAAAGTGACCATGCGTCTATGGATCGCAGGATTGTTCATGGCGTTCCTCGGTCTTATTGTCGGAATAGCGGGCTAATCCCAGAACGGTTCTTTCAATGCCTTCTCGATCACATCATCGAGTGTTTTATTCGATTCCTCGCGTGGGGGTTTTCCTTCGAGCTTGTAGACCCGCTTCATCGAACGGTATGTTCCCCACGGGTAATACCGGACACGACGGGGACGGGCGCGTCCTTTTGTTTTTCCGTCATCTTCATCATCAAGTGCCTCTGGCTTCGCATCTTTGATTGGCATTGCCTTAGGTTTGCCGCTTGGCAGCCACTCGACTAATCCGACAACTGTCTTTGCTTCAACGTCGACATACACGAGGTCGTCGTCCTTATAGACAGGGGCCGGCACTATTACTGGTTCGTCTGACATTACATGGATGATAGCAGATCATCGAGAAATTGTTATATTGCTATATTGTTTTCTGTTTATAAGCAATACAACAATAAAATAATCCGTTCGTTACGGCCGAATCCGGTGATCCTCGGGCGAAAGAGGTGGCGGAGGCGGAGGAGGCGGAGGAGGTGAGATGTGCTCGCGCCGCTCTTCGTTCAGAATCGGCTCTTCGGGATGATGGAATGATTCATGCGGCGCATTCTGCAGATATTCCCGCAGTTTCCAGAATGCGTAGAAGGTGCTCAGGATTCCGCCTGCCAAAGTCACATATATACCGAAGCGGATATCCATGCGCGTGTAATCGTGGGTAACGTTGACCAGAACCGTCAGCGCGCTCAATGTCAGAAACGCAGCCTGTGCCGCAAGGACGAGTCGGAGAATCTCCCGAGACTTGCGCTTCATCATGGCGGGTCCGCCAGCCGCAGGTACGACAGTCAGCGTCATGACTCCGATATGCAGCAATGCAACGATCGTTCCCAGGTACGCGGTGAAAAATTCGAATCCTGAATGCGATACAGGATCATCACTCAGCCATTCACCCGATATCCACGGAAAAAAGACACCTACAAATGCCGCGAGAGAAGCACATGTCAGTATGCGGTCCTCAAGATCGAGTGATGACAAAAGTCGCTGAACGCGAAAAGCCATATACAGGATGGTAGCACAGTCTCAGCAAAGCTTGAATGGACAGTGTACGTACACGGATCGGGAGCTACACTATGTGTATGAAACTCGGTATCGATATACGGGAGGCATGCAGGCAGCATCCTGCGGGCAAAGGCAGATGGACACTCGGTTTTGTACTGGAACTTCTGCGATTGGGAAAAGATGTCGTGCTTTATACCGACGCTCCTCTTCCGCCCGATCTGGCTGCTGCGGCGAGACATGCGGACATACGGCATATCACAGCGCGCGGTTTGCGGTGGCATGTCGAAGTCGCGCGCGACGTTCTGCGCGATGCATCAATTGATATCTACGTCAGTACCGTCAGTTACATCGTTCCATGCATCATCCGGAGGAAAAAACCGGTCGTCACCATCGTGCACGATCTGATCGCATTCAGAAACGAACGACATGATCGCCGTTCATCGTTTATTGAGCATCTCACCGCGCAGATTGCCTTCCGTCATTCAGCGCTGATCTGCACAGCGAGTGAGACGACCGCAGCCGACCTGCGTGAGCGATTTTCTTATCTTAACTCATCACGGGTTGTGCCGATCTTCGCCGGCTCATCGATTCCTATCTCGACACACCTATCAACCGGTAACGGACCGGTTGTCTGTATTGGTACGCTCTCTCCGCGCAAGAATCAGCTGCGATTGATTTTGGCGCATGCGATGCTGCCGGAAGACCTGCGCAGAAAGCATCCTCTCGTTCTCGTCGGCGGACGCGGATGGGATGATCAGGAGATTGTCGATGCCGCATCGCAAACCGATCATGTGACGTGGAAGAATTATATATCTGATACGGAGCGTGATGCACTGTTCCGTAATGCGATCGTATTTGCTCTTCCTTCGCTCTACGAAGGATTCGGTCTGCCGGTATTGGAAGCATTCCATATCGGAGTCCCGGTACTGACATCGTCAGGAGGAAGTCTTAAGGAAGTTGCCGGCAATGCGGCATTGACCGTCGATCCGCTCGACATCACATCGATCGCGGCGGGACTGCAGCAGTTGTTGACGGACGCCGATTGTCGCCAGTCGCTGGCAGAGAAAGGAATGAAACGCGCAAAAGACTTCAGTTGGAGCAGAACGGTTTCCCTGTTTGATTCGGCACTTTCACGCATTGACAGCATGAACTGAAACGATGGATCATGGTTCCATGACACCGTATAGGCGCATCGGACTGACTGTTAAACCGAATCTCACGTCCAAAGACGAGGCTGTTCGTCAGGTTGTCGATATCTTGCATGCAGCGGGCACAGACATATTCATCGACGCATTAGCGCTCGAGGATGTCAGTTGCACGCGGGCATTCGAACATCTTTCCAGTGATACTCCCGTCGATTTGCTCGTCGTGATCGGCGGTGATGGAACCATCCTGCGCGCCGTTCGTGAGTTTCTTCCGCTGCATGCCCCCATTCTCGGTATCAATCGCGGGGTACTCGGTTTTTTGGCGGAAGTATCGGTGAATGAAGCCGCTGTTGTTCTCCCCCAACTGTTGTCCGGTGAAGGATTTCTAGAGGAACGGCGGGCGCTTGATGTCCGGGTGATTCGCGGGATGAAAGAAGTGTTTTCCGGCACGGCGCTCAATGAGGCAGCCATCTCCCAGGGTGCCATCGCGCGCTTGCTGGATCTGCGCACCGATATCTCCGGCGAGCCGCTCGCAACGTTTCACGCCGACGGATTGATTGTCGCGACGCCAACGGGGTCAACAGCCTACTCGCTGGCCGCCGGCGGGCCCGTCGTTCATCCGTCCATTGCCGCCATGATCCTGACGCCGATCAATCCGCACAGCCTGACGCAAAAGCCCGTTGTCATTCCAGGCGAGCGTGCCGTGAATATTGATGTGATTAAGCCCGACAATCCGTTCGGCAATTCACAGCCGAGCCTGACGCTCGACGGCCAGGTGTACTTCGAACTGCAGAACGATGACCGTGTCATTACGGTCATGGACTCCCAACCGGTTCGTTTTCTCCGGCGCCATCACGAGCGATTCTTCCATGCGCTGCGGACGAAATTGCGATGGGGAGAGAGGATTTAACGCGCCTGTTCCGCTCTGCATTCGATGACATATCCCCGGCAGTGCGGATGACTCTTCGCCTGAGTCACAATGTTCCGAATGACATCTGTCCCGTCCGGTCCGGCAAACAGCGCCGATGACGGTTCAAACGCAGCGACGTCGTGATCGAGTTTTTTTCCGACCGGAATATATGGAGGATTACTGACGATGAGAAACGGTTGGTCGATATTCATCACGGGGTTCAGCGCGTCGCCCTTTCGGAATTCGATGCGATCACCGACATGCAATGAATGCGCGTTTTTTTGTGCGATCATAAGCGCCTCTTCCGATATGTCCGTTGCGATGATGTGAAGTGCCGGCAGCTCGCATGCAAGCGTAATGCCAATGCAGCCGCTTCCCGTTCCGACATCGACAATCAACGGTACGTCATCCGCGTTTCCCCATACGTCGGTCCACGTTACAATCTGCGAATCGATTTCCCGTATGCGTTCGACATGCTCTCCCTGCAGCAGGGACAGGACCTGTTCGACCAGAAGTTCGGTTGCCGGTCGCGGTATGAGCGTTGCCTTGGACACCAAAAACTCACGACCGTGGAATTCCTTCCGTCCGACGATGTACGCGACAGGTTCTCCGGTTTTCCGGCGGTCAATCATGGTGTGAAACAAGATTTCCTCTTCCGGACTCAATGAGACTTCGCCGTGCGCAAACAGCCACGTTCTGTCGCGCTGCATCGCCTCGGCCAGCAGGATTTCTGCGTCGACACGGCTGATACCTGTTTTTGCCAGTGTTTCCACGACAGTCATGCTACCATTCTGCCATATGTCACGTATTGCGATAGACTGCCGGTTTGCCGGTCTTCATGTCGGACTCGGGCGCTATACAAGGGAGCTTGTTCGGGCGATGCTTCGGCATGCTGGCGGTCTTGAGTATGTTCTGATCGTGCGGTCGAATGACGAGGCATGGATTCCCGATGGTGTACGTCTGGTCGTGGCGGACATCCCGCATTATTCACTGCGCGAACAGATGGAACTTCCGCGGATCATCAGACAGACGCAGTGTGATCTTTTCTTCTCGCCGCATTTCAACGTGCCGTTCTTCTGTCCTGTTCCATTCGTTGTTACGGTGCACGACCTTATTCTGCACAGGTATCCGAATCATGCATCGGTGCTCAGGCAGGCTGCGTATCGTATGCAGATGAAACATGCGGTGAGCCGCGCGCGGGCGATCATCGCGATCAGCGCTTTTACTGCAAGAGAACTTTCGGACGTATACGGCCCACCTGTCGCCCGTAAAACGGTGATCGTCACGGAAGGCGTAGATCCGTCGTACGTTCCGGCGTCCGCTGCGGACATCGATCGCATCCGCTCCACGTATCATCTGGCAAAGCCGTATATTCTCTATGTCGGAAACGCGAAGCAGCACAAGAACGTACGCATGCTGATTGACGCATTCACGCAGGCACGGTTAGCCGATACCGAACTCGTGCTGATCAGCGGCGGCCCCGAGTTCCAGCGGCTTCTTCCTCTGCCTCCTTCGGTGCGCCAGCTTCGTGATGTTCCCGACAGCGATCTTCCCGTCCTGTATTCCGGCGCGTCCGCATGCGTGACGGCGTCGCTCTATGAGGGGTACTGCCTCCCGGTTGCGGAGGCGCTTGCGTGCGGGTGCCCGGTGATCGCATCGGACCGTAGTGCGATTCCAGAAATTCTCCGCAATCGCGGAGTGCTTGTCGAACCGACGGTTGATCGTTTTGCATCTGCGCTGCAGGCTATCCCAGAGCATCAAGCCCCGATCATCGTTGGCAGGTGGGAAACCGCTGCGGCAGATACCGAGCGCGTATTGCTCGATGCGTTGCAGAAAAAAAGGGCCCCGTAACGAGACCCTTTTTCATGCGCGATGTTCGATGCGTCAGTCCACGATCGTAATCGTCGCTGACATCGGTGTCAGCAATGTCGTAGAAGAGGATGGATTGAAGAGATCGAAGCTGAAGGTGTCCTCACCTTCGGTTGCCGAGTCGTCGACGATCGGAATCGATATAATCTTCGATGCTTCGCCATTCAGGAATGTCAGCATCCCCGTGGTGTGCGTGTAGTCACCACCCGAAACGGCGGTACCGTTCGTGGTGCGGTATTCCACCGTCACAGTCCCCTGTGTTCCTCCGGTGCGCTGCACCGTGATGTCGACTTTCTTATCGTTTTCCAGAACAGTGTACGTGGCCTTCGCGAGTTTGAATGATCCGCTTCCGAATGTCGCAGAATCTTCGTTGTCGTAGATCGTGACGGTGGCGCTTCCGTTGCCGATGTTCGCACCGCCGGTCTGGCCGCTCAGCGAAATCGAGAAGCTCTTCGCTCCGTCGACACTGGTGTCATCAGTAATGGCGACCGTGAATGTTTTGCTCGTTTCGCCCGGGCTGAACGTCAGCGTGCCGCTTGTTGCGGTGTAATCACTACCCGATGTGGCGGAGCCGTTTACCGTCGCATAGTTGACGCTGACGGTGCCGTTCGTTCCCGCGGTGCGGTTAACCGTCACCGTCACATTGCCGGCGTTTTCGCGGATGCCGTAACCGGACGCTGCGAACGTGAACGTGCCGTTCGGATTGGATGAAGAACTGCTGGCAACACCGCCTGCGGAGGAAGAGGAGTTGGATGCCGACGACGATTCGTTGTCGACGATCGTCAACGTGGCCGTCGACGGGCTGCCGAGACTGACGCCGTTCGTCGCGTTGCTCAAGGTGACAGTGGCTGTCTCGCTTCCCTCCGACGATGAGTCGTCAAGAATGCGTACCGTAAATGTCTTACTCGTCTCTTTGTTTGCGAAGTTCAGCGTGCCGCTGACGGCTTCGAAGTCGGAGCCGGCGGTTGCGCTACCTGCCGTGACTGCGTAATCCACAGTTGTCGATCCCTCACCTCCGCCGGTGCGGACGACGGTGATTGTGTAGTTTCCGATCGTTTCGCTTGCCGAGAAGGCGCCGGTCGTGAAGCGGACCGTTCCTTTCGGGTTGTACGAATAAGAAGAGGAAGATGTCGATGACTGTGAAGAGGGGTTCGAAGCAGAGCTGCGTGATGAACTTGAACGGGTGACAGTCGTTCCGTCGAGCGAGTCGCGGAAGCGCGACAGCATCACGGCGACATCCGCACGCGTAACAAAGTCGGCGGGGCGGAATGTTCCATCCGGATTCCCCTTGATGACGCCATCGGCATAGAGTTCGCCGACTGCCGCGTCGTAATATGATCCGCGGGCGATATCATCGAAGTAGGTGGAACCGAGCACGGTTGCTCCAAGGGCGCCCGCGGCTGATCCGAAGATCGAGCCGGCAATAAAGCCACCCGTTACCATGAGAGTTGAAAAACGGTGTTTCATAAAGAAAGAAGCGGAAAAAACACAGACAGTCTGAAAACTGTTCTTCTTCAATGCAATAGACGGAACACGCAGTCTGTGCTGCAGACATCTTGCAGTATTCCGCAGGAGGACGAGAATGCATACCGTGGATAAGGTATCGTCTCTCCTGACGGCAGTGCTAAACCGGCGCGGTCTGGCCGATCATGCCGGCAGCGCATTGATTGTCCATCGCTGCGAGCAATGGATTAAGGAGCGGATGCCTGCCATTTTCCCCTTTGTCCAGGTTCGTTTCGTCCAGGATGGCACCCTGGTTATTGCCTGCTCCCATGCAATTGCCCAGCAGGAATGCCAAACCGCTTCTGCCGACCTTATAGCCGATTTAAGCCGGAATGAGCCGTTTATTCGGATTTCCTCGGTTCGGACAGTCCGGGAGTAGCCGGAATAGGAAAAATGCTTGCATAGGGTCTATTCCTTCCCTAGACTGCCGCCCCGCATGCTAGTTATTCGTCTTCAGCGCACCGGCCGAAAGAACCTCGCGACGTATCGTATCGTCGTTGCGGAAAAGGCACGTGCCGCAAAAGGTCATTTCCATGAGATCATCGGACACTATCTACCAGCCCGCAAGGAGCCGGTATTCACCGTTCAGGCAGATCGCGTCGAGCATTGGGTTAAGCAGGGTGCAATTCCAAGTGACACCGCTGCCCGTTTGCTTAAGAACAACGGACTGAAGGGAATGGAGAAATTCATCCTGAAGTACGCAAAGCGCCGCTCGAAGAAAGCACCCGCCGAGGAGCCAGCCGCTCCAGCAGCTGTTGCCCAGGCGCCGGTCGAAGTTCCTGCTGCCGAACCCGCAGCCGAAGCCCCGGCAGAAACGCCCGCAGCATAATTCCTCTATCAGGTTGATGATGACAATGCTGTTTTCGTCGCGTATTATTTCCGCACATGACTGACACCGCATCTACCAACGACGTTCCCGGTCTCGATTTTCTCCGTTTCGTCCTTTCCTCCATGGTCGAGGATAAGGACGCTTTGTCGATTGAAGGAAAAACCGACGAACTCGGTATCCTGCTGACCGTCAAAGTCGGAGATAAGGACATGGGTAAGTTGATCGGCAAGGGCGGACAGACAGTCAAAGCGCTGCGCACGTTGCTCCGCATCATCGGTGGTAACGTGAATCAGCGTATTAATTTGAAAATTCTGGAACCGGGTTCCTGATCGTTTCTTTCTCCTTCCTTCCTTTTTTATGTTGCGGGACCTTCTCGAACAGGGCAGCGTCATCGATATCGTCGCCACGTTCATTGCACTTGCGCTCATCGCAGCGTCCATTCTCTGTCTGGTGTTCATCATCATCGGTGGTATTTCGTTCATCCTTTCTGCAGGTGACGAAGACAAGATCAAGAAGGCAGT
>CAYXNG010000023.1:0-13815 GCA_964466635.1 uncultured Candidatus Peribacteria bacterium | reverse complement strand
CGGTGTGGTCATCGGTGCATCGTTCCAGAAAATTGTGAACTCGCTGGTCAATGACATCATCATGCCGCCCATTGCAGCGCTGATGGGTAATGTCGACTTCAGCAGTCGCTTTGTGAATCTATCTGACACAGAGGTCGCTTCGCTCGCGGATGCCAAAGCACAGGGCGCAGCCACGTTGAACTACGGCCTGTTCATCAACAACGTGATCGAGTTTTTAATTGTCGCGTGGGCACTGTTCCTTGTGGTTAAAATGATGAACCGCATGCGGCGCGCACAGGAGAAGAAAGGATGGCGGTTGGGGAAAAAAGATATGGAAGCGTCGGCAAAATAAAGAAGCCCGCGGTTGTCCGCGGGCAATGATCATCGGCGACGAGGAACGATGGGAATGGGTCGAAGACCCGACGAGGATGAACTTGGCGATTCTTCGGATACGGGCTCGCCCCTCGCCTGGCGCTCAGCACGGACTTTCATGCGCTGATTCTTCATTTCGTAGTCGCGGGTTTGCCCCCAGAGAAAGATCATGGCAAAGCCAATGCCTGCAGCGACAAGAAAAGCAATCTGGGCATCATCCCATTCCAGAATGACACAGATACAGCCCCCGACTGTCCCCCCAATCGCAAGAACAAGCATCACCCAAGCAAGAACAGCATCCATCATATCCTCCTGCGGTGTGGAATGATCACGTCCCCTGCTGCAACACGCAGCAAGAGAGTGATTCTATCACTGCCCGAACGTAAACGCATACCCTTCTACCCCCTTTCCTTTCAGCTTTAGGACAAGCTCGTGTTCGCCATACTCACCATCGTAGAGAACGTAGAGATCATGAAAATCAATCGTGATGGTTTTGACCATTACGCCGTCAATCCACACTTCTCCTGTTACGGTCGTCGTTGAAGCACCGGGACCCAGAACAAGATTGATTTCGCCGCCCAACCACGTCATCCGGATCTCCCCTGTGTCACTCTGAAGAGTCTGTCTTTCGCCGTCCTCCAATTTCCAGTCGCCGACCAGTGCGTACTTGTTGAGTGGAAGCGATGTAGGAGCGATGTACGTCACAGTCTGATCACCCGGCTCACCCTGTGCATTACCAAGTGCCGGCCACGATCGCTCGCCCAGATAGGTCTCCGGCGATTGATTTCGTCGTCCCGTCGTTTCCTCTTTCTCTTCTGCATCTTCTAAATCCTCTACATCCTCCGTCATCACCCCAATCTCCGCCAACAAACTCTGAATCGCCAGATCTGTTTCTTCATACGCCCCTTCGCCGAAATGCGTGTAGCGGACATACCCGTTGGCATCGATAAGATACTTAGCAGGCCAATAGCGGTTAGAGAATGCCCGCCATGTTCCGAAGTCATTATCTTGTACCACGGGATACGTCAGCCCATGTCGATTGATCGCATCTTCAACGTTTTCGGTTTTCTGCTCAAAGACGAACTCCGGCGTGTGCACGCCAATAATCACAAACGGTGCGTCCTTGCCTGTGGTGAGCGAAGTCGAACCAAATTTCTCCCAGTAGCCCTGAATGTATGGCAACGTGCGAATGCAGTTGATACAGCTGTACGTCCAGAAGTCGATGAGCACCACTTTCCCCTTTAGCTCTGCCATCGTCAGCGGCTGACTGTTCAGCCACGGTCCGGCACTGGCAAACTCCGGTGCGCGGACAATGCGCGGCAGTTTCGGAAGATCTGATGATGAATCCGCAGAAGGCATGGGACTCAACATACTCTCTTCTCTGTCTTCACCAAACAGACTGTCCTCTATACGCGTGCCGATATCGCCGAACGACGTGTTATCGAGCAGCCAGATCTGCAGCCGTTCAAAGGTATGAAAGTGCAACATGACGGCCGTAGCAATGAGCACAGCACCGGATACCTGCTTGATGATGCCGGTATACGGCGTAATGGCGCGGACACGATGCACCGCTGCCTGTCCGCCGTAGCCGATCAGCAGCAACGGTACAGCTGTTCCCAGGCCGTAGGCGAAGAGATACCCCGCCGCGGCAAGACTTGGCTCATCGCGAACCAATGTCAGTGCAAAACCCAATGCAGGGCCAGCACAGGGCACCCATACCAAGCCGAGTGTGAGGCCGATGATGAACGCGGTCAGTGGTGACTCATTCCCCAGTGACGCACGTGTATCCTGCTGCAGCATGGATCCAAATTGCTGGATGGCCGCCGCGACCGATGCTCCAACGTGCATCGCGAGCACGCCAAGGATAGCCGCACCAATCACCGTCGAGATGCCCTTATCCCAAAAGAACAGTGCGCCGAGCATCGCCCCGCCGAACTGCACCGCTTTGCGATGCGTGAAGAATCCCAAACCGAAGAGCAGTAATACATAATACGTTGCAATGCGCAGCACATCCGCCAGTTCAATAAAGCTGCGCAACACCGTCTGCAGCAGGAACGTGAACCCGACGAAGCTGACAAGCATTCCCGCAATCACGAGAAGCGGACGCCACTTATTCTGCCCGGTCACCGACACGCCCAGAACAATGGGAATTAACGGCAGAATGCATGGCAGCAAAATGGTAAGAAGGCCGGCGGCGAAGAGCGTGAGTGCGAGTGTCATACTTATGATTTGGCACCGATAAGTTGTTTTAATGCAGTATCGGATGGACCTTGAATGGTCTCGATCGCATTTCCCTGTCCATCAACAAGCACAAACGTATGTTGATACGTGACGCCGTACTTCGACTTCAGCTCTGTCTCGGTGTCATAGTCGACTTTATAGACATTTCGTGTCGGTAAACCCGCTGCGTACCACTCTTCCAGCTCAGTATTGGCTGAACGGCAGACCGGACACCATGCTGCATGAAAGAACAGTACCTTGGTTTGTCCATCCATGAGGACAGAGGGTGCGTAGTTGGAGTAGAACGTACGATGCTGCTCCGCCTCCATCTGCTCTTCGCCCTTCATCATAGAATCATTCTCCATCATCGTGTCATCTTCCATCATGGCAGAATCATTGTTGTCGTCCATCATTGAATCGATCGCACTCTGCTGCTCGGGGGTACAGGCTGGCAGCAATAGGAGGGAGAACAACCCCAGAGACATTAACCGCAGCTTCATAGCGAGTTGGAGAAATTGATAATGGACCGATTATAGCACACACGCTACAAAAACGGCGATCTCCGTCCCGCATATGCGGGAGGAAACCGCCGTCCTGAAGTCAGAAAGACTTACTGAGCGGAAACGCTCGCTTCAACACCGACCGAAGCGGACATGCCGTCGACCGAGGAAGAGGAAAAGGACTCATCCATCATCATGGAATCGTCGGACGACGATGAATCGTCCATCATCATGCTGTCGTCAGACATAGCTGCAGACATAGCGCTGTCGTCATCCATCATAGTGTCGTCAGTCGTGACAGCACCCTGGCAAGCAGCGAGCAGAAGGGAGGCAGACAGCGCTGCAAAAAGCTTCTTGGACATACAAAAAGAGAAAGAAGGAAACAAAATCTTGAACCGGGAGTATATGAGGTGCGAGAGCCTAAAAATAGTAATTATTCTTCACTTTTTCCGCGATCCGGCATATCTCCACGCCATCTCGAAAATCTGCCTCTGGGTTTCGGCCACTTCCCTGCTTTCAATGATCACGCCGAACATATCGCTATTGCCGTGCAGACCGGAATCGAAAGAACAGATCGCAACCTTGTGATCGTAGATATTAATCTCGTTGGTGAAATCGAATTCGCGCGACGGGACCAGACGGATTTCCCGGTATTTTTTCCGGTCCTCTCCGTGCACTCTGCGGCCGGTTTCGTCATCGGGCGCAATGCCCCGTAGACGGATTTTTCGCTTCACGCGCTCGGCGACGTACTCGTTATCGTATGCCGGCCAGTATCGGCGGACAACCGCGGAGTTCGCGAAATTCAGCAGCTCCCCCTTTGCGGTCAGCGTGTCTTCATAGACGCGCTTCACGCCTTCCCATCCCTCATAAAATCGCACGCGCGGGCGGCGCTCCGACGTACCCTGCATCGATCGCAATTCCGGCACCATGCGCTCCAGGGCGCGGGCGTTTTTCTGCACTTCAAGAGACAGTTGATCGGGCGGCACAGGGCTGTACCACTTCCCGCGCGCTTTGCGCACAAGCGTAAACAATCCCTTCTGCACCAAGGACTCGAGCGTGTTATACGCAGTGATGCGATTAAGCTGTGTCGCCTTCGCATAATCTGAGGCGGGAGCGGCGTTCAGCTGGAGTCCGCAGAGATACAACTGCGCTTCTTTTTCATCGAGGCCGACGCTCCGCAGCACCGCAAGAATATCATTCGCCATACGTTGCCGAGTATATCAATCTGTTATTATTTTTTACAACACTAAAACACAGCACCGATATCACGTGGCATTGTTCAGTCCTGCGGATGGCTGAATGAAGAACAGATCTGCACACACTGTCGGACCGTTGAACGAACGAACCGTGCAGAAAACGTACTCGTGGGATCGTTGATCAATGACACCTCATTCCTGAAGCTGCATTCGATCTATATCTACCCCCTTCCCACCTTCCCCTATGAACCCTTCGTCCACGGCGGAAATCTCGGCGACCGCCGATCGCATCAAAAGAAATGTACTGCGTTCGAGCATGGAAAACTTCACGTTTCTGCCGTCCATCAAAACGGCACAGGATGTGATGGATTTTGCGAAGGAGCATGCATGCACCGTCGTCGATCTGACATTCGTCGATGTGCCCGGAACACTGCAGCACACGAGTAAGCCGATCCATCAGCTCGAGGAAGTATTGGAAGGCGGTGCAGGATTCGACGGTTCGAGCATCCGCGGTTTCCAGCAAATTCAGGAGTCCGACATGCTGCTGATTCCCGATGTGACCACCGCATATCTGGACCCGTTCGCGGCGGAGCCGACCTTGTCACTCATCTGCGATGTACGCGACCCGTTAAGCACGGATTTGTACGCACGCAGCCCTCGCACCATCGCCCGCAAGGCAGTCGACTATCTGCTGAAAACAGGTGTCGCAGACGCGGCGTACTTCGGGCCGGAAGCGGAATTCTTCGTGTTCGATCATGTGAATTTTGATGTCGGTACCGCACATGCGCACTATGCAGTCGACAGTGAAGAAGCGGTATGGAACACCGGCGACGGCGACCGGACCGAGCGCCGAAATCTGGGATACAAGATACGCCACAAAGAAGGGTACTTCCCCGGTGCCCCGTTCGACAAACATCAGGATGTGCGCGCGGCCATGGTGCTGGAAATGGAAAAAGCCGGCATCAAAGTGGAAACGTTCCACCACGAAGTCGCAACCGGCGGTCAGGCGGAAATCGACATGGTGTTTGATGAATTGCTGCCGATGGCGGACAAGATGATGCGCTACAAATACATCGTCCGGAACGTCGCCGCACGGTACGGCAAAACGGCAACCTTCATGCCTAAGCCGATCTTCGGCGATAACGGCTCCGGGATGCACACGCACCAGAGCCTATGGAAGGAGAAAGGACCGCTCTTCGCCGGCGACGGCTACGCGGGGCTCAGCGATATGGCCCTCAACTACATGGGTGGCATCTTGCAGCATGCACCAGCCCTGTGCGCACTGACCAACCCGACGACGAACAGCTACAAGCGCCTCGTGCCGGGCTTTGAGGCGCCGGTGAATTTCATCTATTCGGCACGCAACCGATCGGCGGCAATCCGTATTCCGATGTATTCGCAAAGCCCCAAGTCCAAGCGTATCGAATTCCGTTCGCCGGACGCCGTCTGCAACCCGTACCTCGCGTTCGCTGCCATGCTGCTTGCGGGTCTGGACGGCATTCAGCACAAGCTGCACCCCGGACCGGCAACCGATGGCAACCTGTACGACATGGAGGCGGAGCATCTGGCAAAAATCCCTCGTGCTCCAAAGTCACTCGGTGAAGCATTAGATGCCCTGGAGGCCGATTCGGGATTCCTGACAGAGTCCGGTGTCTTTACACAGAGCTTCATTGACGACTACATCGCGATGAAACGCGCAGAGGTCGCCGATGAGGCACGACGGCCGACGCCCGGTGAATTCTTTAAGTACTTCGACGCCTGATTCATTTCCAGTTCACATTTCTACTTCCTCCCTCTCCATCCCATGGATATCGCACAGCTCGCCTACTCCCTCGACACGGTCTGGGTTCTCATCAGTGCCTTCCTGGTCTTCTTCATGCAGGCGGGGTTCGCCCTCGTCGAAGCGGGCTTCACGCAATCGAAGAATGCCGTGAACATCCTGATGAAAAACGTCTCCGATTTCATGATCGGCACACTCGCCTTCTTCGCCGTCGGCTATGCGATCATGTTCGGAGCCGGCAACGGATTCGCCGGATGGACCGGATGGATGCTTGAGGGAATCACGCATTCATCCCTGCCGCCGATGGCCTTCTTCCTGTTCCAGACGGTCTTCGCCGCAACCGCAGCAACCATTCTTTCCGGCGCGATGGCGGAACGCACAAAGTTCTCGACGTATCTGATGATCTCACTCTTCATGACCGCGTTGATCTATCCGGTTGTCGGTCACTGGGCATGGGGCGGCGGATGGTTGGCAACGCGCGGATTCGCTGATTTTGCAGGATCGGGCGTCGTTCATACGGTGGGAGGAATTGCGGGATTGGTCGGCACACTGCTCCTGGGACCGCGCAAAGGAGCATTCAATGCGGAATCGAAAGTGCATCAGGGGCACAACGTGACCCTGGCGGGATTGGGTGTGTTCATCCTCTGGTTCGGATGGTTCGGATTCAACCCCGGCTCACAAGTCGCCGCAGCCGGTACCGCGAATGCCGATGCAATCTCGTTGATTGCAGTGAACACGAACCTTGCAGCAGCCGCGGGAGCGCTGGTCGCACTCTTCCTCTCGTGGATCCGTATGGGCAAACCGAACGTCGGCATGCTGCTGAACGGCGCACTGGGAGGACTGGTAGGAATTACCGCGGGATGCGCGGCCGTCACGCCCGTCTCCGCCATCATCATCGGTGCCATTGCCGGTGTCGTCATGACGGTGGTTGCGGGACTGCTCTGGAAACTGAAGATTGATGATCCGGTCGGCGCCGTGCCTGTGCACGCAGCATGTGGCATCTGGGGAGTGCTGGCAGTGGGACTCTTCTCCCCGACCGGCGACTTCATGGTGCAGTTAACAGGCATTGCATCCATTGTTGGATGGACGGCCGTGACGAGCTTGATTCTCTTCATGATCCTGAAAAGAACCATGGGGCTGCGTGTCAGTGGAAAAATAGAAGACGAGGGACTGGACACGCATGAGCACGGTTCAGTTGCCTACGCATAAATACGCCTCAGCAAGATCATCCTGAACTTGTCGAAGGACAAAATGCCATCCCGGGAAGGGGGTGGCGTTTTGTTATCAGATCGCTTCATCCGGCAGCTTTACAGCTGAACGATCTGTCTTGTGTGTAAATACGGGCACCGGATCGGTCCCTCTGAAGACAGTTTGCTCGACAGTTAACATGCCTCCTTCCCCGCGCGCACTTTCCATCTTTACTGTTTGAGCAGGGCGCATTTGCTTGCGGAATCCATCAACCGCCAGACCAGGGTGCTTGTCATCACCACAAGTAAAATACCCCATCTGTGCCACACGACGATCGAGATCCAGACGGGTATGCAAATGGGATTCCATCACAACTGCCATAGCATCGACACAGTTACATGGCTTGCCATTCTCCAGCAGATCGATCGAGTGGGCAGATACGCTTAATACCGTGACGTCGATTCGATTCATCTCTCTGCACTGGCTCTGCAAAAGAGTACGGGGCGTTCGTGGCATATGCTCACATCCAATCATGTCAGCCATCACAAGATTTCCTAATCTTCCCTCATCTTTTGGTATCTGCAGAACATTATTCCCACTACCATTCTTCTGAGAAGTGAGGATGTTAGGCATACCCCAGCGGCAATATGCCTCCGCAAATGCCCGTCGATGACCATACACATGTACAATATCAAACGACATATCGGCGGTACCGAACATATCGGCAGCGGTATGAAGCATGTGCTCCGCTGCGGCAGGCGTCGGCGTCAGCATCTCAATGGATGCCGCCCCCTGATTGTGATCAACGGCAATCCTTACCACATCGGCTGGAAGTGTCAGAACACCGTCCAGGCGATCATACATCTGCTCATCAACGACACCGTGAATGCTTCCGACTACGCGACGAACACGCAACCGATATGCATCGGCTAGATTTGCCAGAGCGATCGCAAGAGCGACCGGGTCCTCCGGCAAATCAGTACAATCATTCAAACCGGCACTCATACGAATACCCGCATACGGAGCTTGACCCTCCTTTGCGATCCAAAGTGGTGTTTCTACTGCAAAAGCCGCCGATTTCTGGGAAGCGTTCATGGAATGTGCGGCAAATTGTATGAATTACTTGACCCATGTAAAGAGAAAATACGGTTTTAATGCAAAAGAATGCAGCCGTTTGGACTTCAAAATGGCCGTATAGTTCCCATAGATACTGTTTGACACGGAATAGAATTTTCGGAAAATAGCGACCACCAGAGTCCACCTTTCATACATATGCCGGCGTATATCCGGATTCTGGAACCCCGCCTCTTCGGAGGCGGTCATTTTTTGCGCCCCATCCCACTCTTTTTTGGAGCAGCTTTGTCACTGCGTCCCATCACCAGTGATGAGGGGCAATCTTCCTTGAATACACATCCTCCACACTTCCGCGCACGGGCTGTGCAGACAGCGCGGCCATGACTGATGATCAATGTTGTCACTTCGCGCCAGCGTTTTTGCGGTGCGGCAGCCATCAAATCCAATTCGATCTTCTTCACATCCGACGACGCGGAGAGCCCGAGCCGCTGAGCCACGCGTTGCACATGCGTATCGACCGCTATGCCCTCGTTGATGTCGAACGCGGCAGCAAGAATGACTGATGCCGTCTTGCGACCGACGCCGGGCATCTGTGTCAGCTCTGCGATGGTTCGTGGCATCTGATTGCCGAAGCGATTGATCAGCATCGCACACGCTTCCTGAATATACTTCGCCTTCATGCGAAACGTGCCGCAGCTCTGAATATCTTTTTCGAGTTCACCGCGGGGTACATCAACGTAGTCTTTGGCCGTCCGATACTTCGGATACAGAATCGTCTCGGTCACGATGTTCACGCGGGCATCGGTGCACTGCGCACTCAGAATCACGGCCACCATCAAATCGAGCGGCGTGCGGAAGTGCAGAAAGGTCTTCGGCGGAGTATACAGCTCACTCAATTCCTTAAGCACTCTATCCATTGGAAGGGCATCCGCACGTGAGGGCATGACTGAATTGTTAAATTGCTAAATTGTTAGCAGGAAAAAAACATTTTAACAATTTAACACTTTAACAATTTAGCAATCGATCGTTCGGAAAATGTTGAGTTAACTTTCTGTCGCTTATCGCGATCTGCGATATAGTTCTCGCCCATGCTTCCACCCCTGACCGTTTTTGATACCGAGACGACCGGACTGGACCCCCGCAAAGGGCACCGGATCGTGGAAATTGCAGCAGTCCGCATCGAGAATGGGATGATTTTGGAGGACCACACGTTCTCGACATTTGTGAACCCCGAGCGCGATATTCCCTGGGAAGCCAAGCAGATAAACAAGATCGATGAATCGGATGTCGCTGATGCGCCAACCATCATGACGGTCCTGCCGGAGTTTCTGGAATTCGCGAAAGGATCGATTCTGGTCGCGCACAACGCCCAATTCGATATGTCGTTCCTTGAATGCGAAAAAGAGTTCTGCTGGGGGTATGTCGAGCTGCCTGAGTGCATCTGCACCATGCGGTTGAGTCAAAGCCTGTACCCAACGGCATTCCGTCATAACCTCGATATTTTGAGCGAACGTTTCGGCCTGCCACTACCTGAAAACCGCCATCGTGCACTGCCGGATGTGATCCAAACCGCCAAGATCCTGCTGAAGATGCTCAATGAATCAAAGATTCAGTCCGTCGATGAACTGCGCCGGAAAGCGGGAATCATGCAGGGTGCGATGCGTTGAGATTCAGAATTTTTAAGCGAAACTCCTATATAATTCTTAATTCTGAATTCTCAATTCTGCATTTTCCATTTACCCTATACCCGTGTCCGTTCTCCCCATCATCACCGGCGCCGATGCCCCCATCCTTCGCACGAAAACCAAACCGGTTGTGAAGGTAACAAAGGAGATCCAGAAAATTCTCAAAGATATGCAGGCGACAACTGTCGCCGCTGACGGTCTGGGTATTGCCGCACCGCAGATCGGACGGACGGAACGTCTGTGCATTGTCTCTATTGGCGGAAAGCTGATGCCAATGGTCAACCCGCTGATTACACAACGCAGTGAAGAGCAGGAATATGCCGAAGAAGGGTGTCTGAGTTTGCCCGGTATCTGGGTGCAAGTCCCCCGCTCCACATCCATTCGGGTCACGTATCTGGATGGAAAAGGTACCGAACAAGAACGGATGTTCTCGGCAATGGATGCGCGAGTGATCCAGCACGAAGTCGACCACCTCGACGGCAAACTGATTGTCGATTACGGACCGCACGGGAAAGCACTCTAGAGTTCGATATCAGTAATACCGATAACACACATCGCATCTCTGAGTCGCTTACGCGCTGTATGTAACCTACGCTTAATAGTGCCGACCGGCGCTTGAAACACGTTGGACATTTCTACGAGAGACAAGCCTTCGAAATAGAAAGCTGTGAGTGTGGCACGATCCAATGCGCATACTCCACTCTCTAAAACCATTCTCACATGTGCTGCTTGCTCTTTGCGTACCAATGAAACATCGGGACTCTCGGGATTGATGCGATCAAGATTGTCCACCGGCATCACATGTTCCCTCGGCGCGCGTACAATGTGATTGATTGTAAGACGAATAGTCGTGCGCTTTAGCCAACCAGCAAAGCTCTCAGGATCGCGCAATTGGTCTTTCTTTTTATGAACAATTGCAAATACCTCCTGAGTGATTTCCTCTGCTTGTGTGCGATTACGACACCGACGAAGTGCAACACCGTATACCGTTGTGACGTACTGTTGATACAACTCTGCAAATGCCTCTTCCGAGCCCTGCTGCATTGCAACAACCAATTCGGCCTCTGACGGTGCATCCATTGTTTCTGACATGGGAGAGGCAGCCTATCCCCATTTATCCGAGCGTCAAGACACAACGATTTGTTGATTTTTTCATCAGTAAGTGCACAATGCGTCGCTATGAAAAAAAGGGCAGTATCCGCTTTGGAGTCAGAATCCCCCAAGGAAACTGGCAGAGTCATGGAGATTCCCACCGCAATCACCACTCTTGAAGATGCCGTTCGATGGGCTATTTCGTACGCACTGAAGCAAGATGTCGACGCACAGTTTGCTACGATCAATCTGGATGCCCCCCTCGACTGGAAGGCATGGGATGAAGTGACGGTCGCCGATCTATGCATGGATATCGAAGAATGGGCGCAAACATCAGAGCGACTACCTGCAAGCACCACACTCGAAGCTGCTGAAGATGCCATCAATGTACTAATCGAAAAAACGGAAACTATTACCGGACGACAGATGGTACAGATTCTCCAGAAACACCTACAAAACCGTCCGTTGCCGTAGCGGTTTGTTTCGGGCATGATTTTAACAAAATGCCGCAACTTGAAGCCATTATCGGGTTAGAAGTCCACGCGCAGATGAGCACCAAGACCAAGATGTTCTGCTCATGCGATAATGATGCATTCGAGAAAGCACCCAACACGACCGTCTGCCCTATCTGCATGGGGCATCCGGGTACATTGCCGGTAGTCAACGCAGAGGCAGTCGCCAAGGCCTTAAAAGCCTCGCTAGCGCTCGGGTGCGCCATTCAGAAGGATAATCACTTCGACCGTAAGCACTACTTCTATCCCGACCTCCCCTCGGGTTTTCAGATTTCGCAATACGACTTCCCGCTCTCAAAGGGCGGATCCGTCACCTACGACGTGATCGACGCCTCCGGCAAGATTATCGGCGAAAAAGTCTGCGGCATCACCCGTCTGCACATGGAAAACGATGCGGGAAAGCTGACGCATATCGGGTCCACGACACTGTGTGATTACAACCGCGCCGGCACGCCATTAATGGAAATTGTGACCGAGCCGGATTTGCGTAGCGCCGATGAAGCTGTTGCATTCGCTCAAGAGCTGCGACGGATGTTAATCAGCGTCGATGCATCGGACGCGGACATGTTCAAAGGCATGATGCGCTTTGATGCGTCGATCTCCCTGCGTGAGGTTGGCACAGAGAAACTGAATCCGCGCAGTGAAATCAAAAACCTCAACTCGTTTAAAGCACTGGAGCGCGCACTACAGTATGAGGAAAAGCGACTGCGTGATTTGTGGGAACAAGACGGCGGCCCCCTAAAAGGCAGCATCACCGTGGGATGGCAGGATGATGAAGGCACGACCCGCATGCTCCGCGACAAAGAAGATGCACAGGATTACCGCTACTTCCCCGAGCCGGACATTCCGCCGTTGCATTTTGAGGAATCGCAGATCGCGCATGTCCGCTCTTCACTTCCCGCTCTGCCACGTGCACAGCGCAAGGTCTATGCGGATATGGGACTGACAGGATCGCAGGCGTTACAGCTATCCGATGATGCACAGCTGCGATCAATCTTCGATGCGGTATACACGAAAACCAATGATGCCGGTCGGGCATCGGGCATTGTTCTGACACAATTGTTAGGCGCGTTGAAGGCACAAGAGAAAACCATTGCAGATGGTCCTGATGCAGCGGCGATTCTGCAACTGATTGGAGCAATCGATAGTGGTGCCATTTCGGCCAACACCGGTAAAGAAGTACTCACGAAAATGGTCGAGACCGGTAAAAGCGCACAACAGATTATTGAGGAATCGGGCATGAAGCAGATTTCCGACGAAGGCGCGTTGGCAGAAATTGTCGATAAGGCAATTGCCGCAAACGATAAGTCCGTCGCCGACTACAAAGCCGGCAAGCAGGCAGCACTCGGTGCATTGGTCGGGTGGATCATGAAAGAGACGAAGGGTCAGGCTAATCCAGGTAAGATAAATGAGCTTCTTCGCAATAAACTGCAATAGCAGGAAGAAATGTCATCCTGAGCTCGTCGAAGGATCCTTCGCTCAAAGCTGTCCTAAAGGTACACTCAGCGCATGAAACACCTCCTCCCCCTCGCCATCATCACCCTGGCTCTTTCTGCATGCGCCGAACCGAGCCCTGTTACCCATGTTCAAACCGACGATGCGCCAGCTGGTAAGCGCATGGCAATGGAGTGGTATGCATATGCCCAAGGAGAGGATGAGAACGGCATTCCTCAGAATGATTTGTCTCTGAAGGTCGTCGGAACAAAGGAGGAACTCTTTACGACCTCCTGTGCAGGAACAACGCAGGTTGCCGATATCGCCGATTTAGCGGAAAGCCCGGCATACATTCGCTGTTGGTGGGCAGGCGGAGGAGATGACTTCGCCGTCTTCATTGGAGATGCTGAACAGGCAACGATTCGTCACCGCACCGTGGATGAAGAAGCCGGATACGGCGCGTGGGAAGATCTGAAATCGCTGTAATATAACGTGATTAGAAAATGAGCATATTTTTTAATCAATAGCGCTCATTTTGTTTATGCACAAATAAAAAACGTCATGGTGAGCCTGTCGAACCATGAACACAAAATATATTCATATCACCACTGTGGATAACTCTCCACCGCAGAAAGTTGCTCATGCGGACACTGCTGAGTACGATGATATGAAACCTGACGCGCAGGGGAACACACCAACCAAGACACACACGCTTCCTTCACATCACAGACAACATACAGAGAGAGGAGTGGTCATTAGTTGAGAATCGCGCGCGTTCCTCCC
>CAYXNG010000022.1:0-15015 GCA_964466635.1 uncultured Candidatus Peribacteria bacterium | reverse complement strand
TAACGCCAGTAAGAGGAATGGTTGCTCCGGTGTCGGAGTAAACGGTACCGGTGATACTGACATCATCGGCATCATTGGCGATTTGCCACGAACGCGCTTCACGCGAATTGAGGATTGAGGATTGAGAATTGAAGAAGCCGGAACCGTTATCAAAACTCAGCGGACCGACGAGATAGAACTCTGGAGAAATATCGGGAGCATCGTAGAGGTATGCGAAGGTGAGTGTGTCACCTGCATCGGCCTGCACATCATTCCAGGTGATGTACGTACCGGTACCGGCGAGTGTTTCGACGATTGCATCAGAGCCGGAGGCTGTTGCCGTGAAGCTGTTGGGCATGACGTCCGTGATGGAACCGGCGTATGGTTCGGTGAAGGTGACGTCGATGGTCATCGGCGACGGCGCGAACGGCCAGAGACGGGTAGCGGCTGTGCGCTTGACCGTGAAGGGACGGTCATTAGTAACGAGGATGGAGGAATCGATGCTGCGTTCGCCGTTCTCGGTGACGGCGGTGAGATGGAGATCGTATGTTCCTGCTTCTTCCAGATTCAGTGATGTCGTGAAGTCAGGCTCGATGAAGCCGGCTTGCTTGAGGCCGCAGGTGCCGGTCGTCGTGATGCCGGCACCAGTGCCGGAGAACAGTTCACCACGCAGCAGTGAAGAGAAGAATCCCCCGTCGCTTTCCGTACGAAGAGTGGTTGTGTCGCCGGATGGAGAAGTAACAGTCAACGTGAGATCTGCCTCGCAGACGATCTCGCCTTCATCGTCGAGGACACCGATGTCGATGCGTGCGGTGTCACCGGGGTGATACGTATCCTGATCTGCGTTGAGGGCAAGGACTCCCCACGCAAAGTCCTGCGTCAGCGTCTGCTGCTCACCGGTGAACGGATCGGTGATGATCACCGTCAGGGTATACAGACCCGGCGTAAAGATCCGCTCAGGTTGGATAACAAGCACCACGGAACCTTTGACAAAGTGATAATTCGGTACGAAGGTGCGGCCGTGTTTGTCCGTCAGCTGAACTACCAGAAGATCCGTTGCAGTCCGAATGTCACTCTCTTGTGCAACATCATCCAGAATGACATCGACCGTCTCGGGAGCCACAAGGGCGTTCTCGATTGCAGAAGACAGCGCAGGTGCAGCAACTGTCGTACCGACAACCTCCGTAACGTCTGTACCGGTCACAACGGCTTCCGCGATTGCATTTTTCAGATCGCCGGTGACAAGCTGCTCAACGGCATCAGCGACAACTGCATCCTCCGCCACAATGGTTGCAAGTTCTTTGCGTGTATCGGCATTCTGAATGATCGTGTCGATCACGGATTCCTCCAGGAGATCGGAGCGGATAATCGACGCATCGCTTTCGAGCTGCGTGCGAATATCTTGGGCGACTGCTGAGTCCTGCAGAATGGTCTCGGCGATGTTTGCCGCCTGATTGGCGATGATGGATTCCAGAACAAGACTCTGCGCCGTTTCATCGGTCACGAACGTGCGGGCAAGAGCCGCTTCTGCTTCGGACGAATCAAGCTCCGCTCCTTCGGGTATATCGCTGTCGATGTCGACATCGAGCAGTCTGAATGTAGCTCCGTTCGAAGCATCAAACGAGTCGGCAAGGGGTGTCAGTTCGATATCTGCATCGAGATACACATCTATTTCTTCAGGTTCCGGCGAAATCATTTCGAGGATGGTTTCGAAAATTGATGGACTGTCATCGACCACGTCCGTGACCACGGATCCCGAGAGCGTAGATCCGGAAAAGGTGGCGGATCCGGACGCACTTGACCCTGTTCCCGAAAGAACCGAACCGGTCATGGTAGAACCCGATTCCGTGAGAGTTGATCCAGTGGAAGAAGCTGAAGAAAGTAAGCTGGCACCTGTCGAACTTGATGCGGACGAAAGCGCAGAACCGGAGGCGGATGAAAAAGTACCAACAGAATCATCGGATGTTTCGATCTCCCCTTCCACATTTTCCATTTCTTCCAGTGCCGCCGTATCTTCTGTCTCCTCTGTCACCGCAATTGTCGATCCCGTTTCGGTAAGCGATGCGAAAAAGATGATGCTCGACGCGCTTCCGCACATGACAAGCATCAGTGCAAGATACACGAGTGGCAGGCGCCGATGTGTAATGTGTGTTTTTTGTTTCAAATCTACCTATTCTATCATAAATAACGTGCTTGCTCTATTCTCAGTAATACTACAAGAAACTGTTATGCAAACATGGCAATGTTTCCCGCTGTTTATTGGTCAAATTCTTGCATAACAGCGGGAAACACACACGAATCAATTTTGTATTGCAACATTAAAATAACATTTTATTTATATCGAAGTGCATCGAGCGGATTGAGTTTTGACGCGCGGCGTGACGGGTAGATACCAGTCGCGAAGCCGATGAAGGTAGAGAAACCGATGATAACGACCACGAACCAAACCGGAATATAGAATAAATCCAGCTCCGTACCGCCGAAGCGCGACGCGAGCATGTTGATTCCCCAGTTCGCGACATATCCGGCGGCAGCGCCGATCATCACTCCACCGACCCCTCCCAGAAATCCCATCAGCATCGACTCGACCAAGAACAACACTTTGATGTCAAAACGCGTGATGCCGATCGCTCGCATGATTCCGATTTCATTCGTGCGCTCGAGCAGCGTGATGGTCATGGTGTTGAACATACCGATGGCCGACACGATGAGCGCAACAAGGCCGAAGAGCGCCAGCACGATTTGCACTATACGGAAAATTTTATTCGCTTGATCGATGATGTCACTGAGGGCGGACACGATGAATCCCTGCTGGATAACCGCATCGCGTACGGACTCCATGCGCTCATTGGATCCTACTTTTATTTTAAGCTGATCGAACGAATCGATGGGTACGTGGGGGATGCTGTCGAGCGCAATAAAGAGATACGGGGCATCGTCATCATCGACCACGCCGCGAATGATATACGGTCCCTTCAGCGGCATCACATCAGTCAATACTCCGCCAGAGTTATGTGGAATGGCCAATGTGATATCGGCCGGCTTCCCGACAATATCCTTCGGATCAAGGTTGAATAACTTGGCTCCAGCCGAAGAAATAACGGCTCCCAGTGGATCACCTTCGATGAGCAACGCTCCATCCTCCTCGGCCTTGATTCCCTTAAGACGGAAGAACGTGCGATCAACCGCCTGAACCTGCGTGTTTGTCGTTAAATCGTTGATAGAGACTTGTGCCAGAAAACTCTTCAGACGGCTGACTTCATCGACATCGGCAACCTGATCGATGCGGCTGATATTCATCGTGCTGAGCGCAAGTTCATCGGACGGACCCGGTCCCACATCGAGCGTCAGCAGCGAGTCCGCCGTCGCGATGCGACTGAGAATAATGTTTTGCAATCCGTATCCGAGTGACACAAGAAACAGCACGGTTCCGATGCCGACTCCCACGCCGAGCACGGTGAGGAACGTACGCATCGGCCGTGTCTTGAACATGCGCGTTGAGAGCGAGAGAACGTCAACTGTCCGCATGTGCAGCTTCGGAAGGAGATGTTTTTACCGGTTCGGTGACCAGAAGTTCTATGCGGCGGGACACGTGTCGAGCCAGGCGCGCATTCAGTCCGACTCCTTTTTTATGCACCGGTTTATACAGTTCCGCCCGCACTTTCTCACGGTCTATTTTACCTTCAAGGCGCTTGGCAATGAGTTGATCCATTGCCTGAACCGCCAACGGGCCGGTGAGCTCAATATCCATCGTATGTAGGAGTACTTTTCGCAGACCACGGGCCTCGAGCATTGTCAGACTTATATCATCTTCTGTTTGTTTCACTTTCTGCGGGATGCTCTTGATACGCTCAATCTCTTTCAGTATCGCGCCGATCTCGACCGCAAGTTTGTGGGCCTTCATCTTATTCATACCGATACCGCCCTGCCTGACCGACTCCGTAAGCAGTTGCTCGATCTCTTTGATATTTCCACTGCCGCGACGCAGAAATCCGTGCACGACCGTCTCTATCCCTTCAAGTTCCTCAAGAGCCAGCCCGCTCAGCACTTCGATCATGATTTGCTGAGCCTTGTATCCGAGAATTTCCGCCTTCTGATGATCTTCCGTGCTGGCTGCATACGCTTTGGCCCAATGTGACAGTGTGGCCGGCGCCATCATCGACGTCACGCTCGCGACTGCAGTTTGATTGCGCTCTGCGGGCGTATTCGTTTTTTCGCCGGTGATCTTTCCGTCACGAAGATAAAAAATATGATGCGCATGGCGCAGATGCGACGGATCGTGCGTCACGAGTATGACCGTCTTTTTTTCCACGTCATTCAAATGACGCAGCAGATCCATCACGTCCTGCGACGATTTCGAATCGAGGTTTCCCACCGGCTCGTCCGCAATGAGAATATCCGGCTCATTGATCAGCGAGCGGCAGATAGCCACACGCTGTTGCTGTCCTCCAGATAATTCACTGGATAACTTCTTGGCCTGTGCACCGACGCCGAATTTTTCCAGAAGGCCCAATGCCTTTTTCTCGCGCTCCGCCTTGGCGCCCCGAATGGCGGTTTGAGGAAGTGCCACATTCTCCACGATACTCAGCGAGGGGATAAGATAGAAAGACTGGAAAATCATGCCGATCACGCGCTGGTGGTACTCTTCGAGCTCGTCCAGTTTCATGGTCGTCAAATTCTTTCCCTTGGTCATGATTATCCCTTCAATATTCCGCTCAAGACCAGCGATGGTATACAGCAACGTCGATTTTCCGCAGCCCGAAGGCCCGAAAAAGATAATGAACTGTCCCGGAAATATCTCGAGGTTAATATCCTGTAATGCACGTACTTCATTGGATTTTCCCGCAAAGTACGTAACATTAAGATTTTTGATGCTGATGATCGGCTTCAGCGCACTGGACATGGAATGAAGTGTACCGAAAACATGACACCGTGCGAATGAAGGTAGATCAGTATTTTCATTTCAAGACAAGCCGACAGCGCGCAGCAGATCTTTCTTCTCTTTATCCGTTAATTCCCGCATCGCCCCAGGTTTCAATACGGAGTCTTCGAGCGTCATGATGCGCACGCGCTTGAGCGTCACCACCGGAAAGCCGACCTTCTCACACATGCGGCGGATCTGGCGGTTTTTCCCCTCGGTTAAGATGATGCGAAAACGAAACGGTCCGATACGTCTGATATACACCGGTTTAATGAGTGCACCGTCAATCGACATGCGGCCGGCGGACATTCTTTCCAATGCATCGTCCGTAATGTTGCCACGTGTCTCCACTTCGTACTCTTTCTCGTGTTCGAATTTCGGATGCGTCAGACGGAATGCGAGCGGACCATCGTTGGTCAGGAGCAACAGACCGCTACTGTCTTTGTCGAGACGGCCGACCGGATAGAGCAATCCTCTGAATTTTTCGGGAATGAGATCGCGGACGGTCGGCACTTTCTGCAATGCAGCACCGGCGGGCGTTCGTTTAAGCGGAGAAACTGATGAGCGTGCGACGTTAGTGGTAATCACACCCTTGGGCTTATGCATCAGATAGTAGAGCATTTCTTTCCGCTCTTCAGTGATCTTTCCGTCCACCTCAATCGTATCTGTTTCCGGGTCCGCCTTGTCGCCGAGCTTTGCGACGACACCGTTCACCTTGACCATTCCAGCCTCGATGTACTCCTCAGCCTTTCGGCGAGACGCTATTCCTCTTGCCGACAAAATCTTCTGCAAACGCTCAAGCATGCATTCAGTATAGCGCTTTTCCTCTATTTCCTCCTACGATACAACAGGCCCGCCGCACCGCCGGCAAGCATCACCGCAAGCGCTGCCGGACCGGTCGATGGTGTTGATGGGGCAGTCTGATTCTGTGGCGAAGAGGTGCGATCGACGCACATGCCACTGCGGCAGATACGATTATCGGGGCACTGCAGATCGGATGTACAGGCGACGCAGCGACCATTGAGACAGAGCCCCGATGCACACTGACTATGATCGGTACATGCGGCGGAACACACTCCATTCAGACAGATTTCTCCGGCTGCACAGTCCGCATCGCCAGAGCAACGATGAAGACTGTCGACGAACGGCAGTTCGATAATCTGCGCAGGAAGCGTCTGGGTGGCCGCAGCGCGATCGGTGGGAAGGGAACAGTCGAGATGGCAGGTGGAGCCCGAAGCATCCGTATTCTGGATGCCATTGTCACACTGCTCTCCGGCATCGATGCGTGCATTGCCGCAGAAGTCCGGCAGCATGGTGATTTGCTGTGCCAGCACACAACGATTGAGAATGCAGAGGAATCCGGTAGGACAGTCTTCGTTCGCATCACAGAACATATCCTCCATATCAGGGATGCAGATATTGGAACGACAGACATGATCGGTAGGGCATTGATTATCGGCCGTACATTGCGTGCAGATGCCGCTGCGACAGACAAGACCGTCTTCGCACTGGGAAGAGGATGTGCAAGGCATGCAGGTTCCGTTCATGCAGAGATTGGAGGCGCATTGATTATTCTCCGTGCAATTGGTGCAGGTACCGTCGATGCAGAGATTGGACGGGCATTGGTAGTTGTTGGTGCAGTCTGTACAGGTATTATTGATGCAGAGATTGCTTTCACATTCTGCGGGTTCCTCGCAGAACGGAGGCTGAATGAAGGGAGAGGATGAGGTGGTGAAGGACGTGTTGGAAGAAGCGGATGAATCGTCGGTGCCGGAGATGTCACCGGAAATATCATTGAATCCTTCGCAGCGGATACAGGGGAGAGTTGCAGTCTGCACGCAAGATTCGCCGGAGGCAGCACAGTAACTATCTCCACCCACGAAACATTCGTTCCCCAAGCATTCGTTATAGACGACGATCTGTGATGATTGAGCGGTAGAGCGAGATGATGAACGTTCAGAGGAGCGGCTGGATGATGACCGGGAAGATGAGGATGAACTTGGCGTATCACCAATACAGATAATGCAGGGGAGATTTGATGTTGTCAGACACACCTTGCCTTGTTCCGAACAGAAGTCACCACCTCCACGGACACATTCATCGCCACGGCATTCATTGTGGACAATGACGGAGGATTGGGAAGAGCGGGATGAGGAACTCGGGCACGTACCAAACAGAAGACAGGATTGAACGGAGCTGCTGGATGAGCGAGAGGAGCCTGAGCTGTGAGAACTGGCGGAGGAGCGGGAGCTCGAAGAAGGAGGTGGAGGACAGTTATTTACTTCTCTGCATACACCATCGACACACTCATTCAATGGACAGCACATGCCTCCGCCAGGCACCGTTCTGCAGGCGATGAACGGGCAGTCGAGATCGGTGTCGCATCGAATGACGGATGACTGGGAAGAGCGGGAGGTATTGTTGACCGGCTCACAGCAGATGCCGACGCTCTGAGCAACCATCACACCGTTTTCAAACTTCGTGTTCGCACAGGTACCGGGTCCCCGCACTGTATCTTGAGGGCAAACTTGCTGTCCCGGCGTTCCGAAAATACAGAGCTGCGCGGGGCCGCCATTGGCCGTTGCGGGGGGACAAGCGGTCATGACCCATTCCTCGCTGGACTGACTGCCTGTGCGGGAGGAGGAAGAACGGGAAGAGGAACGGGACGAAGAGCTGCGAAGACGACAGCAGATTGTGCTGTCACCGCAGACATTTCCGGCACCTGTATTCTGTTCGCCCGATGCGAGACAGATCTCTTTATCGATACAAGAAAAACCGGAAGGACAGGGATTTACGGAAGAACGTGAAGAAGATCGTGACGAAGCAGAGGAAGACGCAGGGCATGCAGTCGGATCACAGGCAACTTCACGACGACGCTCGTTACCCGGCCCCTGGCCAATGCGACAGAGTCCGAATCCATTGCTCAGCATATTGGTATTGCACACTCCACACCGCTCCTCACGCATGCAACCTTCCGAAGTCCAGCGGCAATATGAGGCGGGATTGCAAGTGCCATCACAATCCGAATCATCCAGACAGAATGATGCGGCGGATGAATTGTCATTATTGGTAAATGAGGAGTTGCGGGAAGAAGATGCCGGCGGAGGTTGCGGGGAGGAAGACTGTGCGGTAATGCATGCAAGACCGGAGCAGGCAGAGGATTGCGGTGGAGGCTGGGGTGAAGACTGTGTCGATGACTGCGTTGTGCATTGAGAACAGACGGATGAAGCGGCCGAAGGGAAAGATCCGTTGGAAGACACCGGACCAGCGGATGATTGGTTATTGGGACCGGTGGAAGAGCCCGGGGGTGGAGGACCAACGGATGACATTCCAACCGAGTTAGATGAACTCATTGGAGGCGGACCGACAGAAGAAGATTGTGCTCCAGCAGAAGAGGAATAACAGAACTGACACTGCGGCATATTTGGATTCGTTACACAGCAACCACAGGTTGTACAGGCACTTGATGATTGCGATGCAGACCCGAAACATGCACCCGCACCACATGTACCCGAGTATGTGCTGCCGTTAGGATTGGTTCCGGTGCACGGCGTTCCCATCGGGGCGTAACAGTATCCGCCCATATCGGGACTGCACGGCAAAGGAATGAGACATTCATTTCCTCCCACCTGGCCCCGCACCGCCGGATTCCTGCTCTGTAACGACAAAGTGAGAAGGACGGTGCATGCGATCCCCGCAATCCAACCAATGATAATAAGGGGTCGCGGAAACATAATCCCCCGCAGTCTACCAAGAGGATTTTTTGGCGATATATGGGGAAAAAGGGATTACATTGTTTTTCCCTGTAAACTATCGTCCTACACTAAAACTTGTAGCGGAACGACTAAGACGTGCTCAATTGGATGCAACGCCGGCGGTGACATCCGTGCGCAACCGTTCGTAGACGATTTTGGCGACTTCGGCACGATTAATGGAAGCATCGGGACGGAACGTCCCGGTTTCGATTCCAAGACTATCCTTGTCCCCGGAGACGATGCCGCGTGTGTACGCGAAGGCAATATCGGCTTCGAGCGGATGACCGGCCGTGTCGCGGAAATTGGAGAAGAGTGGCGGCACATCGTCACCGAATGCATCGTCGATCATTGCCACCACTTCGGCGCGCGTCGCCGGACGGTTCAGATCGACCGTCGCATCGGCCAAGATACGCATCTGCATCGCCTCGGCACAGGATACGAACGCCGAAGCCCAGTGCCCCAGGGCCTGCGGGTGCAGAGGGGGTATAAGACCGCATTCTGCTTCATCGATCTGTGCGGCTTTCAGGCTGATCTTCAGCATTTCGGCGACGGTCACGTTGTTGCCGGGTCCAAACTCGCCGGTCGGATTGCCGTCACTCCCTTTGTATCCGGTAATAATCCCCCAGCTTGCGACCGACTGCACATACGGATTGAACCAATCACCCTCTGCGACATCGCGAAATTGTGCGCCGGCCAAGTCATCCAACGTATTCAGCAAATCGCCAAGGTCTGCAGCATGCGTTGTTTCCCAGGCAATCAATTCCTGCTTGAGTTCGGTCAGCTCATCGAAAAATCCGATGGCGACGGGAATAGAGAATGTTACCGCAATCAAGACACCGATGGGGGAAATTAATCTCCGCACGTATGAAAGTATATTCTACTTTTCAACAGAATATAATGCATGTTCAAATCAAATCTGGGTAAATTGAAAATGAAAATGAAAAATGGAAAATTTTGAGGAAAACGTACTTTTTAAATTATCAATTCTCAATTTTCAATTCGTTTTCGCCAACGGCACGCTGTAGGTGAACGTACTGCCCTTTCCGACGGTCGACGTCACTGTGATATCACCTCCCTGCAACTGAACGAAATTACGAGCGATGTAGAGCCCAAGACCCGTGCTCTTTGACGAATCGGTATTACTTCCCTTCACGCCGGTACGACTGAAGAGATTCTGAAGAATCTCCGGCGGCATTCCCTCGCCCGTATCGGTGACATCGATGTATCCAAACCGGTCGTCCGAGCGCAAGGTAACCGTAATGCCTCCACTCTTCGTATGCTTAATCGCGTTGCTGATTGCATTGGTGACCGCCTCAGCCATCTTTTCCAAGTCTGCCTGCACCGTAATCGCCTTCTTCGGCCCTACAACCGCAAGGGATAAGCCAGCTTTTTTCAGTGCAACGCGGTAGTCGCGCAGCGCACGCTCGGCGATATCGGCGAGCTGGACCGGCTCTGTTTTTACTTCGATGACGCCGCGATCGATGCGCGAGACATTCAGAATATCATCTATCAGTTTGCCGTTCTGGATGGCAACGTCATGCAGTTGCTGCAATTCTTTTTTCAGCGCGTTCCCAACTGGGCCGCTCTCGCCGTCGAGCATGCTTTCGATACTCCAGCGCATCGCGGTAACGGGGGCTCGTAACTGATGCGATACGAACGATGTAATGTCCTGCAAGGTCGTATTGCGATCGGCGAGTGTTTTATTAAGCCGCTCGTTGCGGCGCTCGGTCAAAGCAAGCGCGACCACAGTCGCCATAGTAACGAGGGTTAGCAACAGTCCCGCCAAGCTGATACGGATGCGAACACTGTCGAGCACATCATACGCTTCGGTGACCGGCTGCTGCGCAACCACGGTCCATGTGCGCGATCCGATGGTGACAGGTTGCACGGCCGCGATCATGCGCATGCCGGCAAGCGGATCATCATATTCTCCCGTCACGAATGTCCCGCTGCCGACCGCCGAACGAATGAACGTCTCTCGGCCGTAGATATCGGTCAATGGAGTAGCGGCATCAACGAATGGGTGTGCGGCGATGATGCCCGAGGAATCAAGGAGATACACATGTCCGTTCTGGCCCAACCGAACGCTTTGCAACCAATCCCGCATGCGATCGGTTCGCACTTCGAAGACGAGGGTGCCGAGGAGATCCGATCCCGTAGCCGCGCGCACAGGTGTCGCAATGGCCATCACTGAAACGGACGAGTCATGTGGGCGGAAGTACACATTGGATACGACTGTCTTGCCGCGACCGGCGAGCGCCCGGAACCAATCCGTATCCGACTGATCGGCACCGAATGCACCCGGAGCCTGCGGATAATCGGTCCAGAGCACTCCGGATGGATCGGTCATGAACACACGATCCACCTGCGGGTAGGTCAACACCACGGCGCGCAAACGCGCACGCATCGCAAGGTCGTCTTTGGCGCGAACCGCCTCGAGGGTACCGTTGACCGATGAGATGGCATGAATCAGTTGTGTCAGCGTCGCGACATCGCTGCTGATCATTTGAGCTGCATTGGACGCTGCGGCAATATTCTGCGAACGAACCTGATCGCGGACCGAATGAGAGGCGACCTGATACGAAAACAGGCTGAGCAGAACAATAGGTAAAAATGCCGCTAAAAACGGCAAGCTCCACCGCAGCCTCAGCCACGTCAGGCTGGACCAAGGGTTAGGTGTGGCCGTCTGAGGTGAAATTGCAGTAATCTGCCCATTATACCACAAATTTTATACTTCCGGAAGCTTCCTCGCGGGCCACCTAGAGTATCATTGCGTTCCATGAAGGGTATTCACCCCGTCCTGAGCCAATCCGCGATGATTCTTACGGCAGCCGTTCTGACGGTAGGTTTGGCATCGGGTATTGCAACCGGTTTGCGCTTTATAGGCGCAACGGGACCGGGGGAGCTCGGTACGTCGGAGCTGCAATTCAAAATTACGACAGGGAGCAGCCGCTCGCCGGCTTCTTCTGCAAAATCCTCTTCACGGGGCAACAATGATAACCAGACAATCCGGATTGAAGAGGAAGAAGAGGATGATGAGAAAGAATGCATTCTTTTCGTGAATCCCTGCCCGCTGACCAACCCGCAGTGTGGAATGGACGTTATCCTGATGGATATCGCCTGTTCCGATGCACGCTGCACGACTAATTCGTGTCTCTCCAAAGAAGAACTGAAAAAGATCTCATCATCGTCTCGGCAGAGCTCAGTACCCAATACAAATCCCAATGCCTGCGTTCTCCAGACCTTCGAATGTGCACCGGGTGCGTTGGCCTCGTGTTACAAGCGTGTACGCAGCGCGCAGTTGGATTGCACCGATAGACGATGTACAACTTCGACCTGCATTCCCGCCTCCGTTTTCTTTGCCAGACAAACACTGGAGCCATGGGATATGGGTGCTCTGGAAGGACCGTTCCCACGCAAAGAGACGATGTGCGTCGTGCAACGAACTGCCTGCCCGCCCAATGATCCATCTTGTTTGAGTCCGGTCAGCTTGGAACAGATCGAGTGCAAGAACTGCTCCGGGGACACCTGCACGCACATCGATATTCTGGTCGATGAGCGCGATAATATTCTGGGTAACGTCTCGACAACGTTGACGGAAGACGAGGAAACCCGCGAATCCGGAGAATCCGAAACGACACGATCATCTGCCACCAGCCAGGCTACCGCACGCACGACTGTTCAAGAGACTGCACAGCTCGGCTGCTTTACGGATCGTGGCATCTGGACAACCGACCGCAGCGCCTGCGCCGCCGATCAGAACCAATTCCTGCAACAGAACGTTACCGTCCCGACCATCATCGTTACACCACCGGATGAAGAGATTAAACGAGAGATCGACCGACAATTGGTGCCGGATACGACCCGTTCGGCACTCATTCAAAGCCTGCTTTCATCGATCTTCGATGCATCGCAACGACTGAACTCGATGCTCTTCTTGCCGATCCCCGACCAGCTGCGCGCCTCGGTTATCGATACGGCGGAATGGCTAAAAGTTGTCCAGCGCGACGCGCAACAACCTGAGCGGACCATCAGCGACCTCCAACAGATAGCGGGATCGGTGTACACCAAACTGAGTGAGATACAGAACGCCGTGAGCGACTGGTCCCGGGACCGGCCTGAGCCGGTACGCAATCCTACATCGCTGACCGGCAAGATTGACTCCGTCTTCGGCAAGATCGCAGCGGCTTTCGGTATAGTTCAGCAGGAATTGATCCCGCTGCCGTCGTCCGTACTATCCGATTTCACTCGGGCACAATCCATCTATGAAGGACTAAAGCCCGCCTGCATTGCGAATACGGACCTGTGCGGCGAACTTTCATCAGTCGTCGATCTGCTGGAATCGGCAGTCGCGGGATTGCAACTGACACTGGAAGAAGCCGGTCGTCAGGATTTGATCGACAGGATCGATGCGATGCTCTGAGGCTTAGTCCTGTGGCACTACGGCTTTATCTGCAGCAGCGATCTCGTCTTTGCCGTTCTTGTTGATGACGGTGCGAGCCGCAGCTACCTCCTTGGCCTTCGCCTGGACCCATGCAGGAACTTCTGCATCCAGTGGCGCGGGCATTGAAATTTTTCCTTCAAGTAAATGAGGGCCGTAGTGCATATCGCCTTTTACTGCGGCAAATACATTGAGCGGCCCGGCTTCGGCCGCAAAATCCGGATTCAGACCTTCAATCTTCGGCAATGCACCATACGAAGCAAGTGACAATGGCACAAAGGACTGGTCATGAACGGCATATGTACCTGTATTGCACACCACATGCCCCGGAGTCACGTACAGATGCTTCAGCCGTTTGAGTTCATTATTCCAAGCCATCACGATATACCCGGCGCCCACGTCGTCCCTGCGCTGCTCTGCAAGTTGCTTGGAGTTTTTATCGGACGGAAAAGCCATGTGATACTCACCCGCAACCATCCCCGGATACATCATATCCGGCTGCGGCTTCTTGGTATGCGGCTGCAGTAAACGCATCGCCTTTTGTACATTTGCATCGTTCAATGCATGCTGGTCAATATGCTGATATTTGGGCATGGCCATCCAGGAATGCATACGCACGTTGAGGGGAATATCCCGCGCGACGGCGCTAAACCCCGTCATAGTCAAACGCACAAATGCCTGACGAGACGCATCGCCCGGCGTGATGACGATATCCGTCACAAAAGATCTCTTGCTCTTCAGCACCTCACCCACGGACACATCAAGCTCTGTCAGAAGGCGTTTCTGATTACCGATGTCAGGCGGAAGCGGCAAAAGATACGAGAACGTAAAATTTCCCTTCGCTTGAACAAGAAGATCATACTGAATCGTACGAGGTTCAACGGTCCACTCATGCGGAACAATGGTGCTAGGCGCACGAACGTCTTTACCGTTTTCGGCAACGGTTATGGCAGGGACATCACATGAATACTCATAGCCAACGCGCTGCGCCGGATAAATCTTCGACTGAACGACCACTTGATCATCCGGGATCACATCCTCAAGCGGCGCTTCCTCCAGCGGAATGGCGGGCGCTAACTGCTCGGTCGGTGCTTTGATGATTTGTGCAAACTTGGCGGCACGCTCCTCCTGCCATCTGAGATCCTGGCCATACAGAGGTTTGGTCAATTGCGATTCATCGACAACCGACACATTGATCTTCCTTCCATCGTAATGATAAAACGTGATCTCTTTTGTCACCGGATCATAGAGGTACTGGCCCTTCTTCTTTGCATTTGTAGGGGAAATGAGTTGAATATTCACTGTTGCCCCACTCCTCAACTTCGCCATCATCGGCCGCTGAGAATCTTTCGGATGGTATTTGATGATCGCAATTTCGATTGTCCGCGCTTTGGCTTCGACAGCTGTATCCAGCTTTTCGGCGCCATACGATTCGGTATACGGAAGCGACGCTGCCGCACCGACCATGAGCGCACCAAGTGTTCCGCGTACTGAATGGAGCCACGACAAAAGACCGCTCCCGGGAGCGACGACTGGTCGCTCTAGAGCCTCTTCTGGCTGATCAATACTGCCGATTTCCTCCGTTCTCTCGCCCATAGTCATCTATGGTACAGCATGCTGTACTTTTCGTCCAGTTGTGCTGGCATTTGGCATCCAGACAACAAATAGCCCGGCGTCGTGATGACGTCGGGCGCAGATGCCCTCCCAAGACTGTTAATAGTCACGATCGGGAAGTTCGACGTGACTGCCCTCGTACTCACTGATGGACTGACCGACTGGCCGGCGCGTAGCACGCGCTGAGCCTTGTCGACCGATCTGCCAGTATGAAGGTGGAACGGCTTTCTTCTTCGGCTTTTTGCGCTTTTTCTTCTGTGAATCAGCCATGTGAACGATCTTTCTAGAGGGGATCTGATGCCTGG
>CAYXNG010000021.1:0-15090 GCA_964466635.1 uncultured Candidatus Peribacteria bacterium | reverse complement strand
TAGAGCAGTTCAGTATCTCTGCTGTTTCGTAAAAATTTCTTCTTGGTAGACTGCCGGAGACTATGTTTTCTCGGCTGCCGTTACTCGTGCCGATCATGCTCGGTGCCACAGCCGTAGTGGTACTGGGTCTGGTGGTGCTTGATAGAGACCCAGTATTTCAGGGTCAGGCACTGCCGCAAACCTGCTGGGTGTGCAACAATATGGGGCCCGGTGGCACCTGTACTCAGTCTGCAGATCAAACGGGAGCATGTGCGTATCCCGATCAGAATTCATGTCAGCAAATGTGCAACACCTGTGGCAATAACTGGTGTGATGCGAATGAGAACAGAACAAACTGTCCGCAGGACTGCGGATTCTGTGGAGATGGTACATACCAGACAGGGTACGAAGAGTGCGAAGGGGGAGCAGGTTGCCGGAATGATTGCACGTGTGAGAGCGGAACAGTGTCAAATGCGTTGGGTGAATGTAAGTGTGATATGGCGTCAGCCGGCATGGGGTATGGGTATTGCTGCGAGGATTTTGACAGAAACAACGATGGTACCATCGACTCGACAGAGTTGGATCCCAAGGTGGGACTCGGTGAAGTGTGCTCGGGCTTTAAGTGTGCATGGTGTACGCCTGGGAGGTGTTCGAGTGGCGTGGCCCCGCGATGTGCAACTTGCGGAGAGGACACGAACGGAGACGGTGTCCCTGAGTATGATCCGGGATGCCGCTGTGATCAGCCGGCTTTGAATGGCTGCACCGCAACGCCTTGCAACGGTCCCCCGTATCAAGGTGCGTGCGACAGAAGATGTGATGAGCCGAATGAGCAGGATTGCTACATCGTGAACAGCAACGGTGAGCGTGTTCGAGTAGGATGGTTTACGGGGGACCTGCAATGTTTCAGAGCGCTCGGTTCAGATACGGCGTATTGCGATAATCCGGCGTCAGGAGGAGGTGCTGGTGTCGGAGGAGCTGTAGGTGGTGGCCCCGGCGGAGGTCCTGCAGGCGGCGGATCAGGAGGGGGTAACTCTGGTGGAGGTGCGACCGGAGGAAGTGGTTCGGACGGTGGAGCTGGCGGTGATACAACTACGGAATTGGGAGGAAGCAGTGACGGATCGGCATCGTCCGGCTCCAGCTCGTCATGTGTTCCGTATGACACGCACCGCGCGTGTACGGATGCATGCATGAACGCCTTCGCTGCATGCTCGACGGAGTGTCGTAATGCTGTGTATCAGGGCACGCCCGATCAGATTCAGTTCTACATTATCAGCTGCGTCATGAATCAATGCAGTCCGCAATACCTTGAGTGCCAGGCCGGCTGCGGCTTCAGATGTCCCGGCTCAACTGGTTCAACCGGTAGCAGTCGTCGTAGCAGCGCATCGTCGCAACCCGGCTCTTCGGCCAGCAGCCCAAGTTCAGGTTCCAGCAGGCCGGCTTCCAGCCCATCAAGCAGTCGTAGCAGTGGAGGAAGTGTGTCGTCGGCCGGGTCTGCCGGCAGCACAGTGAGTGTGGGGTCGGTTCGTTCGGGAAGCAGCTTTAGCTCCAGCAGATCGTCTTCGCGTCTTTCCTCTTCACGACATTCTTCCAGTTCCAAGCAAACATACTGCTGCATCAATAATCGCTGTACGACGGAGTCCGGCATTCCGGGGGCAAGCTGCCCGCTCAGTTTTGAGCAATGTTCCGCGGTTTGCGGCACATCCAGCAAGTCGTCCGGTGCGTCGATTTCTTCCTCGCTGTCCGCTACATCGGTACGCAGCTCTTCGAGAGCATCAACCCAATCATCTCTCTCATTCTGTCAGCAGTATCCCTGGTTCTGCTCTTCCTCTTCCTCGCGCCTATCGTCCGGTGGCAGCAGTCGCAGCTCGGGTTCGTCTATCTCATCCAGAATGTCATCATCTCATCATTCCAGCATACTATCGTCCCGTCCTTCCAGTGCATCGTTTTCTTCGGTGACCGGGGGACGGTGTGACGGTATGGAATGTAATGATGGGGGATCACTCTTCTGCGGGTTTAACGGCCAGACGTGTATTGCCACCTCCGATTTGCCTTGCATCCGCTGCGTCGGCTCTTCTTCTCACTCCTCTTCCCGGTCATCATCACGTAGCTCTTCTATCCAATCGGCGCATTCCTCCCTCGCATACAGCTCCGATAATCCGTTTGTTGAAAGGTCCAGTGTTGCATCCGATACATCGAGCCAATCGACAGACGGTCACTCTTCCGCCGATTCTTCTCACTCTTTCTACGCGTACGTTTCGTCCAGATCCCTTCCGTTCAGCGCATGTCTGAACGATTCCGATTGCGCCCCCTTCTCTCGCTGCATTCTCAATAAATGTCTCACTCCCCAGCAGATCGCATCACTTCCACCCTTCTGTGGCAATGCCCGCATTGATGCCGGAGAAACATGTGACAACGGCGCGCTGAATTCCGATAACCCGAACAGTTATTGCCGGCCTGACTGCACGCTTGGGCGATGTGGAGACAGAATCATCGATACTCCTTTGGAACAGTGCGACGACGGAAATACCCTTTCCAATGATGGATGTTCGTCTTCATGCTTCCCCGAACGTCTTGCGCCCACGGAAACCCTCCCAGCGCAGATCATTGAACTGCCATTCACACAGAACAGCGATCAGATGTCAGATGTCAGTTATCAGAATGAATTCGCTGTATACAATCAGCCAATTCAATCCATATCCCCCAACGTGCCCTCCACTCCCGACACCGGTCCTGCAGCTCTTGCTGTCATGCTCGCGGGCGGCGCCGTAGGACTGCTCTACAGAACCAGAAAAAAACAGTAGAATTCGGCAGGCCGATGCGTGCGCATGTATTGCTCACAGGGTTCACAGTGGTTCTTGTGGGAACTGGAATTGCTACTATCGTTTATCTCACCGCGACGTACCCTTCGCCTCAGCGTCTGCAGGGCGATATGAATAGCAGGCCATGTACAAATAATGCTGACTGTATTGATGCCTGTATTCAGGGAGTGTGTGCGAATCCGAGCGGGGGATATCTGGCCGGGTTGTGTTCGTACGGATCTCCTCCGCAAATGGTTGCTTGTCCAAGTGGCCAGCAATGCGATGCGATGGATAATCAATGCCATCCGATATCCTCTGCTTCCGTCTCATCTCAGATCAATCCGCCTGCATCTTCAGTAGCTCCGCCAGCCTCATCGGCGAATCCGCCAGCGTCTTCCGCTACTCCTCCCGCATCCTCCGCAGCTCCGCCGGCATCATCAGCAAATCCTCCCGCATCCTCCGCAGCACCTCCTGCATCTTCCACTCCGCCAGCATCCTCCGCAGCACCTCCGGCATCTTCCACGCCTCCGGCGTCGTCTACTGCCATTCAGAATCCTCCGGCTTCTTCCGCGGTTCCTCCACCTCCACCGTCCTCCGTTCCTCCGTCTTCCCCTCCGCGGTTACCACCTGTTTCATCCGCACCTGGCTCATCATTGGGTCAGGGGAGTTCGGCTGCCGGATGTCCCGATATAACACCGTCTGTTTCCTGTACACCTCCGACACCCACCTGTTCGATTCCGGCGGGTAAAGGGCCGGCGTGCAGCCAGGCATGCCTGGCTACCCGTAGCGCATGTGAGCTGAATGCGCGCCAAAATCCTCGGCCACGCACAATTCAGCAATGTGTGTATAATCAGGCTGCGATAGATTGCGAGCAGGCGTATCAGGAGTGTGAATGCGATTGTGCGATTCACATTGATCTCCGACTCTGCACTTCTTCTTCGTCTGTCTCTTCCATATCCTCGGCTTCCTCCGCTACATCCTGCCCGAAAGACACCGTTTCGTGTGGGCCCCGATCCCTCATTATTTGCTCGGGAAATCCTTCCTATGAAATCAGCTGTCCGGAGAGCGGCTGCGCATCGTGCCCCAAAGCCTCTTCCGCTTCTTCCCGATCCGCATCTTCCACGTCCAGTCGTTCAGCTGAGATGTGTATTGCATCGAATCAATCTCCTAAACTACGTGTCACGTTCACTCGTGCCGAATCGATTGAGCTTCGAACGCAGGCGGGAAACAGGATCTATGTTGACGGACCCAATGCACAATTCCCTTCCCGTCCTTTGCGGTCATTTGCTAACGGCGAGTGGTTCGACATGAGTACGATCACATCGATGGAGATCGACAATCCGGTGACGCCGGTGCTTTCCATGTTTGATGGTCAGGGATCATTCCGCATGCTTGCTCGCCCGCCCGAGAATCAATATAGGGCAGGAGGATACGGTGCATGGTATGGAACAATCGAGGCACAGGGCATACGGATCACGAATGCCTACTGCAGGCCCGGTAATTACGTGTGGTACTGTCCAGAGAAAGAAAATGACAAAACGTATCAAGAGCCCGATAACGATGAGGTGTGGGTGGAGAACGGCGTCGTGCATTTCCGTATCCATGCAAAAGACGTCATCAACAGCGAAGGGAACACCGATCTTTTCTCGGTCTTTTTTGAGCCTCTTCCGGTGTGCGTCTCTGCTTCCTCCACGTCTCTGCGCATCTCTTCCACATCATCCGCGAGCTCTCGGAATTCAGTAAGCTCTTCTTCTAGGTCATCTTCCGTTTCAATACAATCTTTCGCCAGCACGCCGTCAAACGGTTCCCGCCTTTCCTCTTCCCGATCTTCTCTTCCACAAGTCGTCGGTGGATCCTGCGACGGAAACGAGTGTGAGGAAGGCGGTTCGCTCTTCTGTGGATTTACGAACCAGACCTGCGTTCATACCTCCGATTTCCCCTGCATCACCTGTGCCGGAGGAGCATCGTCAGGAAACAGCGCGCGATTATCTTCTTCATCTCGTTCGTTATCCACCATCCCTGCCGGACCATCAACATCGTCTCTCGCCGGTACCTCCTTCCTGTCCTCCTCTCGTTCCTCTGCGGTTACCATCAGCCTGGAAACATGCAACGGATATGAATGCCAACTCGGTGGAAACGCCGTGTGTGCCGCGCAGAGTCAGACATGCATTGCCGATGCGAATGATGCTCTCTGCTATCGATGCGAAACGATTCTCGCAGTCGCATCATCCGCCCCCGACACGCCGCTAGTGTGCTCCGGTCAGGAATGCGTCCTTGGAGGAAGTCTGTACTGCGGAGTGCAGGGAGGGGTTTGCCGCACTCTGGCCTCCGGCCCCTGCTTCGTCTGTGATATGGCGATATCATCCGCCACGAGTGTTATTTCCACGTCGTCGCGTTCTTCCTCTTCAACTGCCACCCTCGCATTCCTCGATGAGCAGTGCGCGGCTGATGTGTATTGCGTGACGGGTCTGTGCATCAACAACATCTGTGCTGTCTGCCGCACGGATGCAGACTGCGCATCCGGCTTCTGTCGTTCCGGTATCTGCATCAGTCGCACGCTGCCCATGCAGATCACAGATCGGTCCGTGTCTGTTGATACGCCCGCTGATCCCCTCACGGGCAATCCGCTTCAGGGATCTCCGGATCAACAGATTCTTCCTGCTCAGATCATCGAGTTACCCTTTACGGATAACACCAATCGAATCACAAATAACGGCTACCAGAACGGCCTTAATCAGCCTGTCGGTGCCTCATTGCCAGCCGCGCCTTCCACACCCGATACCGGCCCGGCCGCCCTTGCGGTGATGCTTGCGGGAGGGGCCGCGGGGTTGATGTATCGTCGGAGACGATGACAAGTATGCATGCGTGGTCATTGCGCCCCCCAAGCTGAAGCAAGGGGCGTTTTTTTGACATGTTTTGATAAAAATTCAACCGAAACTTTCATACGCTTGCGCATGCTTCTCCATCATTTTGAAGTCTGACGCGTAGAATGGCATTCAACATGAATCGTGTGCACGGGATGATCGGCAGTCTTCTGGTTGTCACAGTGCTAACGCTGATGGTGGTATTCCTCCGGCAGCCACAGGCGCCGTTACAGGGGCAGGGGACAGGTTCGGGTAACATGTGCGTATCCTGGACGTTGCCCTGTCCCAACGGGTGGACATGGCCCGGTGAGGGATCGAATTATTGCTATGCACCCGCAGGAATGGCCTGTGCAACATACGGGAATGACGGCACCGTATTGTATAACGGAACGTGTGCAGCGGGATCCTGCACGCCTCCGGCGTGCGCGGAACATCCCGAAGCCAAGTCGTGTAACGATGATTGCATTAATCAGGGAAGAATATGCCAGGCGGCATGTCCGCCGGGGAACAACAGCTGTTCGCAGGCATGTAATAATACGCAGATGCAGTGTCTGAATGGTTGTCTGCCGGATTGCTGCAAGCAGAGTTGCAGGATTCAGCATGATGGAGAGAAAAATATGGGATACGTCAGTTGCATCAGTCAGTGTGGGGCATGCGCCGATTATGGCCAGGCCGAGAGTTGCGAAGCTTCTTGCGCCAGTGCCGCCAACACCTGCGCAAACGGATGTGGAGGTAGTCAGTCCTGTATAGCTGCTTGCGTACTGGATGCGCAGATATGCACGCAGAATTGTCCTGAATCCTGCTGCGCGCTGCGTTGCAGTGTGCAATGTGATGGGAATCAGACATGCCTCACGTCTTGCATGCAACAGTGCAATCCCGCATCTTCGTCAGGTTTCTCATCGGCACCCAACACGTCGTCCAATGCTACTTCTGCCGGAAATTCGGCTTCGGCTGGCTTTTCATCCGCCCCCTCCAGTCGGAATTCATCGGCTCTGTCTTCCACGTTACCCGGTTCATCCTCAGCTTGCTCTGTCCGTTCACTGACGCCCGTCCAGTGCGACACGCCGCCGGCGACATGCGAGATGCCGCCCGGTAAAGGTCCGTTGTGCGATCAGGCTTGTGTCGACCAAGAGCTGGCATGCAGACAACGCTGGTATCAACAGCAGAGCAGTCTCCGGTTGCCTGCGGGCTGCTACACCGGCCCGACGTTGGAAGAAACGTGCACCGTGCCGCGGATGCAGTGCCAGTGCAATTGTCTGTTTAACATCGATCTGCGTCTCTGTTCATTGTCTGCTCGATCATCATCCCGCGTATCAGTGCAATCGTCGTCGCGTTCTTCCTCCCGATCCTCTTCCTCTTTCCCCGGATGTCCGGCCGGAACCTCCTGCATGGAGGAAGTTGACTGCTTCAATGCAGGCGGCACGATGGACTGGAGTAACGGCGTATCCGCTACCCAACAGTTCTGTGCATCATATGCCAAGGGCAACTGGGCCGGATGCTGTAAAACCGGATCTCGCTCATCATCGCGCTCTTCCGGCAGATCTTCCTCCACATCGTCGGTTGCTCAGTGTCAGTCTGTCAATGATTGTCCACCTGTCGATGATTTCTGCAGCGAATGCATGAAGCTTTCTGGAGGTACATGCGCCAAACTATGCGTCCGCAGATTCGCGGTTTGCACAGCGCAAGGCATCTGTTCGGTTGTCGGTACCGATACCTATCAAGATCCCTGTGCGCAACATGCGTGCCCTGCCTCATCAGGTTCGTCGCGATCCTCGGCGAAGGCGTGTCTCACCGATCTCGATTGTCCATCTCCTTCCTGTTATGTCGATGACAGCGGCCGGCAGTGCTGTCCGGTCGGTCGATGCACGAGCGGCGTCTGCACTCTCGTCGATTCCTGCGTAGCTTCTTCCGGACAATCTTCATCAGTCCGGTCCGTGTCGCGTTCGTCGTCGCAGTCCAGACTAACCAGCGACTCAAGCGGGTCTTCATCGCGACTGTCATCATCACTGAGCTCCCGTTCATCGTCGCTGCGATCCGCATCTACCGGTGTCAGCAGGTCATCCGGATCGTCACAGTCCAGCCGCGGTCCATCATCCGGTTCCTCACGGTCATCCCGCGTTTCCAGTGACACTTTCCCGCAGTCATCCCGGTCATCCCTGATCGTCGTGTTCAATGAGTGCGTCGGCAACGAATGTGTGATCGGCGGTGATGCCTATTGTGCCCTTCAAGGAAAGTCGTGCATTCCTACTCCTGGACTTCCGTGCGTGCGTTGTATCGCGCACGAGAATACAGCCGGAGATATCTCGGGTAATCCGCCTGCATACTCCTCTGCATCATCCGGTGGCGCAGATGCCTCAACCGCTGCCTCGTCAATATCCGAGGGCACATCCATGCAGCCATCGTCGGTTTCATTCTACGGCGGCGTATCGTCGTCTGCATTTGATGGCGGATTGGAAGCAATCTGCGTGCGTGATGCGGATTGTCCCCCGGGCGCGCAGTGCATTCTGAATAGGTGCCTCACCGCGACACAGATAGCGACCCTCCCGGCTTTCTGCGGTAACGGACGTATCGATGCAGGTGAACTCTGCGATCTGGGCGCATCGAATGCGGATATTCCCAATGCACTCTGTCGGACCGTGTGTTTGCCGCAGCGCTGTGGCGACGGTATCACCGATACGCCGCTTGAGCAGTGTGATGACGGCAATAACGTCAATAACGACGGGTGTTCGTCGGTGTGCCTCCCCGAACGCCTGTCGCCTCCCGCTACTCAGACACTGCCTGCTCAAGTGATTGAACTCCCGTTCACACAGACGAGTAGCCAGTGGTCAGTAGTGAGTGGCCAGTACCAACCCAATCAATCAAATGTATCAAACATGCCTCATGTCCCTTCAACACCCGATACCGGCCCGGCCGCCCTTGCGGTGATGCTTGCGGGAGGGGCCGCGGGGTTGATGTGGAGGAAGAGGAAATAGCGGGAATGATGATCACAAAAAACCACTGGCCCGGGGGGACAGTGGTGAAGGGGTTCTCTTAGCCGAATCGGATTGTATCTGCGCGTGGGCATCGATATATATTCTTCATGCCAGACGGCTTGGGTTCTGCAAGGCGCAGCACTTGAAACGTTGCCTCGGTAGTCTGGACTGAAAAATGGTTCCTCAGCAGTAGCTTGTCAGAGGGGGGAGGAAAAAAAGACGCTACGGGGTCATACCTCTTGATCCATTGCTCCATAGGTTCTCTGATCAGTCGAATGTTCTCTGTCTCATCATGATCAAAAGTCCCATCCAGCAGCACACAATACCACTCCCGCGTTGCAGCAAGTTCGATCGCGCCGAAAGGCCCTGACGTATTCAGCATCTCTACACTCGTTACCTGTGAAAGCTCTCCATTCTGCAACCTCAGAAACACACTTCTTTTCGTACATGCATAAAACCTTGGAGCGGAATCCCTTCCCATCTCCGATCCAAAGAAGGCATCGGGATCTTGTCTGCGGATGAACTCATCAACCGGCGCACGTAACGACGCAATGACAGGCAGTCTTGCACGCCACCCTTCTCTCCTAAGGTCCGCAGCAACCTCATCGGGCAGTGCGAGCGTGATACAAAACCAGACTCGTTGATTGGGGTCGGTCATGGGAACCTCCTCATATTCGATGTCGATGCTTCCAAAGAACCCTCAGGACATTGTATGGAGTGTCTTCATTGCTGGGCAATGCGCTTTTTGCAAGGCGACTGTTGCCTTGGAGCGCGTATGACGATTACGGCGATCCAGAATCGTTCCCTGTCCAGTGAATATGGGGTGTTATCGCTGTGTGTCCATTCCGTTTTGTTAGACTGTTTGTCGTACATATTCTTCTCCGTTTCTCGTCTATGCACCGCATGACCGTCTGGGTCCTCGGAGGGCTGATGGCGCTCGCTCTGACCGTCCGCGTGGGCATCGGCCTGAACTCCTCCCAGTTGCCGGGCTCTTCATTGTTCGCCCAATCAGGAGCGGCTTCATCCATGGCGATGGCAGCGGATACGCGGCCGGCTCCTCAGACTGATATCGAGGTGACACTTGAAGCCCCTGCATCCGTACAGCGGACAGAAAGCGAGCCGGTCAATTTCACCGCTTTGCTCAGAGTCGCGAATCTATGGTCGTCGCCTGCGGGAAATGTCCGTGTCATTGCGCCGCTTCCGGTGGGAGTGACGTTTGTTACAGCTAATAATGCAAACTGCAGTCAGGATGGAGACGTCGTCAGCTGCGTCTTCCAGTCAATCGGTGCCAGTCAGACAATGGGAGTTGCTCTGACGTATCAGGCAGAGGCGGTGAACGGTGCGTGTGTGGATCAAACGATTCAGCATCGTGCGTTTGGATGGAGTACGCAAAGTGATGCCGACAATAACAATAACCAGACAGTTGCATCGACTACTATCCGCTGTCCTGCGGCAGCTTCTGCCGATCTGATGATCTATAAAAACGGAACCGCGTCAGTGAACAGAGGGGGAGTGGTGACATACGGCATATATGTCCGAAACAATGGTCCGGGGACTGCGCAAGACATCCTCACGACAGAAATTTTTGCCCCTGGCATGACATTCGTTGATGCGCAGAGTGATGACCGTTGTGATCAAATCGATAACACCGTTGTGTGTAGAATCAGTTCTCTTGCTGCAGGGCAGAATACGACGCCATTGAGTATTGTCTATCAACTTGCAGAAGATGTTCCGTGTACCCCGCTGAATCTTACAACGTGGGTGAAGGGGTCATTGCCCGACAACGATACGACAAATGATACGGGGGCACATCAAGTGACGGTGAACTGCGCATCATCCTCCGCTCCGACATCCTTTGCATCGGCGCCCGCAAATAGCGGAGACATCGAAGTGTTGGGATCGGTATCGCCTGTCTACGTTGGTCGCAACGGTTCCGCGTCCTTCACGTTTACCGCGCGCAATAAAGGGCCCGGTCGAACGTATGTACAGCTCGATAATTTTGGACAGGGTGGCGTGTCGTTCGACAGTCTCAGTGATTCACGTTGTCAGTACGTCAACGGTATCATCAGTTGCACCCTTGGATGGATAGATCCGGGACAGGAAATGTCGTTCTCATTGACCGGGCGCGTTACCTTGCCGTGCGGCCAGTCGTTCAGCGTGGATTTCTCGACCAAGGCCTTGCCGCTCGATCCCTATCAAGCAAACAACAGCGGCGGCGCATACGGGTCGGTCGTTTGCGGATCGTCGGCGTCGAGTGCGAGTTCGTTCATAGTTATCGTCGACCCGCCCTTCTCACCGATGTCCAGCAGTGCAAGCTGGGAATGGTCATCACCACCGGCATCGAGCGCTCCTGCATCCAGCGCTGCAATGTCATCTTCCCGCCCCGTCGCATCCGCCGGAGCGGATCTGGGACTGACGGTGACAACGTCGGCCGTGGTGAATCGCGGACAGGCATTCGCACACACGCTGACCGTGACGAACTACGGACCGGAAACTGCCAAATACAATGCGGTGTACGATCCGATGGGCAACGGTTTCAGCTTTGATCCGACGCGGTCCGATCCGCGCTGTGCCATGGAAGGAGGCAACGTGAAGTGCGTGCCGGGTGACATCGCACCCGGAGCATCGGAAACGTTCGTCGTCGCCATCAACACCAGCGCGACGCAGACCTGTAACGCAACCTACGGCATCAATCCCGCAGTGTATACCTACACGCGCGATCCGTTCCAGGATAACAACCGCTTCCGTGCCGATACGAAAATCGTGTGTGGCGGCGCGAGCGTCGCATCCATACCGCCGGTTTCCAGCCGGTCCGCGCAGAGTTCATTTATCAGCATGTATACCGATTGGAGCATGTCATCATCACGCATCGCCTCCAGTATTCCGTCGAGCGACCGGAGTCAAAGTTCGGCTGCCGCGACGGTCTATGACGTCGAAATCCGCGCGATCGCCGCACCGACCGCGGTGAAAGGAGAGGTCACGCCGTTCGATCTGGTCGTCCGGAACGCCGGACCGGGAACCGCGTACGCGATGGTGTCGGTCATCGGCCCGTTCGGATCCGTCGCGACACTTGTCCCGGAGCAAACTGACAGTCGCTGCGTCAGAGTCGCGGGAAGCACGGCGACGGTCTGTTCATTCGGATACCTGGCACCGGGTCAGGAGGTGAATGCGCGTCTGGCGATGCGCCTGCAAATGCCGTGCGATGACACATTGAACGTGCAAGTGCACAGCAACTCGTTGCCCTACGATACGAATCCACAGAACAACCGCTTGCTCGCGCCTATCAAGATCATCTGTTCTTCCAGTTCGCGCAGCTCGGTGAATCCATCATCAGTCAATCCGAACGGCGAGGCGAACCTTCACGTCATTTCAAACATCATGAATGCGAAGGTGGCACAGGGTGCAACTATCATTCACAGTTTTACCGTCGATAACAACGGACCGGATACGGTGAGCAACGTCGTGCTGACCGAGGCGATTCCATCCGGTTTCTCGTACGTCGATTCGGAGAGTGATCCTCGCTGTGAACAATCGGGTACGTCTGTGACGTGCCCTATTGGCGTCATGGAGCCATTCTCTCCCGTTCCCGTCCGCATCGCGCTGCGTCCCGATGAGAACTATCCGTGCGGCATCGTCCAGAACAATGTGACGGTTACCGCCAGCCAGCGGGATTCCTACATGGGCAACAACACCGTCGTCGCGCAGACAAAAGTGCTCTGTCAGTCGGCCGCACGCATCAATGTCGCGGTCCAGTCGAGTGACGAAACCGCGTCGGCGGTGAAGGGGCAGAAAAACGTCACGCTGATGCGCTTCTTTGTCCTTGGCGATCGTGATCGCGATATCACCTTCAACGGTGCGCGCTTTAAAGCGGATGTCGGATCGGTGATGAATGCCGCGACGTACTCGCTCTTCGTCGATATGGATTACAACGGAACCGCCGAAACGGGATTGAAGCGCGGGGTCGCCCCCTCTAACGGCGTCGTCATCTTCCGCGATATACCGGGTGACGGGCAAATTGTTGCCGCCGGTCGAACGATGGCGATGGAAGTTCGCGCCGATATCGCCTTCTCGCCCCAGAATGACACGTTGCAACTCGGATTCGATACGTCCGATCCGACGTACTTCATTGCGCAGGCGAGTGACGGTTCGTTAACGCGCACGGCGACCAACGGAAGCTGTCCTCACACCTTCTGCCAGATCAACGTGACGACTGGTCAGTCACGCACCGTGCGAATCAACAACGCCGGGAATCTCTTTGTCACCAGAGATCCGGAACCCGTTCGTTCCAAGCAGCTGCTCGGCGGTATGTTGGGAGATACGGTGCTTCGTCTCAACTTCCGTTCGCCCAACGAGGATGTCGAAGTGTTCCATCTGCAGATCGCGACATGGGATACGACGGGCGTCTCGCTCGACCGTTTGGAGCTCTACAAGCCAGGCGAAATCAATCCCTTTGCAATTGCAACGGTCGGAGCGTGCGGCAGCGAACCCGTGCTCACGGTCAACCCTGGCAATGGCAGAAGCATCAGAACATTCTGTGCCAACATGAATGCGAAGGAGTTGGTGGTCCCGACCTATGCGGAGATGGATGTCTTCGTTCGGCCGCGACTGAAGACGGACGTTGATGGAGCCATCAGCAACGAATCGCTGACCTTCTGGGTTCCGTCACGCGGAGGCGCGGTGAAAGCACGCGGCGTGACGTCGGCGAATCAGCTGAGCGACAACGACAACGACAACATCGGTGAAGGAGAAGTCTTCATCGGTGTCGATCAGCCGACATCCGGTGTTCACATCATAGGCAATCAGAACCGCTCCGTTCTCAGTAAGATCATTCTGATCTACAACGCGATCACCTTCGCGAATCCGCAGATCATCGCGTACGAAAATCAGGAGATCGGTCGCTACCGCATCGGTACCACCAATCACAACAACGTGAAGAACGGCGTGAACAAGCCCGTCATCACCGACCTGCTCTTCAGCGTGATGTCGTCGAACATCGCGTTCGATCCGTCGACGTTCCGCATTGCCGCATCCAGTGATTACACGAACCGCAAGAACTGCAGCGTGGTTGGCGGAGGTGGAGCAGGGGAGACATTGGTTGAATGTCGCGGCCTCTCGTTCACGGTCGATCCGACGCTCGACGTGTCGTTACAGGTGACGGTGACGGGCGGTAACGGTTCGTCGTGGATCAGGTCATCGCTGACAAACTTCACGAACGTTGCAACCGCCTTCGGAGCAGGTGCCGATCAGGGTCGCATCCGCTGGGAAGATAAGGATGCTGCTGCCACGGCCTTCTTCTGGGTTGATCAGGCGGAGCCATCAGCAAACTCGCCCACCTATCGCTATCTCCAGCAATAAGCAAGAAAAAAGCGCTTTGCTGCACTAAAGCTTCGAAGCGCTTTTCTGTTGTTGCTGATCGGACGGGGTATAATGCTAGATCCATTAGTATTTTCCCCATTCTCCTATGAAAACGGTGAATAAAGTCATTCTTCTCGGAAACGTGACCCGAGACCCCGAACTCAAGGCGACGACGAACGGCCAGTCCGTTGCGACGTTCGGCCTTGCGACCAATCGCGTCTGGCGCGATCAAACCGGCCAGAAGCAGAGCCTGCCGGAATACCACAACCTCGTTGTGTGGGGTGGTTTGGCGGAGTTCTGTAACCAGTATGTGAAGAAGGGTAAGCCGCTCTATGTGGAGGGATACCTGAAGACGCGCAGCTGGGAAGGAACCGAAGGAACAAAAGTCTTCCGCACGGAGATCGTCGTCGACGATATCGTGCTGCTCGGCGCTCGTCCTGCGTCCGAGGAGCATGCCGATCATGAAAAACTGCCGACAGACGATGTGCCGGAATTAGAAGGAGAGCCGGTTGCCGTGTAAAGTACGCACATCGTTAAACGCCGCAGACCCAATGGGTCTGCGGCGAGTATGGTACTGAGACCTCCTTTCTAGTGCCTCAGATTTCGTTCTCTGCTACGCCGCCTTACGGAGTTTTTCCTGCACATACGGCAGAACTTGTGCCGGAGCGGTGACGTTTTCGTTCAGGAGACCACGACGGTAGGCATTCGGCACACGCGGCTGATCATCCTTCGTTGCCCGGATTTCGATGAAGGGCATCGTCGGGCGATGTTCGCCGACCGCCTTTGCCATCGTGTACATCTCCTTGCCGAGCGAATAGTGCGCGACGCACCCGACTGGGTTAGTCGCGTCGATCCGTTGTTTGACGTCGCCTGCCGGCATGCAGGTCAGAACGTCGACGTCGTAGAAGCGCGCGAGTTCGCTCAGGAGCGCCTGGTGTTCACGGGGATGATTGCCAATCCAGAACAGCAAACGGGGCTTCGAGGTCATCCAACATCTCCCTTAGGTGTGTATTCCCTCTCTACGCACAAACACGCGCCACCCGGACAGCCCGGAGTGCTTAGCAGCAGTGGTGAGAAAGAACCCGCGGACTTTAACCATCGTCCTGCAAAATGTCAATTTCC
>CAYXNG010000020.1:0-15290 GCA_964466635.1 uncultured Candidatus Peribacteria bacterium | reverse complement strand
TCCCTCGACTGGCTTGGTGCCGCTGTAGCGGAACCATTCGGCGTAGTCGGCTCCGGTAGCGTTGTACGAACCGTCGGCGAAGGTCGATCCGTTGGTCGCGACGCGGAAGACTTTGTTGTTCAGATGTCCGGCATTGGTGTAGATCTCGAAGGCGGATGCGGCGTTGTTGGAGAAGGTGTTGCTGTTACGGATTGCCAATGCACCGGATCCCTTGATGCCCGTGCGATACAGTCCAACATCAAATGTTCCGCGGTAGCCAAAGAGGACGTGTGCGGTACTACTTCCGGTGTTTGTTGCTACGTCAAGTGCAAGGGCAGTTGCACCGCTGCTGTAGACGTAGGCACCTGTCTGGTTGCGCATAGGAAGGAACGACGCGACACCGGAGCCGGATTTCACAATGGAACGGACGAGCATGGCACCGGAAACCGTGAATTTTGCTTCGGGCTTGAATGTACCAACACCAACCAACGATCCGGTGATAATCATGCGAACGTTGCTTGCACCGTTTTCGAAGGTGACAAAGTCGAGAGACGAATCTTCGAAGCCGTTCGTCGGATTCACAATACCGGCACGAAGACCTGCATACTGCTGGGTATTACCAACTGAATCTTTGCCTTCAAAGAGCAATCCGGTGAAGTCGCCGACTGTCTGACCATCGGCGCGAAGCACAAACGGGAATGCTGCACCGAGTCCATTCACACCCGTACGTTCGAAGATGGTTGTAAAAGCATTGGACGGACTGACGACATGAAGCGCAGCGCCCGGCGTCGCCGTACCGATACCAACTCCTCCCCTGCTCACGCTGGTCATCAACAATGGGCTGCTTCCCGTGCCGGAAATGTACAGACTGCGGCCGGACATCGTTCCTGCAACTTCCAGTTTTGTGCTTGGGTTAAACGTTCCGATACCGACGTTGCTGCCGGACATCACCATCAACAGCGAGTTATTCACGGTGAAGTTCATGCTGTTGTTCAGATGATTGTAGAAGACCTGGCCGATATTGATGTCGTCGACATCGCCAAAGTTCAACGCGGAATTACCCGCATTGCCGCTGATAATTTGAATAACCGATGCTGCGCCCGTCGTGCCAGATGATTCGAACAATCCAACCGTACCGGTATCAAGTGTGGGCAACGTTCCAGCAGTAGTGTTTGTGACGTGCAGCGTTGTCGCGGGTGTTGCCGTTCCGATACCGACTCGGTTATTTCCCGCCTGAATCACCATGGTGGTTCCATCGAAGTACGCGCCAGATTCGGTGACGAGCGTACCGGACGATGCCAATGTTTTTTGTGCGCGGATAATGGAACCGGAGATCGTATTAAGAACGTTGAGTCCCAGCGTCGTATTGGTACCGCCGGTGACATTGATCGTCAGAGCACCCGTCATCGTATCCCCGCTCTTGCGGACGTAGCGTGCATCACCGAGAGCAACAACGTTGCCGGAACCGAATCCGCCACTGGACGTGCCGCAGACAACGGCGCCGGTAGCAGTTACTCGGAGTGAACAGTTGCGAAGATTGCTGATGGTGAGGAAAGAACCGGACAGCGTGCCCTGTGCGGCGAACGTTCCATCGGTTTGCAGATACCCTATGCCGTTGCGGTACAGATTCGTATCGAATGTGCCGCGATACCCGAATAGAATATGCTTGGTGCCGCCGCGGTGACTGTAGGTGTCGAGTGCAAGCACAGTTCCCGAACTGTAGATGTAGGCACCGGTTGCAAATTCAGCCTGCTGGATAATGGTCGCTGCTCCAGAACCTCGAGCGACTGTGTTCTCGACAACCAACGTTCCCGACGATGCGAGGCTATTGCGTGCAAAGACGGTTGAACCGGAGACAGTGAGGAAGCGAACGAGAGAACCGCTGATTGTCGCGTTCAATCTGAAGGACGTTCCAGCAAGTGTCAGACCTTGACCGGCGGTGTATGCGGCACCGGATCCGCAGATAACCGCACCGGTTGCACTGGTCTCAAGCGTACAGTTACGCATGTTACTGAGCACCAAGAGCGTACCGGACATCGTTCCTTTCACATCCAATTGCGCTTTCGGCAGGAGCGACCCCGCGTTATTGCCGATCACCACCGAACCGGAAACCGTCAGTTGTGCTGCTGCATTGCGCGTTCCAATACCGACGTAACCGGAGGCAGTAGATGCATGGAACATGATCCGCGGCTTACTCATGAACACTGACAGGTAGTCGTCGGAAAGGCTGTTGGATCCGGCAATGATATCGGGCTTGCCGTCACCGTTCAGGTCTCCGGCACTAATGCCGGATTCGGGCGTAGCCGGAAGGGGCAATGTTGCAAGCAGGCGGAATGCACCCGTACCGGTATTGCGCAGGATAGTGACATTCGACGCACCGTCTCCGAAGCCGACGATATCCTGCATACCGTCGCCGTCGATATCGGCCAAAGCAGTGTCATAGCTGTCGTCCATGCTATAGGACGCATCGCGTCTAAAGCCGCCTGTTCCGGTATTCACGAGAATAGTTGCCCCATCGGCGATCAGATCCGGGCGGCCGTCGCCTGTGACATCCCCCGCCAAGAGGGTGGGTGCATTTTGGCTGATGCCCGAGTATGCGACAGGCTCACTGAAGAGATCTTGCAGTACGGCATAGGAATGATTACCTCTGTTGTAGAACACATGCACGCTATTTGCGAAATTTATTGAGGATGCGGCTATATCGATTTTACCGTCACCATTGAAATCCGCGACGGCCATGGAAATAATATTGTCGTTATCAATATTGTTGAACCAGTAGTGTGTAAAGACGCCGTTGCCGGTATTGCGGTACACGCTCGCAAGATTCCCGTCTGCAAGAACAATATCCGGCTTGCCGTCATTGGTCATGTCAGCGATGAAGACCGCGAACTTGTCGCCTCCCGCTGTTAGATAATCCGTGCGCGTACCAAACTGTCCGGTTCCCGTGTTCGGGAAGACGGAGAAGTACTGATCGTTCGCGACGACCATATCCGCTTTTCCGTCACCTGTGACATCGCCCAAGGCGACCGCCCATGCAGTCTGTGGAACGGTGTAATTGACCGGTGCAGCCAACTGCCCGGTTCCGGTGTTGCGGAAGACTGATACCGTCGTCGTGCCGTACACGGCAACAAAATCATCCCTTCCATCACCGGTGATATCCGCCATCGCAGATTCCCCGACGTTGTCTGGCGGCGTGTAATCTGTGCGTGTCGCAAAACCGCCTCCTGCAGTAAGTGTCGTCTGTCCCGCCTGAATCGAACCGATGTTCGTGAGGTTTGCCCTGGGCGAAATCAGTCGCATACCGTTAATGGCAAGACCGCCGTTCTCGATATTGAGGTATCCGTTGAAGCCGCTGGTAGCGTTCACCAGCGTGCCGGACGAGAACGCGATACCGTAGCGCGTCTGCACGGCACCCTGCTGCACAATCAAATCTGTCTTTGCAACGACCGCACCCGACGATGCGACTGTGTGCTTCGCATAGACCAGCGAACCGGACACGGTCGTAAAGCGAACGAGTGAACCGCTGATCGACTGACTGAGCGAGAAGCTGGTGTTCGTGAGTGTCAGACCCTGTCCGGCGGTGTAGTTTCCCGCGCTGCAAATGAAGCGTCCGGTGTCGGTGTTCCACTGAAGAATTGCCGCGCCTGTGTCACAATCCGTAAGTCCCGCTCCGCGCAGTGATGTGCCAAGATACAAAGAGGATCCGGATGCAGCGCCTTCGAAAACAAGCGTGCCGGATGAGGCGAGCGTGTTGCGAGCATAGACTGTCGAACCGGAGACAGTGGTGAAGCGCACAAGCGCACCGGTGATCGTTGTGTTTAAGCTAAACGCGTTGCCAGCGCTCAGGCTCAATGCCTGTCCTGCAGTGTATGTCGTATTCGTGTCGGTATCGGTGCCACAGGAGAAGCGACCTGTTGTGGAATCCCACAGCAGTTTGGATGTTCCCGCGATGTCACAGTCGACCAATCCCGATCCGCGAATCGACGTTGCGACGTAGAGCGATGCACCCGAAGCTGCGCCTTCCCAGACCAGAGAGCCGGATGAACGCAGCGATGTGCGGGCGTAGACCGTGGCGCCGGATACCGTCCCCAGCACCTCGAATGTGCCTCCACTGCTGGCGTTGACGAGGAGATTATTTCCGGTATCAAGGATGCGGAATCTGTTGGCAATGATCGCGCTGTTTGTGCCAACACCCAAATACTGGGTACGGATCTCAGCCGCACTGAGGGCTCTATTGTAAACTCGTGCCTCGTCAATGACTCCGTCCCAATCGGCACCGCCAATCTCTCCATTGCCCCCACCGATGGAGTTAAAGGACATATCTGGGTCACCCGCCTGCACGCCATCCGTAGATTCAACGCCGTTCAAGTAGACGCGATAATTTGATCCGCTCTTGGTAACGGCAAGATGATTCCATGTTCCTGCAGAGATATTGGGTATATCGAATGACAGTGTTGTCAGATCAACATCAAGACGCACTAATGACAGCACGGACAGATCGATAGAGTCATCTGCCGCCGACCACAGTGTCTGACTGGTACCGACATCGGGCTTAAACCAGATGGAATACGTCGCTTCGTTGGTGATAGGCGTCGATGGGATCGTTACTTCATCACCGGCACCGTTGAAATCGAGTGCGGTGCCGAATTTTCCCGCGGCATACCGTGCACCGACGACCGTACCGTCACGACCGTAAGGACTGCGGTCATAGGCGACACTGGAGCCTGATTCAGAGAAAGACCAGTAACCGATCAATCCATCGTCCGTGCGATACACAGACTGCCACAGCGAACCTGACTGTGTCGTGATGTTGCCCGTCGCAACGATGACACCGGATGAGGCAAGAAGAGTCCCCGCTTTGACGACGGAACCCGATACGGTTGTAAACCGAATCAACGAACCGGTCAGAATATCATTGGTAGAGAACGATGTACCAGCGAGTGTCAGCCCCTTACCGGCTGTGTAGCTTGTTCCGGTATTCTGATCGGTACCGCAGGAGAAGCGGCCGGCCGTTGAATCCCACAGAAGTTTGGATGTTCCCGCAATGTCACAATCGGCGAGGCCGGCACCCTGCAACGAACTTGCTATATATAAGGAGGAGCCGGAGGCCGCACCTTCCCATACGAGAGAGCCGGATGATGCAATGGATACACCCGATCTGATTGTTTGACCGATATAGAGAGAGCGACCGGATCCTGCGCCTTCGAAGACCAGAGATCCGGAAGAACGGAGTGCCGTGTTGGCGAAGACCGTTGATCCTGAGACCGTCGTGAAGCGGATCAACGAACCCGTGAGAATGTCATTGGTCGAGAACGATGTCGCTGTGAGCGTGAGGCCGCGACCGGCTGTGTAAGTGGTATCACTGTCTGTACCACACGAGAAGCGACCCGTTTCGGAACTCCAGACCAAGGTGGATGTTGCAGCGTCACAATCGGCGAGGCCGGCACCCTGCAACGAACTTGCTATATATAAGGAGGAGCCGGAGGCCGCACCTTCCCATACCAATGTTCCCGAAGAAGCAATCGACACACCTGCACGGATACTCTGGCCGATGTACAGAGAGCGACCGGATCCTGCACCTTCGAAGACGAGTGCTCCGGATGAACGAAGAGCCGAGTTGGCGAAGACGGTGGAGCCGGAGACAGTCGTAAAGCGAACAAGAGAGCCTGTAATCGTCGTGTTCAACGAGAAGACCGTTCCATTCAATCCGAGACCCTGGCCTGCCGTATACGTGGTATTTGTATCAGCATCCGATCCGCAGACGATGTCGCCGTCTGCATCGGTTTCGAGTGCGGTACAACCGTAGAAGCCAGCATCTGTTAGTTTTAATGGAGCGCTGGAGTTCAGGAATGTCGTACCGTCCACACTCAGACTGCCCGACGCATTAAGAGCGGATTGAGCGTAGATGGTGGAACCGGAAACAGTGTTGAAGCGCACGAGTGCACCAGTGATCGTGGTGTTCAAACTAAATGCATTGCCAGTGAGAACAAGATTCTGACCGGCAGTGTACGTTGTATTGGTATCTGCATCGGTTCCACAGGAGAATCGACCTGTGGTGGAATCCCAAAGTAGTTTTGATGTACCGGCGATGTCACAATCGACGAGGCCTGCACCGGCAAACGAACTTGCTATATATAAGGAGGAGCCGGAGGCCGCACCTTCCCAAACAAGCGAACCGGAGGAGGCGATCGTTTTCTGCGCGCGGATCACCGAACCGGAGATCGTATTCAACACATTGAGAGCGACGGTGGAGTCATTACCGTTCGTGACATTGATCACAAGCGCACCGGTCATCGTATCTCCCGATTCATTCACGTAGCGATCATCGGCGGTGTTCTGATCCAGACCCGAACCGGCAGACTGATCGGAGCCACAGACGAAGTTTCCGTTGGCGTCGGTATCGATGGTGTCACAGTTCTTCAAGCTGCTGATGGTGAGACTGGAACCGGAAACGGAACCGATAATATCAACCGTTGCCTTTGGATCCGCTGTTCCGATACCCACTCTGTTAGAACCAGCCTGAATAACCAGGGTAGTTCCATCAAAGTATGCACCGGATTCGGTGACGAGCGTGCCGGAGGAGACGAGCTGGTTGCGTGCATAAACCGTTGAACCGGAGACTGTTGTGAAGCGAACAAGAGAGCCGGTGATTGTTGAACTCAACGAAAGGACGTTACCATTGGCGGTGAGACCCTGACCTGCGTAGTATGTTGATCCATCATCAGTGCCGCAGATGACTGCACCTGTGGAAGATGTTTCAAGGGTGCAGTTACGATAACGGGAGAGCGTCAGGAATGAGGAGCCTGACATGGTGCCGACAACATCGAGCCTGGATTTGGGATCAGTCGTTCCAATACCCAAACGTTTATCGGACGTCAGACGCATGCCCTCGGAAATATTCGAAATCCCATTGGCAGTTCCAAAGACAAGATCCGTATCTCTGCTGAGCGTGCTATGTGAATTGAAGATCGCCGAAATTCCAGCACCCTGATAACTGCCGTTCGCGAACGTGAATACCGCTTCGTTGCCGTCCGTCGTATCGGCATTCTGGATCGTGATCCATCCGTCGGTCGAACCGAACGGACCGGCCGTCGACAAATCTCTGCGAATACCGAGATAGGAATTGCCCGTAGTATCGGACGTGCCAAGTAAGAGTTTTCCTTCAGGTGTCACTGACATCAATCTGCTTCCTGCAAAATTCTGAATGCGCAGCGCATCCACTGTCGCTGTGTTGGCCGTGTGGATAAAGACTGGAATAGTGTTGGCATCCTGCGGCTCGAAAACGGAACCACCGGAGCTGGTCAGCAAATTCTGAGCGTGTATGTGCGAACCGGAGATGGTATTAAGCACATTGAGTCCGATCGTATTACGGTTACCGCCGGTGACGTCGATGGTCAGCGCACCAGTCATGGTATCTCCACTTGTATTCACATAGCGATCATCGAACGCGGTCGTAAGCGCACCTGTGCCAGACCAGTTACCTGTGCTGACGGATCCACAACTGAAGCGGCCGGTCGTCACATCCCACTTGAGAGCCTGTGCTGCGGCATCACAATCGGTCAGACCCGCACCCTGAATCGACGTCGCAACGTAGAGCGTTGCACCGGATGCTGCGCCTTCCCAGACCAATGTTCCTGACGAAGCGAGTGTGTTGCGTGCGTAGACCGTAGAACCGGAAAGCGTCGTGAAGCGAACGAGTGCTCCGGTAATTGTCGTATTCAACGAGAATGCATTACCTGCACTCAGACTCAGACCCTGCCCCGCGGTGTAGATTGAACCTGCTGATCCACAGGAGAAACGTTCCGTTGTTGCATCCCACTTCAATGCCTGTGACGCCGCATCACAATCGGTCAGACCGGCGCCGGACATTGCACGAACGTAGAGGGTCGCGCCGGAAATGGAACCGCCAACTTCGAGCGTGGTCCGCGGATTAATGACGCCAACGCCGACAGCACCTGCGAAGTATGTCTGGCCGTCGCTGCCCTGTACTTCCATCAGGGATGTGCCAAGGTTGTTGCGGATCATGAATCCCTGATTATCCGCTTCGCCGTACACGACGAACACATGTGCACCCTGGTTCACGATCTGCGCGCCGGACGGCGTGCCCTCGCGACCAAGTGTCCAGTTGCTATCGCCGGCTTCGTGGAAGAAAATTTTCGTCCCATTGTTTCCGTTGAAGACGATATCACCGATGACCTCAAGTGTTCCGCCCGGTGTCGTGGTACCGACACCAACGCGATTACTGTTTGCATCGACGTAGAGTGTGTCGCCGTCAAACACCGCACCGGATTCGGTGACGAGCGTGCCGGAAGAGATGAGCTGGTTGAGCGCGAAGACCGTTGAACCGGAAACAGTCGTGAAGCGGATCAGTGAACCGGTCAGAATGTCATTCGTCGAGAACGATGTACCGGCTAACGTGAGCCCACGACCCGCGGTGTACGTCGTGTCAGTATCCGTTCCACAGCTAAAGCGACCAGTTGATGCGTCCCAGTTGAGTCTCGATGTTGCCGCGTCGCAATCGGTCAGACCCGCTCCGTTGATACTCGAGGAAATGTAGAGCGACGAGCCGGAAGCCGCACCTTCGAAGACGAATGAGCCGGATGTCGTCAGCGATTTCTGTGCATGAATGACTGCGCCGGAAATCGTGTTGAGGACATTGAGCCCGATTGTACTGTCGACGCCGCCTGCAATGTTGATGACCAGCGCGCCAGTCATCGTGTCACCCTGCTTGCGAACGTATCGTGCGTCACCCGTCGTGATGTCCAAACCGGTTCCGACTGTTTGGTCGATGTCACAACCGAATCGTCCGGTGGTTGCGTCGTAAATCAGCTTGCTGGTTCCGGCATCACAATCGGTCAGGCCCGCACCGCTCATGCTCGATGTGATATAGAGCGACGCACCGGAAATCGATCCGATCACCTCGAGCTTGTTCGATGTCGAGCTGGTACCGATCCCGACGTTCTCGGTTGCATCCGTGAGATACACGATGCCTGTCCCGTCAGTCCAGCCGCTCGGCGTCGAGTCACCTGCGACTTCCTGGATGATCGTCGTGGTATTGGTGCTTTCCGAACCGCCGCCCGAACCGCCATTGCGATTGCCTCCGGCACGACGTGTCATTTCATCGCCGTGAGGATTGTCATCGCGGATCTGATTAATGGTGGGGAAGTTGCGCCAAACGACCTGGCCCTTATAGATCATGAGAATCTGCCCTTCTTTTCCTCCCGGAGGAACATCCCAAATCGCATCGGGCGCGGCAGGGCGACCCTCATCCGCAGGGTAAGGCGGGTACATCTCTTTCACAATCGCGATATCGGGGCGCGCAACGTCGGTACGCGTGTAGATTTTTTCCGTGATCGACGGCGCAGCATGCGGGACTGCCTGCAGCAGACGCAACCGCGCAAGTCTGCGCTCAGCGACACGCGCCTTCATGGCGGGTACGTCGGTTTCAATAATGCGCTCGACCAACGCCCGTCCATCCGGCATCTGCACGGTTTGTTCCATCACCGCCATCAATGGCGCCGTCGCACCGCTCATCACCGTGCGCACCACAATCACGCGATAATCGGACTGACGTACTGCGGCTGCATGGCCGTCGGACCCTTCAATCTCCGTCTGTTCGGAGTTCAGCACCACCAAATCATCCGCGGGCACCGGCAAGCTGGAACGAATCAGGAGCAGCAACGCCAGCAACGCGACCGTCGTCACATACCAGCGGATATATCGTGAGCGCTCATTGCTTCCGTCATCGACGGCGCGCGTCGATGTCACGCGGTGATCCGCAATGAACCGTGCAATCTGCGCGCGGGAATACCCCGTGCTGCGCTGAAGATATATACGCACTAGACCCTTGTCGTCACGCGAAAGCGTTTCGTAGGCAAAGTGTGTCAGCGCCTCGTGAATCCATTCGATTTTCTCCTGAATACTCCACGACGAAATCGGCGCAGCGACAGCACCTGATGCGCGCAATTCTTCCAACGTGCCGAATGTCGTATTCTTGTGTGTCTGCATTGTGTATGTTGATCTGTTTTGAGCCTCAGGCTCATGTGACAGAATCTCTTGATTATAGCAGAAAAACGCACTTCACAGAATGCTCCAGACCATAGGATTTCATTCACGCAACTCCGTGTTTGAGGGCAACTTTGTATACAATTTTTTATCAAATTATATCCTTCTCATTGCCCCCTCAAAAACAACTGCCATCCTCGGCCGACTTGATCGGTCAACGGTTCTCCGGCGTTCACCTCCAGTGCAAATTGCGCCGGTTGGCCGGACGGATACGAGGGGCATTCAGGGGTCGTACAAGGGCTCATCATCATACGGGAAACGAACATTCCATCTCCGTCAAAGTAGAGGATGTCGAGTGGAATCAGCGTGTTTTTCATCCAGAACGCACGATCCTGAGGCTCATCAAATACAAAGACCATACCTTGTCCATCTGGCAAGTCCTCGCGAAACATCAATCCCATCCGGCGCTCATCGTCGGTGTCGGCGACGTCGACCGGAACGCGCACCTCGTCTCCGTCAGGTGAACGGAGAATCACGTGAACACCGGAAACATCTTGACGCTCGGGTGCATGTGCTCGCTGATACCATAATGAGGACAGGCCCAAAAAAACCACCAGCCCGATGATGCCAAAGATAATGCGGCGGGTCATCGGGTGCGGAGTGAAGCGATGGCGGCGGCACGGTCATCGGCACCGAAGACAAAACTGCCGGCAACCAAATTGTTCGCCCCTGCCTGGATGCAGAGAGGAGCAGTCTTGTCATTGATGCCGCCATCCATCTGGATCATCAGCTTGGGGAAGCGGGCGCGCAAATTCCGTACCTTGTCGAGCACTTCCGGCATGAAGGCCTGCCCGCCGAATCCCGGTTCCACCGACATGATTAACACCAGATCCACGTCATCGACGACATCGTCGATCACTTCGATCGGCGTTCCCGGCTTCAGCGCGATTCCCGCAGTCGCACCTCCGTCACGAATGGCTTGTATCAGGGCTGAACGCGAATCCGTTTCATCGACAGTTTCCGCATGAAACGTGATGTGCTTTGCACCGATCTCCAGAAATTCCTCTATCCGCTCTTCCGGATTTTCGACCATCAGGTGAATATCGAGTGGAAGATGGGTCTTGAGATGCTTCAACACTGATGCACCGAATGTCAGATTCGGCACAAAGTGTCCGTCCATCACATCGATCTGCAGCCAGTCAGCGGCGCGCTCAATCGAATCAACCTCTTCCTGCAGACGTGTTAAATCTGCGGCGAGAATAGACGGAGCGATAAGAATGGAATGATGATTCATCAGGAAAGTGGCGTATCGAGATCATTGATGCGAGCAAGATGACGGCCCCCCTCAAACGGCGTGCTCAGGAATATATCAACCATGCGATTTGCCAGAGCAGGATCGGTCAGTCTTCCGCCCATACTCATCACATTCGCATCATTGTGCGACCGCGCCAATACCGCAGTTTCCTCGCTGTAACAGAGCGCGGCACGAATGCCCTTCATCTTATTGGCCGCCATCGCCTCTCCATTGCCGCTGCCACCGAACACAAACCCTGGAATCCCCTCTTTCAACACAACGTCGCATGCGGCACGAATGATCGGCGGGTAGTTCACCGATTCCTCGCTGTGTGTACCGACGTCGACGACATCGATGCCCTCCGATTCGAGATGCTTTTTGACCGATTCTTTGAGCGGAAACCCCGCATGATCGGATCCGACGACGACGCGACGAATGTCCATGATTGATGGTAAGTGTAATAAAGGAGAACGTACGTAGAATAGAGAAAAATACAAAATTGTTAAATTGTTATATTGTTGATGATGGTGGAACCTTTAACAATGTAGCACTATAAAAAGACACCATTCCTTATATGATCGTGACGAAAGCGCGGCTTCTTCAATTATGAGAAACAAGAATATTGTGCTTAGAATAAGAAAAAATTGTTAAATTGCTATATTGTTGATGATGATGGTGCCTTTAACAATTTAACAATATAACAATCTGCTAATACTGATATGATGGATATCGAACGCAAATCCCCCTTATTCATTATGAGAAAAGGAATCGTCGCCGCCAACTGGAAAATGAATCCCCCACCAGAGGGATGGAACGCACCGGACACTCCTTATAGGCCACATCAGACGGTCGATGTAATTGTCTTTCCCTCCTCGATTGATATCGATGCGTGTGTCTCGCAGAACATCATGACCGGAGCCCAGTGCGGACGCAGTGAACCGAATGGTGCATTCACTGGTGACATGTCGATGACCATGATTGCCGCGCACGGCTGCAGGTATGTTCTCTGCGGCCACTCCGAACGCCGACAGCATCATCATGAATCGGACGAAATGATCGCGTCACACGTACAAGCAGCGATTGACGCAGGTCTCACGGCGATTCTCTGTGTTGGTGAAACGCTCGATCAGCGTGAACTCGGCCAAGCCGAAGAAGTCGTCAGCACACAACTATCACTCGTACTAGAGGCTAGTGGCCCGAGGCTAGATGCCATCATCCTTGCCTACGAGCCCGTCTGGGCGATCGGCACCGGCAAAACCGCCACGCCCGATGATGCGCAGGCGATGCATGCGTTCATTCGATCACTGTTGCCTGCAGATGTACGTGATGGCATGCGGATTCTCTACGGCGGATCGGTCAAAGCGGATAATGCTCCCGCTCTGGCAGCAATGTCTGACATCGATGGTTTTCTGGTCGGAGGCGCATCGCTCAAACCCCAGGAATTCGCCAGAATTGTTGACGCACTGGCGGATCGGGCGTAATACAAGGGAATGCAACTCCTCTTTCTCGGGCTTCCGGTCCTCATCATCATTCTTCTCTGTGTCCGCCAAATCGATCAGTATGAACGCGGCGTGCTGTTCACGATGGGAAAATTCAGCCGCATCTGGCAGCCGGGTTGGCACATTATTATTCCGGTCTTCCAGCGGCTGCGAAAAGTCGACGTCCGCGTGAAAGCGGTCGACGTGCCCGATCAGGAGGCGATTTCGAAAGATAATATTCCGATCAAAATCAACGCGGTGATTTACTTCCGCGTCAACGACGCGGGAAAAGCGGTGATCGAAGTGGAAAACTTCTTCTACGCTGTCTCGCAGTTGGCACAGACGACCATGCGCAACGCCGTCGGCGAAGTAACACTCGATGAGCTTCTTTCTAAAAAGCAGCAAGTGAGCGAAGGCATCAAGATGGTTGTCGATAAAGTCAGCGATGCATGGGGACTCGACGTCCAGTCGGTCGAGCTGAAAGACATCGTGCTGCCGGAATCGCTCAAGCGGACCATTGCGAAAGTCGCAGAGGCCCAGCGCGAGAAGCAGGCGGTCATCATCAATTCCGAGGGCGAAGTCGCGGCGGCGCAGAATATGGCCGAAGCGGCGGAGATGCTTGCAAAGGTTCCGGGTGCCTTGCATCTGCGCACACTGCAGAGCATCAATGATCTCAGTTCCGATCAGTCGAATACGACGGTCTGGATGGTGCCGGTCGAGGTGCTGAAGGCACTGGAGGGATTGGGAAAGAAATAACAATCTCGATCATGAAAAATGTCACCCTTCGACTGCGCTCAGGGTGACATTTTTGTAGCGAACTATGTGATCATTGCGCTTACTTCGCGCTCTTCTTCACCGCAGGCTTTGTCGGCGTCTTTTTTACGGCAGCAGGAGTGACGGCACGCGCAGGTGCGGTAACAGGAACTGCCTTCGTTGTTACCGGCTTACCCATGATCGACAGCGACAGCTTTGTCAGGAACACAACCATGAATGCGGTTGTCGCATACTTCGCAATGGACTTCAGCCAGAAACCGAGCAGGGGAATAATGAATTCAAGGATGCCAGCGACAATGCCGACGACGATCATTGCAAGAAGAATGCAGAGAGCCGCGACGATCGCGTTACCGACAATCTTGCCCCAGTAGCCGCGCGTACGCGCATAGCTCATGCTGACGCTTTCAAACACACCTTTCCCTTCGGTCGCCAAAATGACCGGCGCAAGAACGAAGCGCGGTCCAAGAATGATGGCTGGAATGAGACCGATAATCGGAATCCACGCGAAGGAGCGCAGGAATGACCAGATCCAGACGCCGAGCAGGGGGAAAAACAGGGACAATGCCGGCTTCACCGGTGCCATCGCATCCTGCGTCGGAGACAACGACATCTTCAGATAGTAGGCAGAGCTGAGGATAGAGATGATGGCCATCAGCAGTGCCGAGAGTCCCAGCATCGGAGCCATCGCACCGAGCATGCGCATGCCCATACCAGCGGCCATCATGCCGGCCTGCTCATCGCTCATATCGCCGAAACGATCTTGGAACATGCTTTCCATTTCCTGCATCGCAGACTCGTCGCCCATCTGGATGCGCTCACCCAAATCTTCCATACGCTCCAGATCGATACCCATATCATCCATCATGCCGCCGGCTTTCCAGGCGGCTGTTCCCGCAACGCTTGCGGCAAGAATCGATGCAACTGTTCCGAAGACGGCTGCGGAAATCAGAATCGGTTTCCAGTACGTTTTACAAAATGCCCAGCTGTCGGCAAGAAGTTGTCCGAGCGGGGTCGGCATGGAAGAGGTCGGTGACATGAGTATGAAGTGGGAAAAGAACGGCAGTTATTCTACGCCTACGACAAGAAAAGACAACAAAGGTGTGTCATAGTGAGCGAAGACGAACTATGACATGATCATTTGTACCCCTCGTCTTCGCTCGGGGTGACACAATTCCTGATTCCTCAAAGCTAGTTTTTAATCCACTGTCCCGCTCCTACATTGCGTACCACACCGGCAAGCTCCATCAGCGTCAGCGTCGAGCCGAGCACGTGCGCATCCAAACCGGTGCGAAGGATGAGCGTATCCATTGCCTGAGGCATACCGCTCAACGTCTGATACACCGCTTCTTCTTCGGCAGAACGCGGAAGGAACAACGTCGATGTTCCGGCATTCTCCGAGGCGATCACCCCGATCTCGCGCAAGACATCCTCCGGTTCGGTGACCAGATGAGCATGCCCCTGAGCGATGAGCCTATGACATCCCGCAAAGTTATCGTCAAAGATCATCCCCGGAACCGCAAACACATCGCGGCCATATTCCAGCGCAAGGTTCGCGGTAATCACGGCTCCGCTATCCAATGGGGCTTCCGCAACCAGGGTTCCGATACTGAGTCCTGCGATGATCCGGTTCCGTGCGGGAAAGGTGTACATGTCCGGCTGCACGTCCGGCGGAAATTCGCTGATGACGACGCCGCCGTGATCGATGATTTTCTGTGCAAGGCGCTCGTTGGTTTTTGGGTAAATGGTCGAGAGTCCGTGTC
>CAYXNG010000019.1:0-17148 GCA_964466635.1 uncultured Candidatus Peribacteria bacterium | reverse complement strand
GTTCACCGAATTGAATGCGTACAGCTGACCATCTTTTCCAATTGCGTAGAGATATCCTTTTACACCCGCATCAATCTTGTGCCACTGACCATCATTGGGAGTCTCCTCAAATTTACGACGTTCGTTCTCCGGCCAGCGTTCGAGTGATGAACCAGATGACTGCTGTTCTTGTGATACATCGGCAGATGGAGGAACAACTCGAGACAGTGAACTGTTCTTGAGTGAGACAGGATTCATCTCGCGCGGGAAATAATTGTTATGGCCGATATCCACTCCTGCATACTTCTGCATATTCGCCTTACGATTGGAGTAGTCGCGCGCCATGTCACCACCTCCTCCACGCATTCCATGGTACGTACGGAGTATCTGTAGATTCTTCCACTCTTTTTCCGTATATCCCTGACCGGTCACCGTGTTGCGACGCACTTCATACGGACCGAGATTTGCCCGGTCGGACTGCATAAACGCACGGAACTGTGCCATCGGAATACGCTGTCCGTTGCGGATCACTTCTTTGGTCTTGGGATCATATCCGTTCACGGGTCGATCTTTCTGATACTCGATCGGAGACATGCGACCTTCGGTCGCTTTGCGCGGAGAGGGAGATGAATTATTCCGACGAAGCACCCCCTGTTCCTGTGCGCCCATCAACTCAGCCGGCGTGAACAATCCACGTTCAACCGCAAAATTCACGATATCCGCGGGCGTTTTCGGAAGCGCATTGATTGCATCCTTGATATCAATTCCCACAGCTTTATCAACGGATGGCAGACGCATCAATCGTGACTGCATGTCATTCACATGACGCAGACAATCCTGCTCATCGATTTTTCCATCCGCCATCAAGCTGCGCTTGATCTCATCTGCGATCTCCTGCTTATTTGTATCATCATTCATCAGCTCCTCAAGTATCTTCGTTGCATTTTCTGACAAAGGTCCGAACTGCTTTTCATTCTTTTCAGGACCAGCGAAATGTACCATGCGTCGCTCGCGAGACACAGATGTATCAAAGCCAAAATTGTAGAGAAAGTGTCTCATGCGTTATCAAGATTGGATTCGGCCTGCTTCAAGTCCGATGCGTCGGATTTATTCTGCAGATCATGTGCAAGGTTCATTGCGTGTTCACCAATGCTCCAAATAGCGCTTTTAAAATCATCGGCAAACTGCGCTGCGCGTGTTTTGAACATCTCAATCGCCTGTGCATACCGCTGCATGCGCGCGGCGTTCTCCTCTTGAGTTTCGCCAAAATACAATTCATCGAGAACAGGAATCATCGCTGTCGTAAGATCGGGTTCAATAGGGCCCATGAGAATGTTGTAGAGATCCTCATTGAACGACGGTGACGCCGGATCCTGTGTTTGTGTGAGCATTTCTTTAAATTATACCCGAAAATGGCTTTTTTTACAATGGGTGGTCTAGAAATGCCTAAAATGGTCATTTGCCGTTAAAATATTGACAAATTTTGGAATTTGTATATTTTATACGATAGGTCAATCTCCGTTGATTGGTCTTTCAAAGCATCGAATCAAAACCTTTCAAAGGGAACTATCATGTTGTCGAACTGGATTTACTGGTTGCTTGGCAACCCCGAACTCACGCCGGATAAGACCGGTGACGAGGATACCGTCATGTATAAGACGGATCCTTACTACATGCTGCTCATCATTTTTCCGTTCTGGGCCGCACTGCTTCTTTGGGCGCCCGCTGCCCTCTCTTCACTTGCATTGATCCTCGGCGTTCTCGGCTGGATTGATGATCTTCTGCTCGTGAAAGTGGCATGGACAGCCGGATTTTGGTGGATCGCTGGGCTTCCATTCTTTCTGTTGTCCTACACCGTTCTGCAATACTACTGGATCACAATTCCTGATCCATATAGTGCAGCACGACAGGCCTTCACCAAGAAGACACGCTACCTGCGAAACGGCATGGTGCTTATCAAATGGCTCGGCATGAAATCCTGGATTCTTCCGGGAAGCGCACGACTGGTAAGCTCTGCAGACAAACCGGGTGCGCCGGGAAAATCGATCGAGACTTGGATCCGTCAGGAAGGAGGAGGAACAGATCGTCAGTTCGTGAAACTGCAGATCAAGTACAACCTGGATGCACATAATTTCCCGCGAAGGATTCAAACTGCATTCTTGGATCAGTTCATTGGACATCGACTGGAGCGTGCTGTTGGAGACTCCTGGCTTGCGAAAATCCAAAATGCCACCAATGGCACAATGGAAGAAATTGACAAGGAAGTGATCGACCGTCTGGCAGGTATGGCAGATGCTGTGCTTGCGTCGGTGGTCATCGAAGAGCTTATCGGGGATCGGGAACGGATTAACGACGAGTTCAAAGCCAAAGCCAAGCAAAAGTTCATGGATGAATACGGCATTTTTGTAGACTCGGTCAGCGTCGAAGATGTGCAGGACGTGCGGCCTGAGGGTGGCTGGATCACGGAGAAAAGCCGAGCTTCGCAGGCGCAGCAAACAAGCCTTGCCGATCAAGTTGCAGCAAACGCTGCAAAGGATGCCGAGATCGTGCAAGCCCAGGCATTCCAAGCTGGGCAGGAGGCGGTCCTGGCTGCGCAGGCAGCTGTTGCAGAGAAGCAGGTCCTTACTACAGAGGAGCAAATCAAAGCGGAAGCGAAGATCGCGGAGCTGAAACTGCAGCAGGTTAAGGCATCACTCGATCTTCTGGGTACCACGGATGACTCCGCATCGCGCGCGTTCAAGGCGGCGGTGCTGGACAAGCTGACCAAGCTTGAGCCAACAGAAGCAATCGCTGTGTGGAACGGGCTGAAAGATGTCCTGCAAGCAGGCGCTACGGCAATGAAGGGTCCCGAGACCCTTGTTGTCGGAATGTCAGGAGCAGGTGAACTCCGGAACGTCCAACCGACACCGGTTATTGATCTGCTGGCACAGATGTTCGGCATTCAACGTCCGAATCAGCCGCCAACCACTACAACACCTTGAAAGGAGGTTCGATCCCAACCTTCGCGTTCCGACGCGAAGGTTTTTTTATGGCCGATTGAGAATTTTTACAAAGACAGATTCATTCAGTTCATCTTCTTGAATATCACTTTTCACCCCTCCACCAGCATCAATAAGTTCCAATGTCTTTGCCATTTCTTCCATAATTGCAAAACGCTCTGTCGGCCTTAAGTTGTTCTGCGTAAATTGCTCACTATCCGCACAAGGATGATTGGGCCAGTCCACATCTGATACTTGCTTGGCATCACGACTACGTTCGTACATATCTAAAAATTCTCGTACAGAAAGTGCACCAAAGTTAGTAATGCCTTTAACATATTTAACATCGTTCGGCGTGCCTCCTACACCAAGCATGCGCTGAATAAATGCATCATCTACATTTTTTTTCTTCAATTCATCTACTGCTTCGTCTAGTTGTTCTTTATACATTTTTTCACTCCATTCTTTTTGGTTATATCCGATCGGCTGATTCTTTCGACCCTCGGGAGTGAGCACATTATCAAATGAGTACAGAGGACCACCACGTACTAATGTGTACGCACGATTGAGCGCTAAAGCAGCAATACCTAATCCTGCTCCGGTTCGCGCTAATCCTACAAGTCTGTTGGGTGATGTAAAAAACCATTTGCCAACCTTTAGCAAAATAAATACCGATACTGCTGCACCACCTAAAAGAATCAGTTTATCGGATGTATAGGGCGCCTTGTGATATGCACTAAGAAGCTCACTCATTCCACCCTTCACTTTCTCTGTTAATGCGAACTCGTCGATTTTAGGCATTTGCTCTTCGTTCATACCTTCAGGAAGTACCGTTTGCTGAAGATTTTGTAGACCAGTCTCTGCTTCAAGCAATACCTGATTACGGCGGTTCATATAATCGGCAAGTCGCTGCACAACAGATTCTGCATAAATTCTATTCTTTGGTTCCGCACCATCCTCTTTAATCTCCATACAAATTTTGAATACTTCATGCTCAAACACATTTAATGGTCGACCTAAGTCGAGCAGATACGACTCAATATCTTGCACAGTTATATCGGTTCGACCTTTGAATGTGTCAAACATCGGAGCAATATCCGGCAACGCATCGCGCATCTCACGATACTCCTGAGGAGTAGCAGCAGGATTAGTATTAATGTGACTGAGGAAACCCGATGGGGTATTTGGCGTAGGCATGTTTATTGTTTTGAATCACCTCGCAAGAACTTTGTGATATAGGCAGAAGGATTTACCCAGCTTAACCATCCATTTTCAGCAAGATTCACAAATTTTTCAATAAGATTGTATTTTCCTGTTACCGCATTCCATGCAACACGTGGCAAAAACAAAACACCTTTCTTTATGCCTGATGCAGTGTTTGAAAGCTTACTTTTTGTCCTGCCCCAAACTGAAGAAGCTGCACGAACCGGCGCATAGGCAATATCCTTCGCCCATTTCACGTATCCATTGGGTGGATCTTCTGCCACTTTATCTTCGTGATCATCAACCGGCTTCGCACTCTCTTTATCATCTATAAGCTCCAAAGCGTCTTCATCCGCAATCAGTTCATCGGCTGTAGGTAGTGGAGTTACCAATCTACTTGAGCGAATTGCATCTACAATATCTGCACGTGTCTCATCTGGGACTTGGGATAGAATATGAAAAATAGCCTCTTTCGTTTTATCAATCGTTGCCTGAGTATTTATTGTCACATATCCGTAAGGAGTCTGCCCAAGGGTTACTCCAGGCAATATTGAGATATTGTACTTTTTTACTTTTCCATCCAAAACACCATTGATGCGTAATACAATGTCGTTTTTTATAGCGCGAATGTTTGCATGAGTCGCTTGTAGCCTGTTAAGTCGACCTAAAACCTCATTATCGGACAATGTTTCGGATCTGGAGCCTGTGGCATCTGGTCCTGATGGCATCCCCCTATTCTACCACAAATCAGCTCAGCGATCCATAGCTTCGCACTTTCAGCCAGATGGAAGCCGTCAAGCAACAGGCACCAACGAGCAAACAGAGTGCAACAATGATCGAATGAAGGGATGCACTTTTATCATTCATAAAATTCGTATTTAGCCCTTCCATAAAGTAATTATATTGATCACTTTTTTTATTCATATTAGAAGATTCATCTGCTGGGAGGGATGCATAAAGTGTCCGAATACCTATTTCTCTTACTTTCATAATCCCCTTTTTCGCTTTTGGCACTTCCGGCGAGGGATGACGGCAAACATTGTGCTTGCCCGGAGTTGGTTCAATGGTTGTACAAAAAGACCCTCCAGATAGGGCAATCGAGCGTTGAGAGCTTATTTTCAGGTAAGTCATCGCATCCTGCACCTGTTTATCCGGGCTGATGACCCGGACGCTATCTCCACCATTATTTAGTGAGAGCTGTAAAAGTGCTCCGGACAGGACCATCAGGCCATGCGGTTCGATAACCTTTCCCGATCCGATGGAAAAAGGGCGGCTGCCGGCATCCACCACGTCATCAATAATCCACCCCAAAAGCGAGAGCGATTCATCGCAGGTATTCTGCAGCTCCACCCACTCATGCTCACCCTTGGCCGGTGACGGATAGACCTCACTGATACGGATGCAGGTGGGATACTTATCCTGCAGCAAACTGTATTCACGTATTACTACAGACGAACGTATATCTGCTCCTGATCCAGTCAGGAATTCATACCATGCGCGAAAGCTGAACAACTCGGAGCCGGTTATCGCGACACCTCCCCCAAAGGGGATATACGCACCAGTCCCCCGCCGCACTTCCCAGCTCACCGGGACATTCGAGGACACACTGACAACCGTACCGGTCATGACCAGTCCCGGTTTATGACTGACACTCAACTTCAATCCATCCCTCTGGACAACCGCATCGATCTCGGCATGGCGTCTCCAGGCATCGACCAGGAATGAACGCTCTTCATCAATCCAGATACCCCGCCTCTGCATCCGTGCCTCTGCCTCGTAGACGAGCATCTGACGAGACAGCTCTGATCTGGGAGTCGTATCAACAAAGAGAAAACCCTGGCTGAGAAGCAGGAACGCCAGATCCGCATCTCCCACAGCGAGTTTTTCATCTCCACTTGAACATTTTTTGTATACTAATTTTTTGTTTTTTATTAGGGCTGTAACATAATTTTGTATTTCATTTTCTAAAGATGAAAACAATGGATCTATCGTCGAATGTGGCAGGGTCACGCCGCTCAGGCTGAAGTCGAAAAAGGGTGTGCCCGGTTCGGCACTGGTTCGGGCACGGAAGTGCAACGGACCGGTCATCCGGATGTGCGCGATCGGCGTTTCATGACAGGTTCGATCGGGCCGATAGACATGGCCGTCGGATGACGTATCCCACGCCAGCACAGAACGCAGAACGTATTGATCGTCGTAGAGCTTCAGCACGCCATCGGCGTTTCTGAGTGTCATGCCCGTTTTGTAGAGAGGTATTTTCTGTTGTTCGCGTTTGGCTAATACGCGTTTATCAAACACCACCTTCTTTCCGTCTGATGCTTCGAGCGTCCATCCATTGAGCCATTGCGGCCGACCGGTGATGTTCTCGAGCTCAATCCATTCGTCAAATGTGTCCGCACCGACAGGGTTGGGTAATGCCGCTGAAAGAATGACCGGGCTATACCCCGCTTCGACGTTCGGCAGAATAAATCGATTCTGCTGCCCCGGCGATGGATACGGACTCCAGACAAAGACATCGTCACTGCGCCGAGCAAAAGACTGCTGCTTGATGCTGTCCGTATACGAGAAAGCCACGACGACACCGGTTCTGCCTTCCGCAATCGGTGCGATGAGGCGCACGGTATCGGCGTCGTTGTTCCAGGAAATACCGGTGTCCTTTGATCTGAGAGCAAGGTACCCACCCGGCGCGATCGATCGGCCATCCAGTTTGAAAGGCTTACTTCCTCCATCGATATCATCGAGCGACCATCCACACAGATCGACTGACACATCGGACGTGTTCTGCAATTCAACCCACTCCTCCTCTCCGGCGGTCGGAGCAGGGTAGACTTCACTGATGATCAGACTGTCAGTCGGTGTGGGAATGCACACGGGCTCAACTGCCGACTCCACCTGTTTGAGAGTCGTCGAGGACTTACCGGACCCGAGCACAGTGATGGATTCCGAGTGTATTACTGTATTGCCACAGTAATCTTTAACCGTAGTAGTAACGGTCACATTCCCCGTTCTCTTCATGGCATGAGAGGGAGGATTACAGCTGTTGCTGATAAAGCCGTCACCGAAATCAACCGAGCACGAGGCACCTGCAATCGATCCGCTCAGTGCACGGATGTCGACATTGATGGAGGATGTGACCGTCATCCCCTGCTCAATTCCACCCAGATCGATCACCGGAGACCGGTTCATGTTGATGTTGCCGGCAGTCGGCAGACAGAGGGGGACGGCTGCTCCCCCGTCATCGAGTCGACCGATACTGACACCCTCCGGTGTCTCGGGGTAATCGACACGATCGATAACGTATCCATGAAGGGTCAGCGTCACGACTCCCCCGGCATTGGGCAACTGAAGTCCAGTCAACGACGCAGGCAGGAGTAGAACGGATTGCGGCTGGATGATTGTACCGACAGGCACCATCCATCGCTTGGAACCGCCGCTCAGTGTCCATCCGCTGACATCCAGGGGGAACGAATGAAGATTTTGCAGCTCAATCCACTCATGGTCATCGGAACCCGGTGGGTTCGGTATAAATTCACTAATTATTGTCTTAAATAAGGGCTGAACTTGAATTTCTAGTCCAGTCGACCAGTTACCCTGTTCGTCGACTGTCCGAATGGTAATCCCATCGGGTGTCGACACCATCGGCAATCTGGCACCCGTAGAAGCAGGCGGCATCGTCCAGAACTGCGACAGGCTCGATACGTCGATCGCAGCGCAATCGGTATCCGCGCATGGGCTCCAGGACACGAGCAACGTGCCACTGACGCTGAATGCGCTCACCCGGACAAGGTCCGCCGGAGGCATGGTATCCGGTGGCTCGATGCTTCCATTCGCAAATCCGGGAGTTCCAAGCATCTGTGAACCAGCATCCAATCCCCTCTTCGTATCCGCAGTGCGCCAACTCTCTTTCGCTGTGCCCGACAATCGCGGGTCAACGCGTTCCATCGTCGCTTTGGGCAGGCCGGATGCTGCAGAGGGATTGGCGCCCGCAAACGGGGCTCCGACGTAATCATCAACTTCATCGATGAGCATACCTGTGGCGTCGCGTAGAAAAATCTTCAGCTTGGTATTGGGCAAGCTGACTGCGGGTGACACGACCGCAGGCTCCGATGTCAGGCGCGAAGCAGCCGCGGTGCTGTTGGCAATCACAATGTACTGACCGGATCCGATCATCACGTCGCCGTCCACAGCAGCGATTACCGATTCACCGGTCTCCTTCTGAACCGACACCGTCCACCCGCGCAGATTGACGGAGTCCGTTGTGACTGCGCCGGTTAACGAGGGAATGGCCGTCAGTTCGAGCCATTCATCGGCGGTGCTGAGATCACTGCCCATCCAGGCAATTTCGTTCATCCGTATCTGGAGGGATGACTGTGACGGACTGGGAACACTCAGCTCTTCCGCACGGAGCACAGCAGGCTGCAGTAATATTTGAACAATAAAAATGATCAATAAATGAAATATCGGGAGGTGCATACCTGTCATCCAACAGCATTCACGGATGCGCAAGGATGGCGGCAGTACTTCAGCTCGTTAAAGCACATTGGCAGAAATGGCATCAGTGCTACGTTTTTTGCAGTTCCCTCATGCCATGGAACATCAGGCGGAATATCGGGCAAGCGCAGTTTTCCGCTTGCTGGAGCGCCTGTGGCTTCAGAAAGCGCCGGAAAGTCTCTCGCCAAGGAGGCATACCCCTCCTATACTCGATCCAAACTCCGCGATCCACACGGCGGGTAACCGCCCCCAACGCATGCTTTCTCTCTTCCAGTATCTCCGGGAAACAGTCGTGAAAGCGCTGATAGCGCCATTTATGCCTCGTACCGTCGAGATTCCTGTCAGCATCGTCCCGAATCGTCGGAGTGCCTTCTCAGTCACTCCCCCCTACTCTCATGGATCCTACACAGATTCTCTGGATTATCGCAGCGGCCATAGCCGGCCTGCTGGTCGGACGAGCGGTCTTCAGCTCCGGTAAAAGTATCAGTCGGTCCCTGCAGGCCGATCTCGATAAGAAAAAGGATGAATTGAACGATATCAATCGTCAGGTTGCCGATGCCAAGGCGCAGATCAAAGCCGCGGAGGCCGAGGCCAAAGCATCCGCCAAAGAGATCATCACCGAAGCCCGTCTGCACGCGACCGAGCTGGAGACGAAAATTGAAAAAGATGCCGCACGCCTGGAAGAAAAGGAGAAGATCCTCGATGAAAAAGTGAAAGAAGTCGAGCGTCAGCGCGAAGCCCTCAAGCGCGACGAGGCTGAAGTCGTCGAACTGAAAACCGAATTAAAGGATGCACAGAAAAAGCATCGTGAAGCGCTGGAGCAGGTCGCAAAACTCGATCAAGAACAGGCTAAAGAAGAGCTGAAGAAAGAGTTGGAAGACGAATTCTCAAGCTACTTTGCGGAGCAAGTGAAGTTCAAGCGCGAACATATGGAAGAAGAAGTGGAAGAGCGCGCGAAAGACCTCATGTCCCAGGCCATGCAGCGCTATGCCTCGGAAGTCGCGACCGAGTCGACTGCAACGGTGGTGCAGCTGCCAAGCGATGATGTAAAAGGAAAGATCATCGGAAAAGAAGGGCGCAATATCAACGCCTTCGAAACGGCAACCGGCGTCGACGTGATCATCGACGATACGCCGGGCGTCATCGTGATTTCCGGCTACGACCTTGCCCGCCGCTACGTCGCCAAGCTGGCAATGGAGAAGCTGGTGAAAGACGGCCGCATCCAGCCGGCCCGCATCGAGGAAATCGTTCAGAAGATGAAAGAAGAAGTCGGCAAGATGATGTTGGAGTTCGGCAAACGCGCGACGGAAGAACTCGGCATCGCAGGCTATCCGCAGGATTTGCTGAAGATCATCGGACGCCTCCGGTTCCGCACCAGCTACGGCCAGAACGTGCTGAAGCACTCGGTCGAAATGGCACACCTTGGGCGCATGCTCGCGGAGGAAATCGGCGCTGATGTCCGCACGGTCGTTGAAGGCTGCCTGCTCCACGATATCGGCAAGGCGCTCGATCATGAAGTGGCAGGCACGCACGTCGAAATCGGTGTCGAAATCTGCAAGCGCTTCAAGATCCGCCCCGAGGTCATTCACTGTGTCGCCGCGCATCACGAGGACATTCCGATGGAAACCCCCGAGGCCTTCATCGTCGCCGCAGCGGACGCAATCTCCGGTGCACGTCCCGGTGCACGTCGCGAATCGATTGAGGAATACTTCAAGCGTTTGCGCGAATTGGAAGAAGTCGCGAAGAGCTTCGAAGGAGTATCACGCGCCTTTGCCATCTCGGCCGGCCGCGAAATTCGTGTCTATGTCGACACGCAGCATGTGAATGATTTGGATCAGGAAAAACTCGCCAAGGGTATTGCACAGAAGATCGAGAAAGAACTGAGCTATCCAGGCGTCATCAAAGTGAATGTCATCCGTGAACGACGCATTGAGGAGCTCGCGAAATAAGCGCGCATATCTACAACTGCTATCTTGTCCAACTGTCCAGCCTAACCAGTGCTGGCTTTTGGAATTAGAAGCAATATTGCTGGTATGATCTGCATGTTGTGCCTACATCTTCTGCTGTTCGTATTATCGGCGCGTTCGCTCTGATTGTCGTATCGTTGACCGGACTCGAATTGATGCGATCAGCTTCGCTGGAAGGACAGATTATCCAATGGAATGGCTCCGGCATCTGCATTGCTCCGCCGGGGGCAAGCGAGCTCTGTGCACGCTGCTACTCCTCGTTCTGCCCATCCGTGAGCGCCGACAGGGTTACACAGCTCTGTTCGTCTTTTTGTGGCAGACAAGTGACGTCACAGGCAACAATTATCCCCGCCTTCTCGCGTTCATCAGCGTTCCGCTTATCGTCGCGCGGCACGATGTCTCTTCCAGCCGTTCTGTCACGATCGTCAGCCAGTCCTTTCTTCGGATTCTCTTCGCGCACCCCATCGCCGGTATGCGGGAATGGCATCTGTGAAGCGACGGAAGCGCAGTACTGCCCGCGCGATTGCCCGGGCCTCGTTTCATCCCCGCGATCTTCGTCCAGCCCATCGAATAATCCACTCAATCTCACCTGCAATGAGCCGCTGCCGACCGGAAACGATCCGTGTTCCACCTGCGTGAAGTACATCTGCCCCGTCCGCACGGAGACCGAGATGATTACGATTTGCACGTCGACGTGCCAGCTGTATGGAAGCAGAAGCAGCAGAATCACGAGCAGCAGCCGTTCAAGCAGCGCGGTTCACTCGTCTTCGGCACCGGGAGAGCCGGGCGGTTCGTACATTGAACTTAAAACGTCCAACCCCCAGCAATTCCAAACAAGCGGTGACGGATGGATTTCATACGGCATCACGCGGATGCACTTGAATACGATCCACCCAAGCGGTGCACAGGCAACCGCAACGTGGCAGGCCCAGCTCCCCTTCGGTACGTATGAGGTCTTCATGTACTGGCCGCATGACCGTGATGCATCGGAGCGGTATTTGATGGACTCTGTGCCGATGTATCTGACGATCGGGTCTTCCAACCATTCCGTCGTCGTAAATCAGCGGACTGCAGCTCCCGCCTTCTCCAAAATCATCGGCGGATACGGACCGGAGACCGTCGCACATAACTGGTATCGCATCGGTTCATTCAGCGCGACAAAACAGGGCGGCATGGAAGTACCTCAGTCGTTGCGCCTGACACTTCCGACCGGACGTGCAAGCGACTCGGTGAAACATGCAGCTGATGGCTGGGTCGCTGCCGGTGATGTTCGCATCTATTACAAAACACCCGGCATTACCTGCGGCGACGGCAAGTGTCACGAGAGCGAGCGTGACAGTTGCCCCATCGATTGTGAAGGAGTTGATCAATGTGGTAATGGCTACTGCGATCTCTATCTGGGTGAAACCCTCCAGACATGCGTGCAGGACTGCGGTGCCCCCGGCGTCTGCGGCAACCTCCGCTGCGAACCGTACGCCGGCGAGAATATCAGCAATTGTCGCAGTGATTGCCAGACGATGGTTGGAACGACCGGAGGTGATGGCGGCGGGGATGAAGGCGGTGATACAAGCGGCAGCGGCGGCGAGACAGGGGGTGCCGATGGACCTGATTGCGGAAATGGGAAATGTGAAGAAGGAGAAACGATCAATACGTGCCCGGGAGACTGCCCCCGTTCTTCGTCCAGTAAAAGCTCGACCCGCCCTCCTCCACCGCCTCCTCCGAAGAGTTCCTCCAAGCCTGCAAGCTCCCGTGCCCTCTCAAGTTCGAGCGCTCACATATGTGGCGATAATATCTGCTCGAAAGGCGAAACGTACCAAACGTGTGACCGGGATTGCGATCCGTTCTGCGGTGACAACATCTGCAGTTTTACCGATGAAAATACTGTTACATGCATCAACGATTGCGGTGTATGCGGTGACGGTTACTGCGCAAGTGACGAAACTATCAGGAACTGTCCTGGCGACTGCTCGGTTTCTTCTGGATCTTCTCGCAGCAGCTCTCGCGCGAGTAGCAAAGCTTCTTCACAGGGAATATGCACGCTTGTCGACAAGTATGGACGCACCTGCACAGATACGGACTGTGGCCTTAACACAGCTACAGCCGGGGAGGTCACTCTTACAACAGTCCCTGGTAGCTGGGCAGCAGGTGGGACATTTACCGATTTCTGCGTAGGAAGCAATCATGTATCTGAATATCACTGTGTGTTCGATCCTCAATCTACTCAATATAATGGTTCGACTTACTATGTCGGTCAGACAACTGCTTACTGTAACACCGGTTGCGCGGGAGGAAAATGTGCTCAAGGACCAGTGGGTTCCGATACTCGTCAGCCTGACACAGATGCGCAGCTAGAAAATATGGAAGATGAAGCGGTCAATGATGTTATATATCAACCCGATCAACCGGAACCGGTCATTGATGTGCAAGTCGAATTCGATCAGCCGTTCGTTCCCGTAGGACCCTCCTGCGGCAATGCGGATGGAGCGGGCTTCCTCTGCGGGATGTGCCTCCGTTCGTTCTGCCCGTTCGGCAACGATAGGGCAAACACGCTCTGCGGCTTCTACTGTTCAGCAGATGCATCACTCTTGCTCACGGCAGATTTGACTGCTCCGGCATCATTCCCATCATCGGTGCTTCCGGCCTCACAGAACAATCTGAAAGCAGCCTTCTTCGTGCTGCTGTATCTCCTGAGGCTGCTTTAATTACACATAGAGATGATATTTATTCAGCCCTTCATGAAGAAGTTTATCTTGAACTAATTTTTTGACCAATGAATTGAGCCACGGACGCAGCTCTGGGTTCCAGTCGATGCAGATCTGCCGGCCGATTTCCTCCTCCGTCAGCCCCTCTTGGGCGTCACGCAGGGCCTCCACAATCTTGCCGCGAAAGATGCGGTTGGGAATATACGTCGATCCGACCATCCTTCCGGGCTCCTTTTTTAGATTCTCCTTTGCTGCTCCGCGAACAGGCGGCACCCAGTTCTCCTTCATTGCTTTCATCAATCCACGTTCGGTCAGAATGCACTGATCCCACTTGGGAGATGTCTTGGTCTGGACCAGAGAGCCGTAGTCCATTAATGCCGCATGCCAATTGGCAGCTGATAGCTGATAGCTGTTAGCTTTTAGAGCTGATTGAAGAACCTGCTCTGCGATCTTCAGTAACTCACGATCACTCATCGTCCAGGTTCCATCCGCCATCTCCGGCCCCACAAACGTTCGATGAAGAATCCGCCGGATGTTCGTGTCGATACACGGAGTCGGGATGTTAAAAGCAAAATTGCGAATTGCAGCAGCGGTGTAGGGACCAAGGCCTTTGATCGACAATAGCTGATCGTAATCGGACGGAAAGACGCCATCATGATCGTCCATAATCGATCGCGCGGCATCGCGCAGTCGCAATGCCCGGGAGTTATACCCCATACCCCTCCACGCCATAATGACATCGGCGTTTGATGCCTGGGCTAAATCGGTCAGGGTCGGAAAGCGTTCAAGGAAGGTTCGAAAAATCACGATTACCCGGCTGACCTGGGTTTGCTGGAGCATGATCTCCGATACTAAGACCCTATACGCGCGTTCCGTGTCGTTTTCGATCGGCATATCGCGCCAGGGAAGCGTCCGCTTGTGACGCGGATACCAATCCCACACTGCATCAACAAACGCCTCTACTCGATCTTCATGATTCATATTCATAGATTGCCTCGTCATCCTGAGCTTGTCGAAGGGCCCAGATCGCCTCGGTAAAGCCGGTGATCTGCTCCTCTATTTTCACGATAAAATGGTAGCAGCATGATGCATCTGAGCGTACTCTTTCGCTTCATTTTCGCACATGAAGACTCTCTTCTCCGTTTTTCGTCGGCATATTGCAGAACGTCCAGGCTGGTACGCTATTCTCGGCGTGCTGATTCTGTTCACATCCGCGCTCTGGATAGCCGAGCCGCTGTTTGCGACCTATGCCATTAATCAGATGCTACGGGTGCAAGATGGCACTGATGTAAATTACCCCCTACTTTTCGGGCTCTGGCTCGGATTGTTTGTACTGGTTTCGGCAGTTCAAACCGTTCAAAAATTTGTCGGATGGAAACTGACGGAGTGGCTTATCCTGGGGTATCGCGAACATGTCTATGATCATGTACTCAGACTGGGCATTGCGTTTCACACCCGTCAAAAGGCCGGCGAGGTGGTAAAAATCCTCGACAGCGCGGCTGACACGCTGGCTGACCTGCAGCGTCAGTTGCTCATTCAGCTGATCCCCTCGTTTCTTTCGGCAGCAGTGTTTCTGGCAATCGGATTTTCATTCAGTCCGTTGCTCAGCATGGTGCTGGTGTTCAGCATCTTCCTCTATCTTGCAATCGCATTAGTTGGAACACGGCGCACCGCACTACTTCAAAGTGAGGTGAATGATCTGTGGGTGAGATCCATCGGACGCGCGTACGATTCGGTGACCAACATCTTCTCGGTGAAATCCGGATCACAGGAGCGCGCGGAGCTGCAACGGATGCAAGATATTCATGCAGAAACATTCGCGACACAGCAACAGGTGAACCGGAAATGGGCGATCGTGGAAGCGGTGAATTTTTTCATGCTGACACGCATTCTGCTGACGGCCATCGGTATCTGGCTGTATGCGCGGGGCATTCTTTCACTGGGGCTGGTCTACTTTTTTCAGGCATCGTTTTTTCGCGTCCTAACGCCATTTGAAATGCTCGGCAACATGCTGCCACAGTGGAACAAGCAGGTCGGTCGCGTCCGTTTGGCGGAAGATCTGCTCTCCATTCCGATTGACGTCCGCACGAAGGAGGATGCGGAGATCATTGATCCTATCCGCGGTGAAATTCGGTTTGATCATGTCTCGTTTGAATACCCAAAGGAAAAACAGTTCGACAGAAAGACGTATAGAAAGAATGTGAAGACAGAAGATCCACCGGTGGAAATGATGCCGGAGCAGGACTCCGATCACATTCAGCATATCGATGCTGATTTATCGGAAGCGCACGTGACAGAAATGGAACGCGGGGTCCTTCATGACATCAGCATGACCATTAAGCCCGGTGAGCATATTGCGCTGGTGGGTCACTCAGGCGCCGGAAAGTCGACGATCGCGATGCTCATCAATCGTTTTTACGATGTGACCGGCGGCCGCATATTGATAGACGGGGTCGACATGCGCGATCTCGACGTGCAGTGGTGGCGGTCGCGAATCGGTCTGGTCTTGCAGGATAACTTGATGTTCAACGATACGATTCTGGAGAATATCCGCTATGCCCGACCAGATGCGAGCGAAGCGGAAGTAAAGGAAGCAGCTGAACGCGCTGCGGCAGCGGAGTTTATCGAAAAAATGCCAAAGAGATATGACACGTTGATCGGCGATCGTGGTATTCGCCTGAGCGGAGGACAACGCCAGCGGATCGCCATCGCGCGCTCCATATTTAAAGAAGCCTGACATTGTCGTACTGGATGAAGCAACGAGTGCCCTCGATTCGGTGACAGAACGGGCAGTTCAGGCAGGCATTGCAGGTCTTATAGACGGAAGAACGGCAGTGATTATTGCCCACCGCCTGTCGACGGTCCGCCGCGTTGACCGTATTGCGGTGCTGGAAAACGGCCGTATAACTGCTTTCGCCCCCCATGAGGAGCTGATGACCATCAGTCCTACCTACCGGCAGATGGTTGAGTTGCAGCGGGAGGGGATGCTTGCAGAGTAAAAGGTATTGACCCATTCTCGCTGATTCCCTACACTTTCGCGGCATTTAGGGGGTGTCTTACCCCCAAACGTGTCATTTTCTTTCCTTTTTTCCCCTCCTCTTATGGCTGATGCTAAGAAATTCGAACGCACCAAGCCGCACGTCAACGTCGGAACCATCGGTCACGTCGACCACGGTAAGACGACTCTGACGGCCGCTCTTTCCGTCAACTTCTCTCCCGAAGGGGAAAAGAAGGATTACTCGCAGATCGACAACGCCCCGGAAGAGCGCGAGCGCGGTATTACCATCAACACGGCACACGTTGAGTACGAGTCCGAGAAGCGCCACTATGCGCACGTTGACTGTCCGGGACACGCCGACTACGTCAAGAACATGATTACGGGTGCCGCCCAGATGGACGGTGCCATCCTCGTCTGCTCCGCTCCGGACGGCCCGATGCCCCAGACCCGCGAGCACATTCTTCTGGCAGGTCAGGTCGGTGTGAAGTACATCGTCGTCTTCCTCAACAAGATCGACATGGTGAAGGATCCGGAGCTCGTTGAACTCGTCGAATCCGAAGTCCGCGAACTGCTGTCCAAGTACGGCTTCCCTGGCGACACGACCCCCATCATCCGCGGTTCCGCTCTCAAGGCGGTTGAGGGTGACGCCGAGGCTGTCGGCAAGCTTAAGGAGCTGCTCGACACGCTGGACTCCTATATTCCGAATCCTGAGCGCCCGCTCGACAAGCCGTTCCTGATGTCCGTCGAAGACGTGTTCTCCATCAAGGGACGCGGTACGGTGGCAACGGGACGCATTGAGCAGGGTATCGTGAAGGTGAACGATGAAGTCG
>CAYXNG010000018.1:0-17210 GCA_964466635.1 uncultured Candidatus Peribacteria bacterium | reverse complement strand
GACCTGCCGCTCTTGCGGTAATGCTGGCGGGAGCGAGTGCGGGGCTGTTGTACAGGAAGAGGAAGCATTGAAAATATGCATCTTTCTGCGACAATCAAACCCGATGTCGTTGCATCGGGCAGTTATCTTTCCGGCACTCGTTGTTCTTGCGTTGGCCGGAGCGTTTGCGACGTACAAGTATCTCACGCCGGTTACATCGTTGGTGCTAGATGAGCCAACGAATGACGAAATTTGTGCTGCACCGTGGACCCCGACAAATGGAAGAAGGGTTCCGCTTGAGGGGTGTTTTTTGCAGGGAGCTCCTCTCGCCGTAAATGTTCCCCTACATAATGTTGGATTTGACCCCACTGGCTGCGCTCCCGGACTATGCGACGGTACGCGTAATACACCGAATAATGGAAATGGCTATAGCGTCACAGAAATGGGGCCCTGTTCGCTCATACCTACTACTTCCAATGTGCCTGATTGTGGATGGACACGGACGTTTAACCAGCTAAAGAATATCTATGAATATGCAGAGCCGTACCCGCGCGGCTTAGGGGAGAACTGTGAAGTGGGCAATTGTTGTTCTGGCGGTTCCTATACGACGTCGTATCTGATGCCATGCGCCGATGCCGGGGCGAGTTGTACGGCTACTCCGTCGGGGTACCGCTGTTGTAACGATCCCGATCCGTCTGTATGTATTGCACGTTCTATTCCATCATCTGCATCGTCCCGTGCGCCCGCTTCATCCAGATCTTCTGCTCCCGCCGCCCGATGTGGCGACGGCATTACGCAGTCGATCGGGGCTGACGGACTCTTCAATACGGATGACGATGAAGAGTGTGACGATGGTGACGACAACGTTCCGTCCGGAACGGGGGCTGTCGCAGACAAGGACTGGTGGGACATCACACCGGATGATGTTGCCGTATTGAGCAGATCCTCTTGTCTGAGCACCTGCAAAAAGGCGCAGTGTAGCGACGGGCGAGACAACGACGGCAAGAACGATATCGATAACCGTGACCTCGCCTGCTATGACGGTATCTGGGGAGACGGTCCGACGTATCTTAAAGGCTACAACAAGGAAGATTGCCCGCTGTGCAAATCATATGATCCCGCTGATACGCTGCGACCGCAAGACGGTCCGGCTCGAAACCTGGCGCAGGTCACAAACACAGTTCCAACCTCGCCGTTCATACCGCAGGCCGAAAGTACCTATCCCGGCCTTGATCAGCTTTACTGCCTTGCCGGTTATCCGACAGTGCGGGGCAATGCATGTTCGTGCACGGAGACAAAACAGATCTGTTTTCCGCAGTGGATAGACAGTGATGGCGATGATAGAAATGATACATTCCGCGATTGCAGTGAGTCGGAATGCAGACCGCTCACGACCGACTTAGTGTGGGCGAATTCGTGCGTACAAGGAACTCTTGGCTATTTCAGCGATGCGGGGCGTTCCAATCACTATCGCTGCGCTTTGCATTCAACATATACCACACTCAGCTCGGTGTATGATGTTAATATTTTTCGCTACCGCAAGCTCATTGATAATGGTGGACAAGGATGCCGCTCGCGCTGGGATTGCGAAAGTAACTACATTATCAACGGCACAAGCATACGCGCGAAATCGGATATTTTTGCGACAACGAGATGTGTAGACGGAGAAAACGGTAGGCCGGACGGGGGACGCTGCTGTCCGCGGTTTGTGGCTGCAACACCGCACAACCCGGGCACCGGTACCGGCGGTCTCGAGGGGTGTGGCCGTCTCGCGCCTGCATGGCAGAACCAAGGTCAGCGGCCGAATTTTGAAATTCCGAACTGTGGACCATTGAATGGACCGTTGCTGGGACCTCCGGGCGGAATCAATCCAGTTGTCGGAGGAGGTGATTCCGGCAACGGCGGTAATGACAGTGGGAATAACGGTTCGAACAGTAGCGACTCCTCCGGCCCTTCTTGTTTCAACACCAATCCATGTCTGGCGGTGACATCTTTTGGTACGCCTAGGTTGTCGTATAGCATTCCGCCGCAGTGCCCGCTTACCGGTAATCAGCGCACGTGTTACAACTCATGTGTTGCGACACTCAACAGTCAAGTGCGTGCAGGCAACAGCAACGCTCAAACGAATTTCAGCCAGTGCGTAAATAATACCTGCAGAGTCAGTGAGGATGATTTGAACATGTGTCCATGTAATCCGGATTTCTTTCAGTGTTATCTCGATTGCGGCCGCCAGGAAAGCGATTGCAGCGCACTCTGTAGTTTTGATCAGGATCCGCGGTCATGCCGGACGCAGTGTCGCGATGAGGGGATTTCATGTTCCATATCTTGCGGGCAGGCATGTCCTGTGTCGGCTTCATCACTTTCAAGAGGGTCAACCGCATCCAATGCATCCGGTAAATCATCATCCAACGGTAATGCAGGAGCCAAAGACTCTCAGAGTTCAGTTTCTAGTCGATCATCATCTCAGAATTCCAACGCTAATAATTCGGCAAAATCAATCGCATCAACTCCCCCGAATACATCGGCAGTGTCGAATGCATCCAAAACATCAACACGTTCAACTTCATCGGTGTCATCCACCGTCTGTGATAAGGGAGACGTCTGTATCACCGCTCAATCGTGCCACGATCGCGGTGGCGCCCAGGCGCTTCCCGGGCTCTGCGGATCTGCCGATGGCGCAGGTCTCGTCAAACTATTCTGCTGCGATGTGCCGCCGACGTCCCAGTCGTCCAGCTCAAACACATCGGTTCCACCGGTTGGCGTCTGCTGCGAGGCAGGAAACTGCAATCCGTTCGGTACGTGCAGTAATCCGTTCTCGAACTACAATGCGTGCACGCTTGCATGTGCTCCGTCCAGTACTGCATCAGCTATAAGCAATGCATCCTCACAGGCTTCATCGGGCGTTTCGCGCAGTGCTGGTTCTGTCGGCAGCAATGCCTCAAGAACGAGCGCATCACGCTCAACATCCATCGCCTCAGCGTTCTCCGTAGGTTCAGTTACGTCGAATGCGTCGTTCTCCGCAGGATCATCACGATCAGATACATTCGACAGCTCCAGGAGTTCAGGCAGTTCCCAATTACCGGGCAACTCACGTTCGTCCGAATCCGACGATTCATCTGCATCGGACCGGTCCTCTTCGTCGCGTTCGTCGTCTCGTACATCTTCTCTCTCCTCTTCTCGCTCGTCTTCCCGATCAAGTTCTTCCACGGATTTCTTCGGTTCCACATCTTCACGGCTCAGTTCTCGCGTATCGAGCGGTTCGACAGGCGGCATAACCGGGGGCACAACGTCCGGTACAACCGGTACCGATACGTCGAACATTGGCGGAACGACAGGCGGTACGGTGTCCGGTGGCGATTCCTCCCGTCCGTTCTACGGCGCCGATTCGTCGACTATATTCGCCGGCCTTTCTGATTCCTTCTGTCTTTCCGATTCAGACTGTCCTCTTACGTCCCGCTGCATTCTGAATCGCTGTCTGACGCCGCAGCAAATTGCAGCATTGCCTGACTTCTGCGGAAATCTGCGCACCGATGCCGGAGAGCAATGTGACAACGGCTCGCAAAACTCAGATGCTCCCAATGCTTACTGTCGTACAGACTGCAGACTCGGTCGTTGCGGCGACGGCATTATCGATACGCCCCTTGAACAATGTGATGACGGAAACAGTACTGATGGTGATGGATGCTCGTCTGCCTGTGTGCCCGAGCGCGGAGCACCACAGACACTCCCTGCGCAGGTGGTTGAGCTGCCGTTCACGGAGAACAGCAATCAGAACCAACCTACCGGACCCAACCAACCCAGCCAACCCTCTCAACCCTCTGCACCATCAACCCCCGACACCGGCCCGGCAGCGCTGGCAGTGATGCTTGCTGGAGCAAGTGCAGGGCTGCTGTATCGACGGAGAAAGTAGGGCAAGATCGGGTATACTTCCCTTCGTGCAGACATTTTCTCTTCTGCGTTCGGCGCGAATTGTCATCGCTTTCGGTTGGTCGGATTTTATCTTGAAGTACCGCGGTTCGTTTTTTGGCTATCTGTGGTCGTTTATCGTGCCGTTAGTAAAGTTTTTAGTCATTCTGCATATCTTCCGTCCTTTTGCGGCGGATATCCCGTTGTACCCGCTCTATCTGTTCCTCGGTATTGTGCTGTGGGAGCACTTCTCATTGTTGACAACAGCGTGCATCCATCTGCCGCAGGAGAAAGCGTTGATTATCAAGAAAGTCGCTTTCCCCCGTATTCTGTTGGTGCTCAGTACGGGGTGGATGCACATGATCATTCTGCTGACGTATCTCGCAATTTTCTTTTTCTTCTGCCTGTTCATTGGCAATGGCATTCCGCTTAGTGCGTTATGGTATTTGCCTATCCTCCTACTCCAAACAACGCTCATCGCGCTCGGTGTCGGCATGAGCCTCGGCTCGTACGCATTAAAATATCGTGACATTCAACATCTCTGGAACGTGATCCTGACGGTGCTCTTCTGGTTAACGCCGATCATGTACGCATTCCGGCCCGATGCCCCGGTGCTACAGGATGCACGGGAGCTGTTTACCCAATCATTCGCACTTTCACTCTGGAGCCTGTTCGACATCTTTATCCGCTTTCAGCCCATGAGTATTCTCATCTATGGCGCTCGCCGTGCGCTGTTGTATCCAGATACACTCGGTGTTCCATCTCTGCTGCACATCGGTGCCTTTACCGCTATCTGCGCTGTTATTTTTCTCATCGGATGCTGGATTTTCCAGCGGCGCAGTCCATACTTCATTGAGGAATACTGATGAGCGACATTCTTCTGTCCGCAACCGGCATCTCTAAATCGTTTCAAGCGCAGATCATCCCATCGGTGATGCTGCAGGACCGGGTTATTCGCTGGCGTGCTCATAAGCAGCAATGGTCGCGCGATGTTCTGCGAGATATCTCGTTCGAGCTCCGCCGCGGTGAATGGGTGGGACTATACGGACGGAACGGAGCCGGAAAAACCACGCTGCTCCGCATCCTTGCAGGATTAGTGCCGCCCGATTACGGATCTGTAAAAACGCATGGAACGGTTTCGAGTTTTTTCGATATCACAGCCGGATTTCATCCCGAACGTTCCGCTCCCGAGAATATTTATCTTCATGGCCTGCTTCACGGGCGCAGTCCGGCCGACATCCGTTCCACAGTCGATCAGATTATCGAGTTTGCCGGCGTTGAGTCACACCGAGACCTTCCGATGAAGTGCTACAGCGCGGGCATGAATTTGCGTGTCGGATTTGCCGCGAGTGCATTGATGGACAGTGATATCTATCTCTTCGACGAGATTCTGGCTGTCGGAGATGCCGCTTTCCAAAAAAAGTGCAGAGCACATTTGTTGCACCTGAAGGAGGCGGGCAAGACAGTGCTGATGGTAAACCATTCTTTGTCGGATCTTGAGCGCTTCTGCGATCGCATTCTCTATCTGGAAGACGGATATATCAGAACCAGACATCCGGACTCTGATAATGACGACACACGCAGTCCCAATCGATCAGCGCGCGATACCCTGTATTCTGCGTGAGTTCGGCGAAGAAGTTCTCGTCGTAATTTCCGTGCGGAGGGCCGCTCTGGAAGACGTGATTGCGCAATGCCGACGACCGGATCAACAGGCAGCCGAATCCCGTTCCGCCCACCGCCTGGAGTCCGCGACCCGGTTCGGCGAATATCGGTTTGCCGTGCTCATTCCATTCCCAGCAGACGGGTTTGCGAACCGTTCGATGCCAGTAGAGACCGGAGACGCTCACAACATCGCGCTCCAGCGAGCGAGCAAGCCTTTCAAACACGTCCGCCGGCGGGATGACGTCGTCTTCTATAATCAGCGTTAAGGGGCTGGTCACCATGCGTGCGAACGTGTTGTAGATAATCGAGCAGGCGACACCGATTGCTGCTTCCACTTCTCGCCGGGGGCGGTCAGCCACGCCTTTCTCGCCGACGTTCATCATGTGGTAGGTCATGTGCGTGTACCCCGAGGTACTCATCCATTGGCGGACTTCTTTGCCGAATTCCGGATCTTGCGATGTATCAAGAATGACCAAGCGCGTCAGTTCGTGCGGATACGTCTGTGTTTCTAGAAAGCGTTTCGTCAGCGGCCACATCCATGTTCTGCCGCTCAAACTGATGCAGAGAGTCATTCTTCCCGTCAGCAATCCCGCTTGGTCGGCATACGCATGATTCTCGCGCATGCCGTCCAGCATGCTCTTGCCATGCATGCGGTAGTAATACAAGCCGTTACTCCGCACGACCTTCCATCCCAGTTGCAGAATGCGACGCCAGGTAACCCAGTCATTATGCTGATCGGGTCTTTCGGACCAGCCACCCGCCTGAAGCAGCGCGTGCCTGCGGACCATTGAGCCCGCATGGATGGGGTTCCACATCTCGAATTCATCCATCCCTGCCACTTCCGGCGTGCAGTGGTACTGCATAAAACGCCCAAATGATTGGTAGTTGCTGCAGGCGATGCCGGCCTGTGGATGCTTGTCGAATGCAGCAAGTCCTGTGCGGACATACTCCGGATGGAGCAGATCGTCGGCATCCAGAAAAATCAGATAGGGCGAGCTCGTCGCATGCAGTCCGGCGTTACGAGCTTTCCCGACGCTGCGCCACCCGCCACGGATGTATTGGACTCCGTCCGGCGCATAGGACAGGGCGACTTCCTGGGTCTCATCGGTCGATGCGTCATCCACCACGATGATTTCTGCAACCGGATACGATTGGCGGATGACACTTTCAATCGCCTTGCCAAGGTATCGTGCGTAATTATGGCAAGGGATGATCACCGCGACCTTTTGAATGTCGTTTGCAGGTACAGGGGCATGTGCGGGCCGCCATTTGCCTATGATTCTGTGGCGGATAAACCGTGTCAGGCCGGGCAGCGGCTCTCCCAGTCGTACCCACATCCGCTTAAGACGCGGAAAGAAGCCGGCAACATGCGAATCAGAAGTCATGACAGGAGAGCGAGGATAGCGGATGATTTCCGTTCATGCAGCTAATTCGCGGGCATGTTTTTGTGGCATGCCCTGCGGGTAGGCCGGTTGGTGATCGGGAGGCAAAAACCGTTCCGTGGAGATATGATCGACGTGCGAATCCCAGACACACAGAATCTTTCCGCGTTTTGCCAGATTGCGAAAAGCGATGATGTCGTACCATTCGGGCGGCGTCAGATCGACGCGGGTGACAATCGGTTGTCGCCGCAGGTCATACATACGGAACAGTGAGCAACCGAATCCCGATCCGCCCACCTCGCCGGTTCCATTCGGTTTTTCGTTGAAGTGTACGATCTGTTCGTCATCGCGTTTTTCCCAGACAATAAAATACCCCTGAACCGGACAGCGGTACGGTGCGACAACTGCCACCGTGTGCTCATCCATCGCTCGTAGCATCGTCTGCAGAGTCGCCGGTTCCGGGACAATGTCGTCTTCGAGCGTCAGAGCCAGCGTTGTTGTGCAGCTGGAGAGCAAGACGTTGTACGCGCGGACAACGGCCATCTCATACAGATAAGCCGAGCGTCTGTCGCGCATGCGGCCGCGTACAAGCTGACTGAATGACGTTTTCCACAAATCCGGCAGAGGATCGTGGGTGTAGGTGACCGAAGCGAAGGGGAGATTGCCGATGGAGCGGCGCAGCAATGCGTCGAAGGCAGGATCATCGCTGTTGTTGTACCAGTGCAGATGCACCGTTGAACGGTCACATTCCAGATTCTTGAGGCCGGCAAGATAGCGTTCAAAGACTTCCGTGCGCCCGCAGAACGGAGTGAATATCGTGATAGCACGCCCCGCAGCATTTGCACTGTTAAAGTAATCGGCAGGGAGGCGGTGGACTCTGCTGTCGGAGTGAACGTTGTACAGAACGGTCGCATCTACTCTTACGGCCCTGTAAGGAGTCGCCAAGATACGCTGATACAAATCCCAGTCTTCATAGGCATGGGGAATAACGCGGTATCCACCCACAATGTCGAATGCTTGCCGACGCATAAGTGCGTGAGACGAGATGAAGTTCGCTTTTTCCATGACGCCCCGGTCGAATGGCGGAATGTTTCTTCGGGTTGTTTCTTCGCCAAAGCACTGCAGATCGCCGTAGGCAATACCGACATTCGGGTCGATCATCGCCTGCAGGCACTTTTGGACATAGTGCGCGTCCAAGCGGTCGTCTGCATCAAGAAAGAGCAAAAAGGGCGATGTCGTCGCAGCTGCGCCGGCATTGCGTGCCAGGGAAATGTTGTCCCATTCGCCGCGCAGGTACATAACTCCTTTATCCGCGTATCTCTTTGCAACCTCTTCGGTATTGTCCGATGAACAGTCATCAACCACGACAATTTCTCGGACTTCGAATGTTTGATGCAGCACGCTCTCAATTGCGTCCCCAAGGTATCGCGCATAATTATGACACGGAATAATAACACTCACGTCATCCGCCTGCATCTCGTGCTGCGGTGTGTGGCGCCTGCTTCCTTTTATGGGCACCACCGGGAAAAAGAGTCCCAGCACCCTGTGACGCAGCAGACGCAGGACAGATGGCATCGGAAGACCCGTCTGATCCCAGAGCCGTTTGAACGTATGTAACAAATAATAGACAATAGATTTCACTGTTGCACTGTATCATATGAGCAATGAAGAGAATCCTGTTTGTCAGCCACGAGGCATCACGAACCGGTGCTCCGGCGTCACTGCTGGCGATTGTCCGTGAACTGGCGCAAAAAGGCGTATCTTGCGAGGTACTGGTGCTACGGAATGGTCCGCTTGTAGCCGACTTTTCAGCAATCTGTCCGACGACGGTGCTCTGGAAAGCGCCGCCAAAGATCATTCTCACGGAGAGGCAGGTCCTTCAGTTTCTTTTTAAAGTGATGCAGGAGATGACAGGAATGATTGATCGGATTCGTGGTCGGATGAAACTTGCCCGATTTATCCGCGCAAGAATGCAATCAAAAGTAGACCTTGTGTATCTCAACACAGCAGCCAGCTCGTCCATTATTCATCAGGTCCGCGAACTGAAGTGCCCGATTATTTCTCATATTCATGAACTTTCTTTTGGATTGCATCACAGTGGACATACTCCGCATCTCGCTTTTATGTTCGCATGCTCTGAAAGAATCATCGTTCCGGCACCCTGCGTTGCGCGGGTATTGTCCCACATTTTTGCCATACCATCCGAGAAGATCAGTGTCATTCCGGAAGCCGTTGCCGATCCTTCGCTTGAATATGTTTCCCCAGCTCAGTTGTCGGATATTCCCGATACAGCATTCGTAATCGCCATGGCTGGCACCGCCGATTGGCGCAAGGGCATAGATCTATTTATCGCTTTGGGAAGGGCTCTTCGTGATTCTCTTCCCCAGGCACATTTTTTGTGGATTGGCGGAGGTTGGACGTTTCCATTTTTTCAGCGGACATGGCGGTCGGTCCATGTCATCGACGATACACTTGCTGCACGGTTTCACTTCGTTGGGGAACAATCGATCGTTGCGCCACTGCTCAACCGCGCCGATGTCTTTGCTCTCACCTCGCGCGAAGATCCGCTACCGCTTGTGCACATTGAAGCGGCGATGCTAAAAAAGCCGATCGTCTGTTTTGCGCAGAGCGGCGGTGCTCCGGAGTGGATCGGCGAGGCGGGGATTGTTGTGCCGTATCAAGATGTTGAAGCAATGGCCGATGCGATTATCAGCCTTGCGAATGACCCCGAACGTCGAAAGAAGATGGGGGAGATTGGACGGACGATGATGATGAGCAGATGTGTGCCGAGTGTGGTTGCAGCACAGGTTCAGGAGGTTATTGCAAGTGTGTCACGCTGAGCGTAGTCGAAGCGTTTCGTGTTCACTGCTCGGGATGACACTTGTCTATAAACCCAAATCATCCGCCACCCCCTTCATCGCATCTAGCGTGATGCCGACAAATTCGTTCAGTGGAAGGCCAATCAACTCTTCGCATTGATTGATCTGCGTTCGATCAACCTGCGCGGCAAAGGCTTTGTCCTTGAGCTTCTTTGTGACGCTGCTTACTTCCACATCGGCGATCTTCTTGCTTGGTCGCACCTTGGTCACCGCGATGATGAAGCCGGTTAGCTCATCGACGCAGTACAAGCACTTTCGCAGCATCGTATCGAGCGGATAGTCCGCACCGTATTTTGATGCGTAGTGCGCACGAATGTCTGCGAGGAGTTCCGCAGGAGCTTTAATGGTCGAGAGCAGGTGTTCCAGCGTGTCACCACAGTGCTGTTCGTAATCTTTCTCGAGCATGTCCCAATCGAGGTCGTGGAGCATGCCGGCAACTTTCCACGTCTGCGCGTCGCCGCCGAATTTTTTGGCGAGTGCTTCCATGGCCGCACCGGTCGCAATCAAGTGGGCTTTTGTCGCATCAGCATGGGCTGAAATCAAATTGTGCGCTTCGGGCAATAGATGACTGTAATCTGCATGTTGTAACAGATGGTCTGATCCTGCGGATAACGGTTGACGGATAACCGTAGGTACGACGTCGTTGTCCGTTATCCGTTGTCCGTTAAGCATCTCAGGTTTCATGAGTGGGAATAAGACAACATCCCTCAAATTCATCTGACACGTCAGAAGCGCGACAATACGATCAATACCCATACCGAATCCGGAACATGGCGGGCAGCCGTACTCCAGCGCGGTGACGAATTCGTCATCCTTTCTGTGTGCATCACTATCACCTCCAGCGGAGGCCTTCGCCTGCTGATCAAATCGCTCAGCCTGATCGACCGGGTCGACCAATTCGCTGTACGCGTTGACGATTTCCCATCCACTGACGACCAGCTGGAAGCGATCGGTGATCATCGGATTGTCGTCGTTCTTGCGCGCAAGAGGGGACAGATCCAACGGATGATTCATAATGAACGTCGGATTGATGATGCTCGGGCGGCTGACTTTCTTGTAGAGCTGGTCAATCAAGTTACCGCGGCCGAGTTGGTCAACCGGCACATCGAGTTTGATCTTCTTCTTGTTCATGGCTTCCCGTAGGGCTGCAGCGGTTTCATACTGATCAAAATCAATACCGCAGGCGTTCTGAATCGCTTCGCGCAGAGTTAAGCGCGGCCAGGGCGGCGTGAAGTCGACTTCGACGACGTTGCCGTCGCGATCGGGGATCTTCACCTTCATTGTGCCGAGCAGTTTCATCAGGATGTTTGAGAGCATCTTCTCCGCAAACTCCATATTCTTCGTGTAGTCCCAGTATGACGCGTAGTGTTCCACCATCGTGAAGTCCTGGAGGTGAGATGGATCGACACCTTCGTTGCGGAACACGCGACCGATTTCAAACACACGATCAAACCCTCCGACCAGACATTCTTTCAGGAACGTCTCCGGCGCAATGCGCAGGAAGATATCGAGGTCATACGCGTTGTGGTGCGTCTTGAACGGTGTGGCAAGGGCGCCGGATGCGGCATTCACTAATACCGGTGTTTCAACTTCGGTAAATCCGTTCTCCCAGTAGAACTCGCGGAGGAACTTCACGAACTGGCTGCGGAAGAGGAAGCGCTCCATCGTCTCGCGGTTGCTCATCATGTCCAGATAGCGCTGGCGCCATGCGATTTCCTGGTCCTGCACGCCGTGCCATTTCTCCGGCGGCTGACGCAGCGCTTTGCTGAGCATGGTCCACTCCTTCACCATCACCGTCGGCTCACCGCGCTGTGTCGCAAAGCGCTCACCGATAATGCCGATAAAATCACCGAGATCCGTCAGCGACAAAAATTCTTCATGCGCTTTCGATCCGATCACGTCATCTTTGAGGGCAATCTGCAGGCGGCCGGTTTCGTCCTGCAACGTTGCGAAGGTCATCTTGCCCATATCGCGCTTGAGCACGATGCGTCCGGCAATGCGGACCTCCGTTCCATCTTTCTCCAGTTTTGCATCCGCCAGTTTGCCTGTCCGCTCAAATGCGGCGGCATAGGGTTGACCTCCGTTTGCGCGGATGGTTTGTGCTTTCTGATGTCGAATAGGATCCATGGTGCAATGCTACCGTCTGATTCACTCGATCGCCATATCTTGTATTTCATCCAACGTCGTCGCATCATCTGTGCATGAGCACCTCCATTCGCACAGGCGTGTTCGTCGGCCGCTTCCAACCGTTCCACGACGGACACAAGAAGTGTGTCGAGAAAATTCTCAGTGAAAACGATCGCTGCATTATCCTGATGCGTGATACGGAAGCGACAGAGAAAAATCCGTTTGATGTCGAGAAGCGCAAAGCACTGATTCGCGCAGTCTTCCCCGATGAAAACCGGGTCATCATCCAAACCATCGATGATCCCGGCGCTGCGCTGACGGTCTACATCGGCCGTGATGTCGGGTATGACCTCATTAAGCTTGATGCGCAGACGGAAGCTATTTCGGCGACGAATATACGAAAAGAATTGTACGGGATGTGAAGATCCAAGCGTGTCATGGTGAGCGTAGTCGAAGGGTGACCCCACTGTTGTAATCTTTGTATCTTGTATCATTCATTCCATGAATCGTTTCCCCATCCTTTGGCTCACCGGCAACACCGGCGCCGGCAAGAGCACGCTCGCCGACGGCCTTGAGCGCTATCTGAACGAAGAGCTGGCGACCGACCATCCGCTTGCACGTCGCTGCATCGTCTTGGACGGTGACGACATGCGTGCGACGATCTCGGTCGATGAAACGCTGACGCCGGAAGATCGTCGCAAACATAACCTGCGTGTCGCACGACTCGCGGCTCATTTGCAGAGCAGGGGATTCCTCGTGGTCGTTGCGGTCATCGCTCCATTCGCCTCCGTTCGTGCCGAACTCGATGCGATCTGTCATCCGGTCTGGATTTACGTGCGCCGTGCCGGACTTGGCGCCGCCGATCGCCCCTACGAGGAGCCGGCAAACCCCGATTTGGTGATCGATCACGATCAATTGTCGATTGAGGGAGCTCAAGATGTCCTGCGCGCGTTCGTCTCCGGTCGCACCGCGACTGTCCCCGCAGATTTTGTACACATTTTGTGAACAATAATGACTATATAGAATACAAAATGTATTCAGTTACGGATCACTTTATCCATCGTATATTCGTATCTATGCACTTCTTCCGTCCAACATCCGCCACAATTATCCCGTCATTCGTCGTTACAGGCGTTTCTGCGGGTCTGTTGTACTACACCCTCCTCTGTGCCCTGAACGGCGCGGGAAACTGCCTTCAAACACCGTGGGCCGTTCAACTCCTCCTTATTATATGTCTGTGGCCGTGGGTCGCCGCCGTCCGGCTGCTGGGAACCGATATGATCGCATTAGGATCGGTTCTGGGGTTTGCCTTGTCGTTTGGCTGGATCTTCCTGATATCCTGCGGCATCCGATGGCTTATCGGTCGATGGGGCGCGCAATAGAGCGCGTATTGACGTATCTGCTATATATTGACAAATATATAAAATATAGTAATGTATAAAACATGAATACACCTCTGCACAACCCAGAGAATCAGGTTTTAGAGACGAAAACAGCAGTTTCACGTGGTATTCCGCCCGAACACGATATCATGAAGATGACGGTCGACGAGGTCATTGAAGCGTTGAATCGGCCATGGCCGACATCCGACATGCCCCTAGACCAGCAGATTCAGCTTCTCTTCGACGTTATCGAAAAAGACAAACGAGGTGGAATCTAGCGCGCAATTTTCCTTTGACACAGCACCGAAACATTCCTAAACTCCCGCAGCTCCATTCGGAATGCAGAGATTCAACGAATCTCAGCCTCCTACGGTTCAAGTCCGCCGTTTCAGATCGAGACTAAGCGGACCAGAGGAACCTCTGGGATTGCCGATTGGGTAAGTTTTTAGCCTTTATAAGCCCTTTGGCACAGCTCGTCATCCTGAGCTTGTCGAAGGACATCAGCATCTTATGATTGGTGTCATTGCGAAGAAAGTCGGCATGTCTCGCGCGTTTCTCCCCACCGGAGAAGCGGTCGCTGTGACGTATTTGGAAGTCGAGCCGAACGTCGTTGTTCGGACGAAGACCGAGGCAAAGGACGGATATAACGCGGTCGTCCTCGGCATCGGTTCCAAGGAATGGAAGAGCCGCAAAGGAAAGACCAATACGAATTACAGCGTCCAGAAAGAATTCCGCGTCGAATCCCTCGACGGATTGGAGGCTGGAAAGACCGTTGCTGCCGATGTTCTCCCCGCCGAGAGCATGGTGACCGTCGAAAGTGTTTCCAAAGGAAAGGGATTCCAGGGTGTCATGAAGCGCCACGGATTCCACGGTGGACCCAAGAGCCACGGATCGCACTTCAAGCGCGAGCCAGGTTCCGTCGGTATGAGAACCAGCCCGGGACGCATTTTCCGCGGTCACAAAATGGCCGGTCACATGGGAACCGATAAATTGACCCTGAAGCACCGCGCCGTGATTGTGAACGATACAGCCAAGAACATCATCGCCATTAAGGGCCCGGTTCCGGGACCTGCAGGCGCCCACGTGTTCCTTACCCTTGAAGCCGCCAAATAATCCATCCACCCATGCAGATCGACATTTTCTCCGCCAACGGCTCCAAGACGAAGTCCATGGATCTTCCGGCCTCGCTGTTCGGTGCTGAAGTGAACTTCGGACTGATGCACCAGGCTGTCACCATGCAGCAGGCAAACCGCCGCCAGAGTCCTGCACATGTGAAGACTCGCGGAATGGTGTCCGGTTCCACCCGCAAGATCGTCGCCCAGAAGCACACAGGAGGCGCACGTCACGGTAACATCCGTAACCCGTTGATGCGCGGAGGTGGAAAGATCTTCGGTCCCCAGAACGATAAGAACTACACAAAGGACATGCCGAAGAAGATGCGCCATGCTGCGCTGCGCTCCAGCCTCACCCTTCAGGCGGGCAAGGGTGCCATCCTCGGTCTCGATAACTACCCTGAAACCATCAAGACGAAAACAGCATTCGAATTGCTCAAGAAGCTGCCCGTTGAGCTCGGTCGCCGCATTCTGGTTGTCACGCCGGGTGCGCACCAGTCACTCCGCCTCTCCGCCCGCAATATCGATGGTGTGAAGACGGTGACAGCTGCCTACCTCAACGTTGAGGACATCCTCAACTCTCGCCACCTGATTTTCGTCGGTGACGCCATCGAGAAAGCTGAAGCGTTGTTCGGAAAGAAGGAGGGTATTGCTCCACGCAAGAAGGCAACATCCGACGAATCTTCCGAGAAGCCTGTTGCCAAGAAAAAGGCTGTTAAGAAGGTGCCAGCCAAGAAATCTTCTACCAAAAAAGCTTCCTAATCTCCCATGGAACTCTCCCGCGTCATTATCGGCAATCCCGTCACCGAGAAGACCGAGCGCCTGAAGTCCATTCGCACCTATACAGTTCAGGTGGACCCCGCCGCGACAAAAATCGATATCGCTCGCGCGCTCGAGACACACTTTGGTGTGAAGCCCGTCAGCGTCCGCGTCATGCGCGTACGCCCCAAGGCCCGCTTCATCGGCGCAGGACGAATCTTTACTCGCCGTCACCGCAGCAAGAAGGCGGTCATCACGCTCGCATCCGACAGTAAGCCTCTCGATCTTGCCCAGTTCAACGCTTCCTAAGCTCCCATGCCTCTCAAGAAGATCAAACCAACGACCTCTGCACGCCGTCAGATGACGGTTGCGGACTTCAGCGGGCTCGCCAAAAAGCGCCCGGAGAAGAGTCTGAGCCGCGGTAAGCAGCGCATCTCGGGTCGTGACGGCAAGGGCCGCATCTCCATCCGTCATCGCGGAGGTGGACACAAGAAGCTCTGGCGCGACATCGACTTCCGCCAGATCGACAAGATGAATATTCCGGCATCGGTCATTGCCTTCGAATACGATCCGAACCGCACCGCGCGCATTGCTCTTCTTCACTACGCAGATGGTGAGAAGCGCTACGTGCTCGCGCCGCAGGGGTTGAAGGAAGGCGATCAGGTTGTCGCAGGTGAGCGCACCAAGGTGAAGACCGGAAACCGCATGCAGATGCAGTACATCCCAGTCGGATACAAGATCTTCAACATCGAGCTCGATGCAGGTCGCGGTGGAAAGATCGTCCGTTCCGCCGGAACATCGGCGACGCTGGTCGGTATCGACGGAGACTTTGCCATCGTTCAGCTTCCCTCCAGCGAAATGCGCCGCGTTCGCAAGGAGTGCGCAGCCACCATCGGTATCGTTTCCAACCCCGAACACAACCTCATTACCATCGGTAAGGCTGGTCGCATCCGCTGGATGGGACGTCGCCCGCAGGTTCTCGGTCAGTCCATGAACGCGGTCGATCACCCGCACGGAGGTGGTGAAGGTCACGTGTCGATCGGTTTGAAAGCGCCGAAGACCCCGTGGGGTAAGAAGGCATTCGGTGTCAAAACCCGCAAGCGTAAGCATCGCTCCAACGATCTGATTATCCGCCGCCGCGTAAAGAAGAATAAGAAGAAGTAATCCCTCTACCTCCTACTTCCTAGCTCCTATGTCCAGATCTCTCAAGAAAGGCCCACACATCGACGAGAAGTTGATGAAGAAGGTCATGCAGATGATCGACAAAGGCGAGAAGAAGATCATCAAGACCTGGGCACGCGATTGCGATATTCCACCGGAGTTCGTCGGATTCACCTTCGCGGTTCACAACGGCAAAGAATTCCCTGCGGTGTATGTCACGGAGCAGATGGTGGGACACAAACTCGGTGAATTCTCCTGGACCACGAAATTCAAGTCACACGGCGGTAAAGCCGCTGCAGCTCCCGGTACTCCTGCCGCTAAATAAGCCACTCCCTATCTAACCCATGAAAGCCTACCTCCGTTCCGCCCGCATCGCGCCCAAGAAAGCGAACATCGTCGCAAAGATGGTCCGCGGCATGCCCGTAGGTGAGGCCATGTTGTTGCTCTCCCGCACGCACAAGAAGAGTGCTCGTCTCATCGAGGAGCTGCTGAAGTCGGCTGTCGCGAATGCACGCCACAACGATAAGCAGCATCCAACCGACCTCGTCATCAAGACGATCGTCGTCAACCAGAGCCTGGGTTATGCACGTGGAGTTCCCATGGCTCGCGGTCGCATCCGCCCCATGACGAAGTTCCTCAGCCATATCAGCATTACACTCGGCATCGGTGATGGAAAGACGGAGAAGAAGGCATCTGCACCAAAGAAAGCAGCAGCCAAGCCTTCACAAAAGAAGACCGCTCCTGTAAAAGATAGCTCCACACAGAGTGCTCCTAAGGAATCTACTTCTTCTTCCTCGGAATCCTCCGATTCCTCGGTTTCCTCTGCTTCCTAACTATGGGTCAGAAAGTTAACCCCAACGG